>CAZRUV010000103.1:0-6262 GCA_964603315.1 uncultured Rhodobacterales bacterium
CGGGTCGTGGGGGTCCACGCTGGGGTTGGCCTATGCGCAGACGCATCCCGATCGCGTTGCGGCGATGGTGTTGGCGGGCGTTGCGACAACGACGCCGCGCGACCTGCGGTGGCTATACGGAGATATCGGCAACATCTTCCCCGAGGCCTATGCCGCCTTTGCCGGACATGTGCCCGAGGTCGGTCCGGACCCGGCGGAGACACCAGCGCGTATCGCAGCCTATGCCAGACGGTTGCGCGACCCGGCAACGGCGCAGGCGGCAGCGGATGCGTGGTGCACATGGGAGGCGGGCATCTTTGGCGCGGACATCCACGCACCGGGATCGCGCTACGCCGACCCGGAGTTCCGCCTTGGATTTGCACGAATCGTCACGCATTTCTTCGCGCAGGGCGCCTGGTTGGCGCCTGACGCGCTGTTGCAAAACATGGAACGCATTGCCCACATCCCCTGCCAGATGATTCACAGTCGCCATGATCCGTCCTGCCCCTTGCGCGCGCCGTGGGAACTGGATGCGGTATGGCCCGCCGCCCGATTGCGAATCCTGGGCGGGCAGACCCATTCGGCGCTCGACGACGAGATGCGTGCGGCCATTCGGCACGCAACAGACCATTTGTGGACGGAAGGGTAGAGTCGGCGGGATCGCGTTTGGGGGCACGATCCCGCCTTTGAGTTGCGCCCTCTCGCCACGGGGATGAGACAGACGGACGCTGGGTCCGACCCACTTGCGGATAAATACACAAGCAGGCCGGTTCGGGATGAACCCGGAACAGAAGCCAAGAGCCGCCGAAATCACGGCAGGTCGGTCTCTATGTTCCCTGGCCAAAGCCACCACTCACGGAACGATCACAGGTTCGCTATTTTTGGGCAAATTCGAAAGTGGGGGATTCCTTACCTGACGAAATATTGAAACCTTTTCCGGGGCGAATTTGTCATTATTTTGCATGTCCTGCGGATGCACACGCAAGAAATCAGGCCGATACGTATTGCCAGAACACAGAAAAATCGCGCGGGACCAGAGGCTTACGCTTCAAGGATGAACATCTGGTTTGCAAATGCCGCCTTGAGCACAGCTTGCGCGGTTGTCTCGACCGCCAACGCCTCGCGTGCAAGGCGCAGGTGCTTTTCAACCGTGGCGGAGGTCAGGCCCATGAGGACGGCAATATCCTGCATTGTCTTGCCGTCGCCGACCCATTCCAGCGCCTCGCGCTGCCGACGCGTGAGCACCCGTTTGGGCGACACATAGGGCAAGGTCAGGATCTTGAGATGCGCAATCTTGTTCATCAACTGGATGTCGGTGCCATGTTCTTCCCACATGGCGTCGACCTCTTCCTGGCTCGTCCCCTCGCGCGCGGTCAGGGCAATCGCGCCCTTGGACCGGGCCGAGATCGCCTTGAAACTGATCGTGTAGCCCGCCTTGACCCCCATGGAGGCGTTGAACGCGAGCACGCGCATCTCTTGTGGCGTCAGCTGGTCGGCCTTGCGCATTTCGCCGATCACGCTCCAGCTGCCCGCGCCGTCATTGTTCAGCGCCCAGTTCACCATCGGTGCATGAAGATAGTGCTGCTCCCCTATGAAAACATTCATATAATCCTGGTTGTGATTGGTCAGGATAATGAAATCTTCAGGATCGCCCAGCGACGCCCCGGACCGGTAGTGGGTAAAGCCGTAAAGCAGCCGGTCAAACCCAAACTCGGCCATCTTGTCTGTATGTGCTTCCCAAAGGTCCTGGACCGTTTGGTAATTTGCCAACCTGTTGAGGTAGCTTTTCATTCGGTCCCCCCCAAATGGCCGATGAGTGCATCCAGAGCCAGACTATACCCTGACGCACCAAAGCCGCAAATCATACCCACGGTCACAGGCGCGATCATGCTGTGATGGCGGAACGTTTCGCGGGCGTGAATGTTGCTGAGATGCAGTTCAACCGTGGGGACCTGCGTGCCCGCAATCGCGTCCCGCAGGGCGATGGAGGTGTGGGTATAGGCCCCGGCGTTCAGAATGATGCCATCCTGCGTTCCACGGGCGGCGTGGATGGCGTCGACGAGGGCGCCCTCGTGGTTCGACTGCTGGCACGTCACGGTCACACCCTGTTCCGCGCCATAGGCTGTTACCTGCGCTTCGACCTCGGGCAGGGTGGCGGCGCCGTAAATCTCCGGTTCACGCAGGCCCAGCAGGTTGAGGTTGGGGCCATTCAGGACGAGGATCGAAAGCATTTTGATAATTCCTTTTGTCTTTCGACTGTTAGCGGGCAGGGGCCGGGTCTGTCCAGCGTTGCTTGCGGGCTAGTCGAACAAGATGAGCCCCAGCCAGTCGGCGGCAAGAGCCGGGGTGTCATGGCCCTCAATCTCGATCTCCAACATCACCGTGCGCAACAGCCCGTCTGTACCACGCGGCACGACCTTACGCAGCGTACACTGGCCACGCACCCGTTGTCCGGGCCGCACAGGGGTCAGAAAGCGCAACCTGTCAAACCCGTAGTTGATGCCCATGCGCTGACCCGGCAGATCCTCGAAACAGTCATAGGCAAACCGGCTGGCAAGGCTCAGCGTCAGGAAACCATGGGCAATTGTTCCACCCAGCGGGGTTTGCGCGGCGCGGTCCGGGTCAACATGAATGAATTGGTCGTCATGCGTGACCGCGCCAAACCGGTCGATCATGTCCTGATCCACGTCAATCCAGCGCGATGGGCCGAACACGTCACCCACCCGTGCTTGCAGGGCAGCGAGGCTCCGGTCCCGCGCGTTCACGGATCAGGGCCCACGCGGACCATGCGCTTGCCCGTGTTGTCACCGGCCAGCAGGCCGATCAGCGCCGCAGGCGCGTTTTCCAACCCGTCAACCACATCCTCGGTCACCTTGATCTGCCCAGCCGCGACCCAGGCCTGCAGCGCGCGCACAGCCTTTGCGTCGTCGCGGGCAAAGTCCATGACGATGAAGCCTTCCATCCGCAGACGCTTGACGACGACCACACCAGGCAGATTGCGCGGGCCCGTCGGCGCGGTGGTATCGTATTGACTGATGGCGCCGCAGCACACCACGCGCCCGCGTTCGTTCATCAGGTTCAGCGTGGATTCGAGGATCTCGCCACCCACATTGTCGAAATAGACGTCCACACCGTCGGGGCAGGCGGCGCGCAACGCCTTGAACACGCCACCTGCGCGGTAGTCCACGCAGGCGTCAAAGCCGAGTTCCCCGGTCACGTAGCTGCACTTTTCGGCGCCCCCCGCGATGCCCACAACGCGGCAGCCAAGCGCCTTGCCGATCTGCCCGACATAGCCGCCGACCGACCCTGCCGCGGCCGACACCACGATCGTATCGCCCGCCAGCGGTTTTCCGATCTGCAGCAACCCGTGAAACGCCGTCTTGCCTGCAATGCCGTAAACGCTCAGCAAATGGGTGAGGTGGGCGACCTTGGGAAGCTTTTGCACCTTGTGCGCGGGCCGGACAACGTGATCGGCCCACACCGCTTCGGCGGCCACCAGATCCCCGGGGCCAAGGCGGGTCGAAGCGCTTTCGATCACTTCGCAGATGGCGTAGGTCGGCATGGCGTCCCCGGGCTTGACTGCATCGCGATAGGTTGCACCCTGCAGCCAGCTGCGGTTGGCGGCGTCGATGCTCATCACGATCACCCGCAAGAGTGCGTCGCCCGGCCCCGGTTCGGGCGTGTCGACAGTTTGTAGTTCAAAATGCTCGGGGCCAAGCGCCCCTTGCGGCAGGGCCGTCACGACGATCTGGCGGGTCATTTTGTGTCTCCTACGGTCAGGACGATTTTTCCCATCGCCTTTCGGTCCGCCACGAGGGTGAGGGCCTGTGCGGCATCCTGCATCGCGAAGCGTGCCGAAATGCGTGGCGAGATCTTGCCTTTTGCATGTAGATCAAAGAGTTCCTGGACGTTCTGCATGTGGCCTTTCGGATCACGGTAGATCGAGGCACCCCAGAAGACGCCGACAATCTGGCAGGATTTCAGCAAGGTCAGGTTCAGCGGTATTGACGGAATGCCCGCTGGAAATCCTACCACCAGATAGCGCCCGCCCCAGGCCATCGCGCGGATCACAGGCTCGGCATAATCGCCACCCACCGCGTCATAGGCGACATCGACACCGTTCGGACCAGCCAACCGCTTGATCTCTCCGCTCAGCGCCTTTTGGGCGTCGCGGTCCATGCGACGGGGATATATGATGGTCTCGTCCGCGCCCAACTCACGGCAGAACGCCGCCTTGTCTTCGGAACTGACAGCGGCAATCACCCGCGCACCGGTGGCCTTGCCCAACTCGATTGCCGCAGCACCCACGCCGCCCGCCGCCCCAAGGATCAACAGGGTTTCGCCCGGCGACAATGCGCCGCGATCCTTCAACGCGTAGTGCGACGTGCCGTAGGTAAAGAGAAAGCAGGCCGCCGTTTCAAACGGCATGTCGTCCGGTATGGGCACACAGGCGCTGGCCTGGGCGCAGATCTGCGTGACAAAGCCCCCGAACCCCGTCATGGCGAGCACCCGTTGACCCACGGCCAAGTTGGTCACGCCGTCACCGACCGCTTCGACGACACCCGCCACCTCACCGCCCGGGGCAAAAGGTCGAGGCGGTTTGATCTGGTACAGGTCGCGGATGATCAGCGTGTCGGGAAAGTTCACGCCAGCGGCGTGTACGGCAATACGCACTTCGCCCTTGTTCGGCTCCGGCGTCGGCTGTTCCGTCCATTCCAGCGTGTCTGGCCCGCCGGAGCACTTGCTCAGCATGGCGTGCATGGTGCGCCTTCCTCCCATGATGACGTCGCGGGAATGGGGTGTACCTCCCGCACCTTTGGTTGCATCCTGCGCCCGGGCGGCCTGCGCTGTAAAGCGGGTCGCACCACGACGTGGCGGCAGCCGGCACATCAGGGAGGATGCGGGATGGACCCCAAAACACTGTTTTCACTGCATGGAAAGGTGGCGCTTGTCACCGGCGGCGCCACGGGGATCGGGCGGATGGCCGCCACGGGCCTCGTGATGGCGGGAGCACGGGTTCTGATTGCAAGCCGCAAGGGCGCGGCCTGTGCCGAGGCGGCGGACGCGCTGAACGCCATGGATGCCCCGGGCAGCGCCGAAGGGTTCGCAGCCGATCTCGGGTCCGAAGAGGGGATCGCCGCCCTCGTCGCAGAGGTCAGGGAACGCACGGATGTGCTCCATATCCTGATGAACAATTCCGGTGTGACCTGGGGCGCACCGATGGGCCAGTTTCCCCATGCGGCCTGGGAAAAGGTCATGAACGTGAATGTCGCCGCCCTCTTTCACCTCACGCAGGCCCTGTTGCCGACGTTGATCGCCACCGGCACCGAAGAGGACCCCGCGCGCGTGATCAATGTGGGCTCTGTCATGGGCGACGCGCCACTGGGCGATGGCGCCTACAGCTATGCGGCCTCCAAGGCTGCCGTCTTGCACCTCACCAAGATCATGGCCAAGGAACTCGCCCCGCACCACATCACCGTCAACGCGCTCGCACCCGGTCCCTTTGTCAGCAAGATGACCGCCTTCGCCACCGCGGACGAAGAGATGCGCGCCAAGGTCGGACAGGACGTGCCCCTGGGCCGTGTGGGCCGGGACGAGGACATCGCGGGCTGCGTTCAGTTCCTCTGCGGCATGGGTGGTGCCTATCTGACAGGTGCTGTTCTGCCCGTCTCGGGTGGCATTCAGGTCATGTCCGGCCCCAACCTCTTTCGCGCCGCGTTCGAGAGTTGACGCAGACCCCGATCCCTCTTCATCTTGCCCACTAAACTCCGGGGTCTGGGGCAGCGCCCCAGTCCAATGATCCCCACCAGGAAGGACATCACAATATGCGCGACGCCGTCATTGTCTCCACCGTTCGTACGCCCATCGGCAAAGCCTATCGCGGCGCCTTTCAGGCAATGCCACCCCAGACGCTTGCGGCCCATGTGATTGCGCATGCGGTGGACCGGGCGGGGCTGGACCCGGCAGAGGTCGAGGACGTGATCCTGGGTGCAGCACTCCAGCAGGGTCACCAATCCAGCAACATCGCGCGGCAAGCGGCCATTCGCGGCGGCATGCCGGTCACGACCGCCGGGATGAGTGTCGACCGGCAATGCGCCAGCGGCATGATGGCCATCGCCACGGCGTGCAAGCAGGTGGCACATGATGGTGTCGATGTGATGGTAGCGGGTGGCGTCGAATCCGTTTCGCTCGTCCAGACCCCCGAAATGCGTGCCTCACCTGACCCGATGCTGCGCGACCGCAAGCCCGAGATCTACATGACCATGCTGGAGACCGCGGAGAC
>CAZRUV010000103.1:6362-11927 GCA_964603315.1 uncultured Rhodobacterales bacterium
GTGTTCAAAGACGGCATCCACGTGAAGGAAGGCAAGTACATCACCGCAGGCAATGCCTCGCAACTGTCCGACGGCGCGTCGGCCTGTGTGGTGATGGAGGCCAAACGGGCCGAGCAAAAGGGCCTCGCCCCCCTGGGCCGCTGCAAGGGCGTCGTGGCGGTGGGCTGCGAGCCGGACGAGATGGGGATCGGCCCGGTCTTTGCCGTGCCGAAGCTGCTCAAGGCACATGGGCTGACAATGGATGACATCGACCTGTGGGAACTGAACGAAGCCTTCGCGGTGCAGGTCCTCTATTGCCGCGATCAGCTTGGCATTCCGGACGAATTGCTGAACGTGAACGGTGGCGCGATCTCGATCGGGCACCCCTACGGCATGTCCGGCGCGCGCATGGTCGGCCATGCCCTGATCGAGGGCAAACGGCGCGGCGCCAAACACGTCGTCTGCACCATGTGCGTGGGCGGCGGCATGGGCGCTGCCGGTCTGTTCGAGGTGCTCTGAGGCGTGCGTTTTGGATTTCAGCATCTGAACAGGGCAGAAGCGGGGGCATTTCCATGAGATCCGACCGTGACCTGCCGCCCGCCCTGCGCGGGCTGCGTTTGCCGATGATTGCCGCGCCCCTGTTCATCATCTCCGTACCCGATCTGGTGATTGCGCAATGCAAGGCAGGCATCGTGGGGTCGTTTCCGGCGCTGAATGCCCGGGAGGCAGAGGGCGAGCCGCCGTTGCTGGAGGCCTGGCTCACCCGGATCACCGAAGAGCTTGACCGCCACAATCAGGCCCATCCGGATCGACCGGCAGCCCCATTCGCGGTCAACCAGATCGTGCACCGATCCAACACCCGGCTGGACCGCGACCTTGAGATCTGTGTCCGCCACAAGGTGCCGATCTGGATCACCAGCCTCGGCGCGCGGGTGGAGGTGAACGAGGCCGCACACAGTTGTGGCGGGATCGTGCTGCATGACATCATCAACAACACCTTTGCACGCAAGGCCATCGACAAGGGGGCGGATGGTCTTGTGGCTGTGGCCGCCGGAGCGGGGGGGCACGCGGGACAGCAATCGCCCATGGCGCTCATTCAGGAAATCCGCACGTGGTTTGACGGCCCGCTGGCCTTGTCCGGGGCCATCGCAACAGGGCAATCGGTGCTCGCGGCACGCGCAATGGGCGCCGATTTCGGCTATGTCGGCTCGCCCTTCATCGCCACCGAAGAGGCGAATGCGGATGAGGGCTACAAGGACATGATCGTGGAGAGCGGCGCAGAGGATATCGTCTACTCTTCGCTCTTTACGGGCGTCTGGGGCAACTACCTGCGCGGCTCGGTCGAGGCGGCGGGCATGGACCCGGACAATCTGCCCACGGCGGACGCGTCGTCGATGAATTTTTCTAGCGGATCGTCAAAACCCAAGGCGTGGAAAACGATCTGGGGTGCGGGGCAGGGGATCGGCGCCGTCACCGCGCGCGTGCCCGTGGCGGAGCTGGTCGACAGAATCGCCCGGGAATATGCGGCCGCGGGCCAGGCCCTCGCGCAGGAGTTTGGAGACCCGACATGAGCGACACCCAGACACTCGATCACGCCGCCGTGGGCGCGTATCTGCGCGACAAGCTGCCCGGATTTGACGCCGAATTCACCGCCACAAAATTCGCCGGCGGGCAGTCAAACCCGACATTCCGATTGCAGACCGCTGCCGGTGACTATGTGTTGAGGCGCAAGCCGCCCGGGCAGCTTCTCAAATCCGCACACGCGGTCGACCGCGAATATCGCGTGCAAAAGGCGCTGGCAGGTTCTGACGTGCCCGTGGCGCACATGCATCTCTTGTGCGAGGACACGTCCATCATCGGGTCCGAGTTCTACGTGATGGATCACGTGGCAGGCCGCAATTTCAACGAACCGACGCTGGATGAACTGACGCCAACCGACCGGGCCGCCGTCATCGACGACATGAACCGCGTCCTTGCCGCGTTGCACGATGTCGATGTGGAAGCTGTGGGCCTAAGCGACTACGGCCCGCCCGGGCACTACCTGCAGCGGCAGGTGGCACGCTGGACCAAACAGTACCGCGCCTCCGAAACGCAGCCCATCGCGGACATGGACCGCCTGATCGAACGACTGGACGCCGAGATGCCCGAAGATGACGGGCAACGCACCTTGGTGCACGGGGATTACCGTATCGACAACATGATTTACGAGGCGGACGGGACGCGCTGTCTGGCTGTGCTCGACTGGGAGCTCAGCACCATCGGACACCCTTATGCAGATCTGGCTTCCGTCATCATGCAGTGGCAATTGCCACCGGGCCGCGAGGGGCGCGGGCTCGCCGGTGTCGACCGGGCCGCCCTCGGATTGCCGTCCGATGGCGCGTTCCTCAAGGCGTATTGCGCACGGCGCGGCATCGACAGGATCGACAATTTCGGCTTTTACGTCGCGTTCTGCTTTTTTCGCATGGGCGCGATCATCCAGGGCGTGCTCAAACGCGCGCTCGATGGCAACGCGTCAAACCCCGAGCGTGCGATGCAATTGGGCGCCTACGTGCCACTCTTTGCGTCGAGCGGGCTGAAGGCCCTGGGATGAGCCTGACGCTCGATCCTGCACGGCTTGGCCGCATTGCCGACTGGACGCTGCGCAACGTCGACACGGGCCGCTTGGCAGGACTGTCCGTCCTGATCCGGCAACACGGGCAAGAGGTGTTCTATGCAGATGCCGGTGTGCGTGATCTGGAACGCGCGGCACCCTTCAGTCGGGATACCGTGGCGCGCATCTATTCGATGACCAAGCCGATCACCTCGCTCATCCTGATGATGCTGGTGGAGGAGGGGCGGCTGCACCTCGATGCGCCGCTGTCGCGTTTTCTGCCCGAATTTGCCGGACTGCACGCTCTGGCGCCGAATGCAAGCGCGCTGGACGAAACCGAGGCCTGCGCGATCCCGACTTTGCACCAGCTTTTGACGCATCGCGCTGGCTTCAGCTACCCGTTCAATCCCGGCCTGCTGGCCGAGGCGATGGCGGAGCGGGATCTTTTGTTCAAGCCGACCTCGGGCACGCTCGCGACGCAATGCGCCGCACTGGCCCAGTTGCCACTGGCCTTTCAGCCTGGTGCGCGATGGGAATACTCGGTTGGCATCGACGTTATCGGGCGTGTCATCGAAGTCGTCGAGAGCGCGCCGTTGGATCAGGTGTTTCAGCGGCGGGTGCTGGGGCCGCTCGGCATGTCTGACACCGGTTTTGTCGTGCAAGACGAGGCGCTTGACCGGTTCGCGACGCTTTACACAAGGTTGCCGGGCAACCCGATGGACATTCAATCGGCCGCCCCGGACAGCGCCGATTTGCGGCTTTATGACGACGCGGCGGGATCACCTTTCCGGCGCACGACCTGCTTTAGCGGTGGGGGTGGCCTTGTCGGCACGATCGACGACTACATGCGCTTTGCCGAAGCGGTGCGGCAAGGCGGGCAGGGGTTGGTGTCGCCGTCCACCATGCGGTTCATGATGTCCAATCACCTGCCCGGTGACATTGCAAGCCTTGGCCCCAAGAGCTTTGCCGAGCAACCGATGGAAGGCGTGGGTTTTGGCATCGGAGGCGCCGTGGTGCTGGATCCCGCGCGCAGCCGGGTGCCATCCTCTCGCGGTGATTTCAGTTGGGGCGGTATGGCGTCGACCTTTTTCTGGATCGACCCGATGCAGGACATCTCTGCCGTGCTGTTCACCCAACTCACACCATCGTCCAGCACGCCCGCCCGCGCCGAGCTCAAGGCGCTGGTGCATGGCGCGCTGATGTGACATGGACAGGCCATGACCGACGCACATCAAACCCTGCTGGACCTGCTGGCCGTCGAACGGCTCGAAGTGGATCTGTTCCGCGGCACGGGGCAGGGCGGTGAGACCTCGACCCGCATCTTTGGCGGGCAGGTGATCGGACAGGCGCTGGCGGCGGCCTACCGGACGGTCGAGGATCGGTTGTGCCACTCGCTGCATGCCTATTTCATCCGGCCCGGTGACCCCGAAGTGCCGGTTGTCTATCAGGTGGATCGCGCACGGGACGGCGGCAGCTTTACCACACGTCGCGTGGTTGCGATCCAGCACGGGCGGCAGATCCTGAACATGTCCGCGTCGTTTCATGTGGCCGAAGACGGCTGGGCGCATCAGCACCCCATGCCGGAGGTCGACGGCCCCGATGGGCTGGCGGACCGAAACGCGTTGCGCGCCGCCGTCGTGGACAGGATCCCCGAGAAATACCACGAAGAGTTCCTGCGCCCGCGTCCCATCGACATCCGCGAGGTAGCGCCGCGCGATTTCTTTACGCCCGAACCTGCCGACGATGTTTCGCATCTGTGGTTCCGCATGGCCGCGGCACGCGGGATCGCACCGTCTCTTCAGCATTGCCTGCTGGCCTATGCGTCCGACCTCAACCTGCTTGGCACGGCGCTCAGGCCGCACGGGCAAACCTGGTTCACCGGGCGCGTGATGGCCGCGAGCCTTGACCACGCCATGTGGTTTCACGCACCCGCCGAATTTTGCGACTGGCACCTCTACACCATGGACAGCCCGTGGTCCGGGAACGGGCGCGGCTTCAACCGCGGCAAGATATACGATCGCGAGGGGCGTTTGATTGCATCCGTCGCGCAGGAAGGGCTGATGCGTCCCGTGGAACCGCGCGGGTAGGGCGTCTATCCCTGATAGATGCGGTTGAGCTTGCGCATTCCGCCCAACCAGCGCTCATAATCATTGGCCTTCAACGCCATGTATTCGCTGACTTTTTCATGCGGCAATATCAGGAACGTTTCGTCCCTGATCCCGCGAATGGCGATCTCTGCGACCACGTCGGGCTCCAGTATCCCGTCGGCCGCCGCCACGTGATCCTCGTGCCCGGCAATCATGTCGGTGCGCACGCCTTGCGGACACAGGCACGATACCCTGATGCCCTGATCGCCATGGGTCATCGCCAACCATTCGGCAAGGCCGACGGCTGCGTGCTTGCTGACGCCATAGGACACCGCACCGATTTGATTGAGCAGGCCCGCCGCTGACGCCGTGTTGAGGAGGTAGCCGCCCCCACGGGCGACCATTCTCGGAACCAGATGGCGCGCGGCCCAGAGGTGAGACATGACGTTGACGTGCCATACGCGGTCCCAATCGTCGTTTGACACGTCCAGGCCACCCTGAACGAGGATGCCTGCGTTCGAACAGAAGATATCGATGGGACCAACCACATCTTCGGCATGATCGATGACGCCCATGATCGCTTCTTCGCTCGCCACATCAGCTTTTACCGGTAAGCCATTGATCAGGCTGGCGGTCTGTTGCGCCGCTTCAAAGTCAAGATCGATGCAGATCACGGCGCGCGCGCGATGTTGTGCAAAGGCATGACACAAGGCCCGCCCGATGCCGTGACCCGCGCCCGTGACCGCTACGATCCTGTTTTCGATGTCCATGGCGTCCTCCAGTGACAGATACACTGTGACGGCAGGGGCTCGGCGGCGCAACGCACCAATTCAGCCTGTGATTGAGATAAGAGTTGTGAACTCACGTTGAAGTGCAGTTCCTGACATCTCGTTTTATTCCAATCGGTTT
>CAZRUV010000104.1:0-2099 GCA_964603315.1 uncultured Rhodobacterales bacterium
CCGGAGCCGAAGAAATGCGGCAGCGGCACCTCGTCAATGAAAGGCGTGCCCTGCACCACATGGGCAGGCGCGTCGATATGCGTGGTGACATGCATCGTGGTGGTGATCGTCTGGGACAACACGCCGGACTTGGCCATGTAGTGCTTGCGATCGATCTGGACGTCCTTGAAATACGGCCAGTTCGGGCATTGGAAGCCGTAACGGTGACTGAGGTTCACAAACTCCAGCCCCATATCGTTGTTGTCATTTTCCTGAAATTCGATCCCACGCACCGTGATGGCCATCGTGTCCTCCCAAAGACTCAGTCAGATGTTCTGCATCATGGTGCATGTGTATCATATAGCGGTCAACTCTTGATTTGCACCGTATCGCGGACTAGCGTAAAGGCGGGCCGTCACCGGGCTGGAACCCAAGATCGGATCAGGATGACAACCGAAAAAGAGCAAAAAACCAATGGTATTCAGGTGATTGCGCGCGCCGCGGACATCCTGCGCGCCCTGGGTCAGGAGACCGGCGGCCTGAGTCTCGGCCAGATTGCGCGCAAGGTGAATTTGCCCCGCTCTACGGTACAGCGTATTGTGGGCACCTTGTCCTCGGAGGGGTTCATCTCGACCGAGGACGGCAGTGGCGGCATCCGTCTCGGCCCGGAGATCCAGATGCTGGCGCAAGCCTCGGTGCGCGACACCAAGGACATTCTGCGCCCGGTGATGCAAAGCATTGCGGATGAGACCGGCGAAACCGTGGACCTCGCGATCATGGACGGCACCAAGATGCTGTTCATCGACCAGATCGTCGGCCGTCACCGGCTGCGCACGGTTTCCAGCATCGGCGAGAGTTTTCCCCTGACCACGACGGCCAATGGCAAGGCCGCCCTCGCCTGCCTCGACGAGGCGGAGGCCGCCCGCCTTGCGCTGGCGGAAAGCGAGAGCGATCCGGCCGCCATGAGCCAGTTGCCGACGCTGTTGCAGGAAATTCAGTCGATCCGCAGCGGCAGCCTTGCCGTGGACGAAGACAGCCACACCGAGGGCGTCTCTGCCCTCGGATTTGCGCTGCGGGATGCGTTGGGACGCATCTATGCGATCTCGGTCCCGGTGCCGAGTTCCCGCTATGGTCGGCTGAAGCCGCAATTGGCCGAAGTGCTCGATCAGCGCCGCCGCGACGTCACCGACCGCCTGCACCCAGCCCTATAGCAGACCGTCCGGTAGCTTCTGTTCAGCGGCTGCATTGGCGCGCCGGAACACGAACACCACCAGCGTCGACGTGATCACGATGAACAGCGAATAAAGCGCGGGCACCGCCATGATCGCCTGCTGCTGTTCCGGCGGGAAGGTGAAGACGACAATGGCAATCGCCAGTGGCCCGTTCTGAATGCCCGTCTCAAGCGCCACGGTGCGCGCGTTGCGCGGATGCAGCCTGAGCGACTTGGCAAAGAAATAGCCGATGGTGATCCCCACTACACCCAGCCCGATGGATGCCACATAGGTGGCAGGCGTCGTGTTCAGCAGGAACTGCCAGTTCTGCGGGATCCACGTCACTGCGATGAACAGGATGAAGAACGCGCCGAGGATCGAGCCCAGAAACTCCATCACCGCGCCCGCGTTCGGGTTCAGCTTGCGCAGTGTCATGCCGATGGCCACAGGCACCAGCAGGACGATGAGCACCGCAATGATGTCCTCGCGCGGGATCTCGAGATCGAGTGCGGCTGCATAAAGCAGCAGGATCAGCGGAATCAGCACCACGCCAAAGACGGTCGAGGTCACCGTCATCAAGACCGACAGCGCCAGATTACCCTTGGAGAAATAGGTGAAGATGTTCGAGGTCGTGCCGCCCGGCATACAGGCCATGATCAGGATGCCCACCGCAATGGTTTCGGGCACGGCCAGTGCCAGCGCCAGCAGAAACCCCAGTAAAGGCATGATGCCATACTGGCTGACGACGCCGATCACGAGGCCGTAGGGACGCCGGAGCGCCAGATAGAAGTCGCGCGGGGTGAGCGAGGCGCCCATGCCCAGCATGATCACCGCCACCATGATGCCCAGCAGCGTTTGTGTGAACTCATCAACCATTGTGTCTTACTCCGCTGCGTGCGCCAGCGCTTC
>CAZRUV010000104.1:2199-11762 GCA_964603315.1 uncultured Rhodobacterales bacterium
GCCAGCACGTCCTCGACCTCGTTGGGGTAGACGTTGAAACCCGACACGACGACCATGTCCTTCTTGCGGTCCACGATGCGGAAATACCCGTCGGGGTCCATCACGCCGATGTCGCCGGTCAGGAAGTAGTCGCCCGCCATGACCTTTTCGGTCTCTTCCGGCTTTTTCCAGTAACCCTTCATGATCTGCGGGCCACGCGCGCCGATCTCGCCAGTCTCGCCGGGGGCGAGCATGGTGCCATCCTCGGCAAAACACGCCACATCCGTTGATGGCACCGGAATGCCGATTGTCCCTTCGCGGGCCTTGCCGAGCGGTTCGAACGTGACAACGGGCGACGTCTCGGTCAGGCCATAGCCCTGCACGACGTCTGTCCCGGTCACCTCGCGCCAGCGTGCCGCAACGGACGATTGCAGCGCCATGCCGCCTGCGCCCGCAAATTTCAGATGTTTGGGCGGTGAATCGATGAACCACACCTCGTTGCACAGCGCGTTGAACAGCGTGTTCACACCGCTCATCCACGTGATCTTGTAATTCTCGAACGCCCGCTTGACGTTGCTGAGGGGGCGCGGGTTCGGGATCAGGATGTTGCGCGCACCCAGCCAGTAGAACGCCAGCATGTTCACGGTAAATGCAAAGATGTGGTAGAGCGGCAGCGCCGTCAGGATCACCTCGGCCCCTTTTTCCATGTCGCCCGCCAACAGTTCCATCGCCTGCTCCATGTTCAGGATCAGGTTGCCGTGGGTCAGCATCGCCCCCTTGGCCACGCCTGTCGTGCCGCCGGTATATTGCAGCACGGCCAGATCATCGTGGGAAATCGACTGGGTGTAGGACGCAACCTCCACATGATCCGTGCGGATGTGGTTGCGCCCGGCCTTCAGCGCCTCCGGCAGCCGGATATGAGCCACTTCGATCGGTTTGACCGACCGGTCCCAGTATTTCTGCACCAGCCCGACAATGCCGCGCGGCAGCACCGGCAGAAACTCGGCTACACGGGTGACGATCACGTTTGGGATCGGATGGCCCCGTGTCGCGCCGGGCACCTTGTCGGCAAACATGTCGGCAATGACCAGTGCATGCGGTTCGGCATCTTCGAACTGCTTGGCCATCTCGTCTTCGGTATAGAGCGGGTTGACGTTCACCAGCACGCACCCGGCCTTGAAGATCCCGAAAGCCGCCACCGGAAAGCTGAGCGAATTCGGCATCTGCACCGCCACCCGGTCGCCGGCGTTCAGCCCGGCCACCTCGCGCAGATACACCGCGAACGCATCCGACATCGCGTCGATCTGGGCAAAGCTGAGCGTGCCGTTCATGCCGTTGGGCAACACGCAGGTAAAGGCCTTGGCGGACGCGTAGGTCTCGGCAACGGAGCGGATCAGTTCCGGCAGGTTCCTGTAAGATGACGTGCCGATGTCGGGACGCACATTTGGCCCGTACATCGCCTGCCACGGCCGATCTGATTGCACCATGCAAAGCCCTCCCTCATTTGCGGTGATCCCACACTGTACGGGAAGCCGTGTCCATGGAAAATGCCGCGGGCAAACTGACGCTGCGGCACAAACGCGGCCACAGGTGTCGTTGACGTTTCGTTATCGCAAGAGATACGGTGCGCGCGTGGCGCATCACCGCGCACACGGGAGGACACCACCAGATGACAGGCAGTCGTGCCATCGCGCAGGTTGAGGCGCGCCGGTTCAATTTGCCCCTTGCCGAAGTGCTGAGCGACGCCAAACACGGCGACCACACGCATTTCGAACTGATCACCGCGACCGTGACCCTTGCGGATGGCAGCCGTGGCACGGGCTACACCTATACCGGCGGCAAGGGCGGGCATGCGATCAAGGCGATGATCGACCATGATCTGACGCCGTTTCTGGTGGGTCGGGACGCGACGGATGTCGAAGCGCTCTATGACGCGATGCAGTGGCATGTGCATTACGTGGCGCGCGGAGGCATCGCCAGTTTCGCCATTTCCGCAGTCGACATTGCCCTGTGGGACCTGCGCGGCAAGGCGCGCGGTCAGTCACTGGCGCAAATGGCGGGCGGCGCGTCGGACCGGACCAAGGCCTATGCCGGCGGGATCGACCTGAACTTCCCGCTGCCCAAGTTGCTGGCCTCCATCGAGGGGTATCTTGATCGGGGTCACAACGGGGTGAAAATCAAGATCGGTCAGCCGACGCTCGCAGAAGACGTGGCGCGGATCGCTGCCATCCGCGAGATGATCGGGCCAGACATCGCCTTCATGGTGGACGCAAACTATGGCATGAGCGTCGATCAGGCCATTGAGGCCGCGCATGCGTTCAAACCCTACGACCTGCTCTGGTTCGAAGAGCCCACGATCCCCGATGACTACAAGGGCTATGGCCGCATCGCCGCCGAAACCGGCATGCCGCTGGCCATGGGGGAAAACCTGCACACGATCCACGAATTCGAATATGCCTTTGCCGATGCGCGCCTGAGTTTCATCCAGCCGGACGCCTCCAATTGCGGCGGCGTCACCGGCTGGCTGCAAGTGGCGGCCCTGGCGCACCAGCACGGCGTTCCGGTGTGCTCGCACGGCATGCAGGAACTGCATGTGAGCCTGATGGCAAGCCAGGCGCACGCGGGCTGGATGGAGGTCCATTCCTTCCCAATCGACACCTACACCACGCGACCCCTCGTGATCGAGGATCACATGGCCGTGGCCCCCGACACCCCCGGCACTGGCGTTGTCTTTGACTGGGACAAACTGAACGCAGAACATGACGAGAGCGCCCATGGCTGACACCATCACCGCCGCCCATTACCGCGGCAACAAGAGCTTTACCGTAGATCAGGCGCCCGCGCCGACCCCCGGTCCGGGCGAGGTGGCCGTGCGGGTGGCCTATTGCGGCATCTGCGGTACGGACATGCATGTGTTTCACGGCAACATGGACGCACGTGTGGGCTTTGAACGGGTGATCGGGCACGAAATGTCCGGCTATGTGGATGCCGTGGGTGACGGGGTGGAGGGCCTTGCGCAGGGGCAGAAGGTTGTCGTGCGCCCGCTCGACCCGGATCTGGACTGCCCGGCCAGCAAGGCCGGGTATCCACATATCAGCCACAACCTGAAATTCCTTGGCCTCGACACGGACGGGGCGATGCAGGACATCTGGGTGGTGCCCGCACACACGATCCACACCCTGCCTGATGACATGCGCATGGACCACGCGGCGCTCATCGAGCCGGTTGCCGTGGCCTGCCACGACGTCCGGCTCTCTTCCCTGGCGCCAGGCGAGGATGTCGTCGTCATCGGTGGCGGCCCGATCGGGGTGCTGGTGGCGATGGTCGCGCGCGACGCGGGCGGCAAGGTTGTCTTGTCCGAGGTCAATCCGCACCGGCTGGCCATCGCGCAAAAGCTCGGCTTTGACACGATCAACCCGGCGGAGGTCGATCTGCCCGCAGAGATCAACAGCCGCACCGGTGGCAAGGGTGCCGACGTGGTGTTCGAGGTTTCGGGCACCCAGCCGGGTGTCGATGCCATGACGGCGGTCGCGGCCACACGCGCCCGTATTGTCATGGTCGCGATCCACGCGCAAAAGCCCGCCATCGACCTCTTTCAGTTCTTCTGGCGCGAGCTCAAGCTGATCGGCGCGCGAGTCTATGAGCCCGAAGACTACGAACAGGCGATTGCGATCATCGCATCAGGCGGCGTGGACGCCGATACCGTTATTACGGATGTGGCACCGCTGTCGGACATTCAGGCCGCGTTCGAGGCGCTGGACAGTTCGCCCACCGCGTTGAAGACACTGATCAGGATTGCGGGATAGGACATGATGCACCTCTTTGACCTCGCAGGCAAAACCGCCCTCGTCACCGGTGCCAAACGCGGCATCGGGCGCGGCATGGCCGAGGCACTGGCGTCAGCAGGCGCCGACATCATCGGCGTCAGCGCCACGCTTGCGCCCGGATCGGACGTCGAGCAGGCCGTAACGGGCATGGGCCGCCGCTTTACCGCCCACGCTGTCGACTTTTCGGACCGGGCGGCCGTGCGGCGCTTTGCCGAAGAGGTGGCAGCCGATGAGGCCCCGGACATCCTCGTCAACAACGCGGGCACGATCAAGCGCGCGCCCGCCGCAGAACACCCGGACGACTGGTGGGACGAGGTGATCGAGGTCAACCTGTCCGCGCAGTTCATCCTGTCCAAGGCTGTCGGGGCAAAGATGGCCGCGCGCGGATCGGGCAAGATCATCTTCACCGCCTCGCTCCTCACCTTTCAGGGCGGCATCACCGTGCCGGGTTATGCGGCCTCCAAAGGGGGCATCGGCCAGTTGACCAAGGCGCTGGCCAATGAATGGGCGGGCAAGGGCGTGAACGTGAACGCCATCGCACCGGGATATATCGCCACCGACAACACGCAGGCTTTGCAGGACGATCCGGCACGGTCCAAGGCGATCCTGGAGCGCATACCGGCGGGCCGGTGGGGCGAGCCTGCGGATTTTGGAGGCCCGGCCGTATTCCTCGCCTCGGATGCGGCGCGCTATGTGCACGGAGAGATCCTGACCGTCGATGGCGGCTGGATGGGGCGGTGACAACGCACGGACGGGCTGTGCATTCCGCACCGCGCAGCGTAGATCGCGCCCCATGACCCAGCTGTTTCTCATCGGGATCGGGACAGGCAATCCGGACCACCTCACGGGCGAGGCCCGCCGGGCGATTGCCCGTGCCGATCTGTTCCTCGTCCCGCGCAAGGCGGAGAAATCCGACCTCGCCGATTTGCGGACGCAAATCATCGACACCGTGCGCGACGATGCCACGATTGCCTATTTCGATATGCCGGTACGGGATGACACGCTGCCCTATCTCGACCGGGTCGAGAGATGGCATGACCACATTGCACGCATCTGGGTCGCCACGATGGCAGCGTACCCGGGTGCGCAAAGCGTCGCGCTGCTCGTGTGGGGTGACCCGTCGCTTTATGACAGCACCTTGAGGATCGCGGCGCGGCTGGACCCGGCACCGCAGGTGCGGGTTGTAGCCGGGATCACGTCCGTTCAGGCCCTGACCGCGGCCCATGCGATCCCGCTCAACACGCTGAACGCGCCCGTCACGATCTCGACAGGCAGGCGTTTGCGCGACGAAGGATGGCCCGCGACATGCGAAACGCTGGTGGTGATGCTGGACGGGACATGCGCCTTTCAGGATCTCGACGGGCAGGCCTTCGACATCTGGTGGGGCGCGTATCTGGGCATGCCGGAACAGATCCTCGCGCACGGGCGGCTTGGCGATGTGCGCGACCGGATCATCGCAGAGCGCGCCGCGGCCCGTGCCGCCCATGGCTGGATCATGGACACCTACCTGCTGCGCCCTGTTCGCTGACTGCCTGCAAATTAGGCAATCCGGGGCCTTTTTGCGCGGCCGGATACGAAGAGACTGGCGAGGGGCGCGGTGGCAGTGTTCAATCGGGCGACATGACGGCCCATCTGCCCATCACGCCAGACACCAATGCCCCGCCACGCGCACGCGGGACCATCCGCCTTGCCACCAAGGTCGGGCCACGCGGCACCGTGATTGACGACCTCTACCAACAGGGCGCGGCCAAGGCCGTTTTTCCCCGCGCGGACAAGGGGATGACGGCGGTGCTGTTGAACACATCCGGGGGTGTCACGGGCGGCGACCGGTTCGACTATGCCGCGACCGCCGGGCCCGGTACGCACCTGACGCTGACGACACAGGCCTGCGAACGGGCCTATCGGGCGCTGCCGGGTGAGGTCGGGCGGGTGGAAACGACGCTGCATGTGGCCGACCAGGCGACGCTCTGGTGGCTGCCGCAGGAAACCCTGCTGTTTGAGGCCTGCAATTTCGCGCGCCGCCTGACCTGTGACCTCGCGCCGACGGCGCGCGCATTGATTGTCGAGCCCATATGCTTTGGCCGCCTCGCAATGGGCGAGGACAGCATGCACGGCGCCGTTTCCGACCGGATCAGCATCACCCGTGCCGGCGCGCCACTTGTACTGGACGCATGGGCCATGTCCGGCGACCTCGGCGCACAGCTGTCCGGTGCGGCCACAGGCGGCGGTGCCCGCGCAATGGTGAGCCTGACCTATGTGGCACCCGACGCCGAGGGGCATCTGGAGACGCTGCGTACCCTTGTGGAACCCGCCGGCGGCGCAAGCCTCCTGACCGACGACACCCTCGTGCTGCGTCTGCTGGCCCCGTCCGGCTATGCGCTGCGCCAGCGCCTGCTCCCTGTTCTTGACCACCTGACGGGCGGACACATGCCCCTGTGCTGGAGACTATGACTCATGCAACTCACGCCCCGTGAAAAAGACAAACTGCTGGTCGCCATGGCCGCTGAAGTGGCGCGCAAGCGGCTCGCGCGCGGTGTCAAACTGAACCATCCCGAGGCCATCGCGCTGATCACCGATGCAGTTGTCGAAGGGGCCCGGGACGGGCGGTCCGTCGCCGACATGATGGAGGCGGGCGCACAGGTGATCACGCGCGATCAGTGCATGGAGGGCGTGCCCGAGATGATCCATGACGTGCAGGTCGAAGCCACCTTTCCCGATGGCACCAAGCTGGTCACCGTGCATAACCCAATTCGCTGACACGATACGAAGGAACCCCCATGAGAACATTGACTGTTACGCTTGCCGCCCTGTTGCCCATGGCCACCCCGGCCCTGGCCCATCCGGGCGCCCACATGAATCCGCACGGATCCGAGCCGTGGATCGTGATCATGAGCGTTCTGCTGATTGTCGCGACCGCGCTCTTCGCCTGGGGTCGCAGATGATCCCCGGCGAAATCATCCCGGCAGCGGGCGACATCCCCCTGAACGGCGGTGCCGAAGCCATCACGCTCCACGTGGCCAACACCGGTGACCGGCCGGTGCAGGTGGGCAGCCACTATCACTTTGGCGAGGCAAACGCGGCGCTGGACTTTGACCGCGAAGCCGCACGCGGCATGCGGCTCGACATTGCGGCGGGCACCGCCGTACGCTTCGAGCCTGGACAGGCGCGGGATGTGCAACTGATCCCCATTGGCGGGGCGCGCAAGATCTTCGGCTTCAACCAGCAGGTCATGGGCAACCTTTGAGCAGTCGACAACCAAAGGGAGGACAAGACGATGTGTGATGTTTGTGTGATGAACTCTGTCAAGGAACGGATGCTGTCGCGCCGGGATCTGTTCAAGGCCAGCGCCGCCGTGGCGGCTGCCGCAACCGTATCCGGTGTGGCGACGGCTCCTGCGGCGCTCGCTGGCGGACATGGCGGGGTTGTCGACATGACCCACGTCTATGACGACACGTTCCCCACCTATTTCGGCGCGCCCGGCATCACGACCGAGCAGCCATTCAACTTTGCCGAACACGGATTCAACCTGCTGCAGCTTTCGGTGAATGAACACACCGGCACCCATATCGACGCGCCGCTGCATTTTTCCGCCGACGGCCAGTCGGTGACCGAGATCCCGGTGGAGAACCTCGTCGTGCCGCTTTGCGTGGTGGATATCGCCGCGCGCGCCGCCGAGGATGCGGATGCGCAAGTGACCCCCGATGACCTCAAGGCCTGGATTGCTGCAAATGGCGACATCCCCGACAAGGCCTGCGTGGCCATGCACTCGGGATGGGCAGGCAAGACCGGCGGCGACGGCTACCGCAATGTGGGCGCGGACGAGGCGATGCATTTCCCCGGCTTCCACGTGGAAGCGGCCCAGATGCTGATAGAGGAAACGGGGGCTGTGGCCATGGCCGTCGATACGCTGTCGCTCGATCACGGACCGTCGGCGGACTTTGCCACGCACTACGCCTGGCTGCCCACGAACCGTTACGGGATCGAGAACCTCAAGGGGCTCGATCAGGTGCCTGCGGCCGGAGCAACGCTGGTGGTCGGTGCCCCCACGCACCGCGGTGGCACCGGCGGGCCAGCACGCATCTTTGCGATGATCTGATGGCGACCCTGCCGCTCATATCGGACGCGGAGGCCAGCGCCGAGGTGCTGGCCGTCTTTGACGACATCCGCGCGGTGCGCGGCGCGGACTACGTCAACAACTTCTGGCGCGCCCTGGCCCACGACCCGGCACTGCTGCGCGCCACGTGGGCGCGGCTGAAAGAGGTGATGGGCCCGGGCGATCTGGACCCGCTGGTCAAGGAGATGCTCTATATCGCCGTGTCCGTGGCGAACGGGTGCTCCTACTGTGTCCATTCCCATACAGCGGCGGCCAAGGCCAAAGGCATGAGCACCGCGCAGCACGGGGAGCTGATGAGCGTGATCGGCATGGCCATGCAGACCAATGGGTTGGTGACGGCCATGCAAGTGCCGGTGGATGAGGTGTTTCAGGCTTGAAACTTGTGAACGACATCTGGGACGGTCTTTTTCGTTGGTGGGGCCGTCCAAACCCTTTGCCAAACATTGGTATGGTCGGCGATGGCGATGAAGTCGAGTTTCTCGAAGACATCGAACGCGCCTTTTCAGTGCGTTTCACCGACAATGAGGCCGAGGCGATCACAACGCTTGGGGAAATGCACCGAGCAATCTTGGCGAAAACAGATCGTTGGTCATCAAGCGAAGTGTGGGCTGCTACCACACGCGTCGCAGGGCCGTATACGATTATGCCGCCAGAAAAAATGGAACCGAAGATGCAATTCTTCGACCGAGTTTACGACTAGGAGACACCATGCCCACATCCATCTCCCGCGCTGACTACGCCGCCATGTTCGGCCCCACTGTGGGCGACAAGGTGCGGCTCGCCGACACCGACCTCATTATCGAGGTCGAGCGCGACCTTATCGCCGAAGCGGCGGGCGCCGCCTCCACCGGCGGCTCAGGCGACAACGCCATGCTCTACGGCGAAGAGGTCAAGTTCGGCGGCGGCAAGGTCATCCGCGACGGCATGGGGCAGTCTCAGGTCACGCGGGCCGAGGGTGCCGTTGATACCGTGATCACAAACGCGCTGATCGTCGACTGGACGGGCATCTACAAGGCAGACGTCGGCCTCAAGGACGGGCGCATCGCCGCCATCGGCAAGGCGGGCAACCCCGACACCCAGCCCGGTGTGAACATCATCGTCGGCCCCGGCACCGAGGCCATTGCGGGCGAAGGCAAGATCCTGACCGCAGGCGGGTTCGACAGCCACATCCACTTCATCTGTCCGCAACAGATCGAGGACGCACTGGATTCCGGCCTCACCACGATGCTCGGTGGCGGCACCGGCCCGGCGCATGGTACGCTGGCCACCACCGTCACCCCCGGCCCCTGGCATCTGAGCCGGATGCTGCAGGCCGCCGACGCCTTTCCGATGAACCTCGCCTTTGCGGGCAAAGGCAATGCGTCGCTGCCCGCAGCCCTCGAAGAACAAGTGAAGTCGGGCGCATGCGCGATGAAACTGCACGAAGATTGGGGCACGACGCCGGGGGCGATTGATTGCTGCCTGTCCGTGGCCGACGACATGGATGTGCAGGTGATGATCCACACCGACACGCTCAATGAATCCGGCTTTGTGGAACACACAGTCGGCGCCATGAAGGGCCGCACGATCCACGCCTTCCACACCGAAGGGGCAGGGGGCGGGCACGCGCCGGATATCATCAAGATCTGTGGCGAAGAACACGT
>CAZRUV010000105.1:0-11750 GCA_964603315.1 uncultured Rhodobacterales bacterium
CCCAAGGACTTGGACATCTTCTTGCCCTCGACCTGCAGCATCTCGTTGTGCATCCACAGATTGGCAAAGCCGTGGCCTGCGCATTTCGACTGCGCAATCTCGTTTTCGTGGTGCGGGAATTGCAGGTCGTTGCCGCCTCCGTGGATGTCAAAGCGGTCCCCCAGCAACTCGTAAGCCATGGCCGAGCACTCGATATGCCATCCCGGGCGCCCCCGGCCCCAAGGGCTGTCCCACCCCGGCAGATCGTCGGTGGAAGGCTTCCACAACACGAAATCCATCGGGTCTTCCTTGTAGGGCGCCACCTCGACCCGCGCCCCGGCAATCATGTCATCGACGGAACGCCCCGAGAGCTTGCCGTAATCGGCATATTTGCGCACACGAAACAGCACATGGCCGTCATTCTCATAGGCAAAGCCGTCCGTGATGAGGCCCGTGATCATCGCGATCATCTGCGCGATGTACTCCGTCGCCCTAGGCTCATGGGTCGGGCGCAGCGCCCCGAGCGCGTCCATGTCCGCGTGATACCAGCCGATGGTCTCGTCTGACCGCGCGCGGATCAACTCTTCAAGCGTGCCCGGTTCCCCGGCGGCTTTGCGCTTCTGCGCCGTCTCGTTGATCCGGTCATCCACATCCGTGAAGTTCCGCACGTAAGTCACTGCGTTTTGGCCATATTCGTGCCGCAGCAACCGATACAGGACATCAAAGATCAGCACCGGCCGGGCATTGCCCAGATGCGCGCGGTCATAGACCGTCGGGCCGCAAACATACATGCGCACATCCCGATCGTCGATCGGCTCAAACGGCTCCTTGCGGCGGGTCGCGGTGTTGTAAAGGGTGATGCTCATGTCAGCTCTCGCGCGGGTGTTGGCGCGGGCCTAGCAAGTCTTGACTATGAGGAAAAGAAGAACCGGCCCGCTGAAGTTCAGCAGGGAATGCAGCAGATGATGCAAATGGTCCGGGTCATGGCACAGGCGTACCTCGCACAGCGCTGCGTGGTCAAGGGTTGTGTGCGGCGCGCGCCTGCGGCACGCTGGCTACCATGACCCGGGATGACGTCGACAGGATTTGTGCCGCCCTGCCCGGCGCGTGGTTTGCCAGCCACCAGGATGGCGGCCTCGACGCGTGGAAAGTCGGCGACAAGATGTTTGCCACGATCGGCATGATGGGCGACGGCGTGTCGGTGAAATGCGCCGATGTCGAAACCGCGCAGATGCTGATTGATGCCGGTGCCGCCATCAGGGCCAAATACTTTCACCGCTCATGGGTGCGTGTCCCCTTTGACGGCGCGGATGCAACGTTCATGCGGGCACGCATCCACATCTCATACGACATCATTCGCGCCAGCCTGCCCAGGAAAGTGCAGGCCACGCTCGCCGCCTGGGCACCCGGCGACTGACAGGTGCGCCACACCGGAAACCGTGCCGGTTTCCCACCGCGATCCGTGTCGGATCGCGCCCGGTTGACATCCCCCGCAGCCTGCGGCCCTCTCGCGCCGAAGGAGACGCCCATGGAAATGTCGCAACGCATGACAGGCCTCACCGGCGGCGGGTCGGATGGATGGGACGTTTTCATCAAGGCACGGCGGATGATCGCGTCTGGCACGCCCGTGACCGAACTGACCATCGGCGAACACGATATCCGCACCGCCGAGCCGATTCTGCAGGACATGCACCGGTCGGCCATGGGCGGACATACCGGCTACGCGATGGTGCCGGGCACGGACGCCTTGCGCGACATCGTGGCACGGCGCACCCAAAACCGGACCGGCGTGCCCACGACCCGCGACAATGTCCTCGTGACCCCGGGTGGTCAATCCGCCCTCTTTGCGGCCCACGCGGCGGTCTGCGATCCGGGCGATGTGGCCCTGTATCTCGATCCCTACTATGCAACCTATCCCGGCACGCTGCGCGGCGTTTCCGCCATGCCGCGCGCCATCGCCACACGGGCCGAAGACGCGTTCCAGCCCCGTGCCGCCGACATTGACGCCGTTGCAAAAGGCGCACGCAGCCTGCTGATCAACTCGCCCAACAATCCGACCGGAACGGTTTATTCAGAGGCGACACTGGCCGGGATCGCGGATGTCTGCTCGCGCCACGACCTGTGGCTGATCTCGGACGAGGTGTATGACAGTCAGGTCTGGGACGGCATGCATCTCAGCCCCCGTGCCCTGCCCGGCATGGCCGACCGGACGCTTGTCATAGGCTCCATGTCCAAAAGCCACGCCATGACCGGCTCTCGCTGCGGCTGGGTGATCGGCCCCGAGACTGTCATTGCCCACCTCATCACCTTTGCAACCCACACCACCTACGGCGTTGCGGGGTTCATTCAGGACGCCTCCGCCTTTGCGCTGGCGCAGGGCGCCGACTTCGAAGCCGAAATCGCCGCACCCTTCCGGCGGCGGCGCGCCCGCGCGCAGGACATTCTCGCAGATCAGAACACCGTGGGCCTTATTCCGGCGCAGGGTGCAATGTACCTGATGCTCGACATTCGCGCGACCGGCCTCAGCGGCGACGCATTTGCAAATGCGCTTCTGGACACGCACCATATCGCGGTGATGCCGGGGGAAAGCTTTGGCGCCGCAGCGGCGGGACATGTGCGTGTCGCCATGACCATTGCCGACGACGCGTTTGAGGATGCGTTGCGTACCTTGTGCCGGTTCGCAGAAGGTTTGGCCACGAGAGATGCCACATGAAATTTGCACTTCAAACCATTGTTTTTATATTATTTATAGGTTTGCAGTCAGCCTGGGCGCAGACCTTTCCCGAATACACATCGACAACCGTAAACGACTTCGCCGCACTCCTTCCCGAGACCGAAGCAGCCGCCCTGCACGACCGGTTGACCGCGCTCAACCGCGACGCCGGGATCGAGATGACAGTCGTTACGTTGCCCAGCCAGACACCGTACGCGCCCGACATGACGATGGAGGCGTTCGCAACCGCGCTCTTTGATCAATGGGGTGTCGGCGACGCAAAGCGGAATGACGGGATCTTGGTGCTGGTTCTGCCCGAGGATCGCGCGATGCGGATCGAACTGGGCGCAGGCTTTGCCCAGGCCTGGAACGATCGCGCGGCCCGTATTGTCGAACGGGATTTCCTGCCGCGTTTCCGGGAAGGTAACTATGCGACAGGGATCATGGACGGCGCAGATGCCATCATTGACGAGATCGCAATCCCCTTCAGCGAGGGCGCCGCGTCCCCGCCTAACAGTTATGCTGCATGGGTGGTGATCGGCCTCGTCGGCACTGTGTTTGTCGCCCTGTTCAAGATGCGCAGCCTTTTTGATCTGTTCCTGCGCCTGCAGCGATGCCCGCAATGCGGCACCAAAGGGTCCCTCCGCGTATCGCGCCGCACGCTTATGCACGCCACCACGATGTCTGGCGGGCAGGAAGAAAAGATCACCTATGGCACGCAATGCGACTACCGCGACGTGAAGCATTGGCGCACGGCCAAAAGATCGTCCTCCACCGGGTCGAGCGGCCGCAGCTCATTTGGCGGCGGCCGTTCCGGCGGTGGGGGCGCGTCCGGTCGCTGGTAGCGGGTCAGAAGCGGATGGATCCGCGTACCGTGAACGTCGTGGCATCCGCCTCGACCCCGGTGCCGCCGATATTGTCGAACTGGTGCTCAAGAAGCTCGGCCCCAAACGTGTACTGGTCGTTGATCTGGTAGGCAAAGCCGATGCCATAGAACTCGCCCGAGTCCGACCCCAGCGTCGTATCCACATCTGCAACGCCTGCCGTGAAATAGCCAAGCGTCTTGCCGAAATCATAACCCGCCTGCAGCTTGAGCCGTCCCACACTGTCAACAGTGGCCGCCCCGTTCAGGTCAATATCAGCAGTGTCATAGTCGACCTCGCCTCCCAGCACGAAGGTGCCGAAATCGTAGCGATAGCCCAGATGCACACCCAAAAGCGCATCATCCCCATCCGCCGTGCCAGAGCCGTCCACATCGGCATAGCCCAGTTGCAGACCGGCATACCCGCCTGTCCACGAACCACCCGTGGCGGCAAAGGGCTGGATGGGTGTCGCAGCTTGCGGCGCGAGATCCGTCTCGGCCACACCTTGGGCAAAGCCCGCCGGCGGAGCGGCAACAAGTGTCAGAGCGAGGGCAGACATACGGTACATCAGAACTCTCCTATTGGATGCGAGGTGCGTGCCTTTCCAGATAGGTAGGCATTGCGCACAAGGTTCCAAACGCATCGGCGTCACAGTGCCGTGACGGGGTTTTCGAACGGCAAAGTCCCGCCACGTCGCAAACAGAACAGACCATGTCGGTGCACGACGACACAGTGGGGCCATGCATCCGGGCGCAGGGAGGCGGCCATGCAAGGCAACAGATCAAAGATCGTGCTGATCTCACGCACGATCGGTGCAGAACGGGGCCGCGCCGCGCGCGGGCGACCCTGACGGGGCATTTTTCGAACCCCCTGACCCTGTTCCCGTACCTGGATTCCCATGATGAATGACCAATCCCCCTCACGTTCCGGCGGGCGTGCCGCGCGCCGTGCCGCCCGTGCCGCACCGCTGGCCGATCACCTGCGCCCCGTGCGCCCCGGCATGGAAGGCGGCCGATACAGCCCCCTGACCCAGGCCGAGGTGGAGCGTATCCACCGCGCCGCACTGGACGCGCTTGAAACGATCGGCCTTGCCGATGCGCCAGACAGCGGTGTCGCCTACCTCACCGGCGTGGGCGCCGTGCAGGGCGACGATGGCCGTATCCGCTTTCCCCGCGCGCTGGTCGAGGACACGCTGGCCAAAGCCAACCGCGCGGTCACGTTGTGCGGCCGCGATCCCGCGCATGATCTGCAGCTGAGCGGAACGCGCGTGCATTACGGCACGGCGGGCGCTGCCGTGCACCTCGTCGATGTGGACGGACGGCATTATCGCGAAAGCACGGTGCAGGACCTGCACGATGCCGCACGCATCTGCGACGCGCTGGACAACATTCACTTTTGCCAGCGCCCCATGATTTGCCGCGACATCCCCGACACGGTCGAGATGGAGTACAACTCGGTCTATGCCTGCACCTCGGGCACAACCAAACATGTGGGCACCAGCTACAGCGACCCGGACTGCGTGCCACCCGCCATCGAGATGCTGCACATGATCGCGGGGGGAGAGGACGCATGGCGCGCCCGGCCTTTCGTGTCGAACTCCAACTGCTTTGTCGTACCACCGATGAAGTTTGCCACCGAAAGCTGTCAGGTGATGGAGGCGTGCATCAAGGCCGGTATGCCGGTGCTGCTCCTGTCAGCGGGCATGTCCGGCGCGACGGCACCGTCGACCATCGCGGGCGCCATCGTGCAGGCCGTGGCCGAATGCCTGGCCGGGCTGATCTATGTGAATGCGGTCAAACCCGGCGCGCCCGCCATATTCGGCACATGGCCCTTCGGTCTCGATCTGCGCACGGGCGCGATGTCCATCGGGTCTGGCGAACAGGCCCTTCTGACCGCGGGTTGCGCGCAGATGCACCGGTTTTACGATTTGCCCGGCGGTGCCGCCGCTGGTGCGTCGGATAGCAAACTGCCCGACATGCAGGCCGGTTGGGAGCAGATGAACACCAATGTCATGGCCGGGCTTTCGGGGCTGAACATGGTCTATGAGGCGGCGGGCATGCACGCCTCCTTGCTGGGCTTTTGCCATGAATCGCTGATCCTCGGGGACGACATCATCGGTCAGGCGCTGCGCTGTGTGCGCGGGATCGAGGTCACGGATGAGACGCTGGCGCTGGACCAGATGGCACAGGTCTGCATGGGCGGACCGGGTCACTACCTTGGCACCGATCAGACCCTCGCGCGGATGCAATCGGATTGCGTCTATCCCACCTTCGGTGACCGCACCTCGCCCAAGGAATGGGCCGAACTGGGCAAGCCGGACCTCGTGGCCAAAGCGACAGCGCGCAAGGAGGAGATCCTGGGGCAGCGACCGCCAGCAGCCTTTGACACGGCGCTGGACGCAGCCATACGCGACCGGTTCAACATCCACCTGCCGCCGAGGGTGTAGCAAGAAAGTCGCCATGCGGTTTGCCAACCGTGACCGAATGAAGGTCTGCTTGGAGCCCAACCCGGCCATGGCCAATTCGCGCTGCGCGCGCGCAGCGCGAAAAGCGCCAATCCTTTCACAATATGAAGCTATTTGTGAATTGTTGGTAAGATGAAGTTAACGAAATCCCAAATGCAGGCTGGCAAGGAAGCGCAACGTTTGACTGCATCACGTGAACTGGCAGTTTCCCTATTAGACCGCTTCGAAGATCGCCTTGCGGATTGGGATCTCGCTTCGCTCACACAGTTTATGGTCTTGCGATCAAAGACCGCAGAAGCCTTGGGCCTGGTGTCAAAATCTGACGTTTATGCATTCGCCGAAACGACGCTTCTCTTAGCGCCTTCCCTCGAAAACACACGCCAATTTCGTGATGCTGTCGTTGGTGCGCCTGATACGAACACCAGAATGCTGCATCCGCTCAGAACGCTCGAACCGGGTTTTTGGGCCCAAATCACGCGACCGGACGCCCCCTCCGCATGGTTGGACGTGTTTCGCCAAAGGCATATCCTGTGAATTGCGCCGCCACACATGGCCCAACAGTTGCGGCAATGTCCTCGGCGATTACCGCATTGGAGGCTGGCACGGAGCCTTTTTGCGACAATGCTGGCATGTGCCCGACAGAAGTTGTCCGCCGCTTTGGTGCGCGCGCAGTAGAAAACTCAGTTTTCTGTGACGTCATGTGCTGTTGCAGAACTGCGACCGGCTCCGGCGCGCGTCAGCGCTGCGTTCAGAAAACACTGGACGCAGCAGATCAGGCTCTAGCGCACCAAAGCCGTTACAAGGCGGAAATCAGTTACAACATGACCACTGTACCGCCTTCTCCGTTCATGCATCGGGATGGGAGCGGTTTGAAGCGTTCGGATCGATGGCAAACGCGGGCTCAGGACGAAATTCCCGGTTGTGAAGCCAATGAAGGTATGGTCAGACGTCCAGACATCGTCGTTGTACGCAATCCCAACCGGCCACCGACCCAAGACAATATTGAGCGGGTAGTGGAAATGAAATTTCGGGGAGACCCCGACGATCCAAAGCAAATGGCGGCATATCAAGCCATTGCCGGGCCAGGTGCCCCTGCAGAGATCAGGCGAGAAGAGAACTGCGATTGCGGAAACGAAAATCGACGCCGCATTCCCTTCCCGGTGCCCGCGCCTGCTCCGCAAGACGCAGACCGTGTTGTCCCCGTGCCGATTCCCGTTGAACCTGAACGAGCGCCTGCTCCTGTTCCGGATACAGACGGTGTGCCTGCAAGTACCTGGGTTATTGTCGGTCTGGGTTTGGCGACTGCTGCTGCGATTGTTTTTCCATTTGATGGACCGGCTGGTGATGTTGCGTTGGGCAGCGCATTTCTGGCAGCACTTGGCACGCAATAAATTGGTATGAGCGCATATGACACAAGCAGAACCCACCGCTGAACTGATAGATGACCTGAAAATCGCGTTGGCGGGCGGAGAGGTTGTGCGCGTCGGCCCGGCGGTGTCGCTGCATCACAACCGCTCAAGAGACGCAGGCACCACAGCGCAGGTAGCAGGCCTGTTGGAACATTTTCTGGCTGTCGCTCAGAGCCACATCCGCTTCATCAAACGCGACACTGCGGACTGGCAGCCCATTGGGCAAAGCGAAGTGCGTTACATCGCGCAAGAGATCAATGCGGCGAAACACTCGCGCGGGTTTTATCTGGCTTTGCATGGTGGTGAGCACCCGCAAGACGCGCATCCGGTCGCATTCCAATGTATGATTCCTGCGGACTGGTCACCTGAGCCAAGCACCTATGTTTCCGCAGGGTTTACCATGGGACTTTTGGTGGAACGGCAAGCGCGCTTGACCTCTTGGGCGCAAACTGCGTGCGAGATTTTTGATCCGTTTCATGGTAGCGGTGGGTTCACTCTCGCGTTGAACCCTTCCTGGGCCTACGCCGCGGATGTGGTTGAGCAAATCGCGGCCATTCTTGAACGGTTTCCGGGGCTCGACCATCCAGCATTGCCGACGGGCGGGTTTGTCACCCGATCTGGTCCGGTCTGCGCGAATTGGTTGACGATTTTGGGTATGTCGCTGGTCAACAAGATGGGCGGCCAGGCGGCTGTTGTCCAAGCTATGCAGGATGTGCAAGGGCAAACGCTGTCTTGGTTAGGTGGATTGGTTCTTGTAGCGCCCGGTGCGCCGCAAATCGGTGATCGGGACGCGGATGCGTTCCCGTCAAGCTACCGGAAAGTCGGATCATTGATTGCTGCACTGCGCGGGGCCAAGGAGGCCGTGTATTTTGCCGGGGCCAATGACCGGGACATGCGCATTTTTGGTAAGGCATGGCGTGCGCGGTTTGATTGATCGCGGATTGGCCGGTGCGCGAATAATAGGTTAGGGCAGTATCTAGTGGGTATAGCCTTTGTCTGATTATCGCTTTTTCGAGTTTTAGGACTAGAATTCACGTAGTCATAGAGGGATTGTGCTGGTTGGTACTTGGGGGCCTGAGGGAGACGGAAACAAACCTCCTGCGACGCGCAATTTACGCGGCACAAGCAAACAAATACTGCGTCAGCAAAATGATGGAGCAGCAATGTCGGTAGTGTCCCGCCTTGCGGACATCTGTCCCATAGAAAACTGCACTGCCTCAGCAACAAAAAGTGAGGCCCGGCCCCTGGGGGGAGACCGGACCTCACACCCCCACCCTCCCGGAACGGCGCACCCAGACAACACGAGGTCACGCCGCACGGGAAGCTCGGGAGAGCGGACTTAGCCGTCTGTCGGCGGCATCAGACCAGCCTCTTGGGCCGCGGCCACTTCATTGGCGTCCAGAGCGCCGTCCGCGTTCAGATCCATCGCGGTGAAGGCGTCAGACGTCACATCGGGAAAGCTGGCCTGAACCTCATCGATGGTCAGGACGCCGTCGCCGTTGGTGTCGAGCTCTGCTGCGCTCTGAGCCATTGCCAGAGGGGCGGCCAGGACAGCCAGTACAGTCAGAGATGCAAATTTGGTCATAGGGAACTCCCTTAGAGGTTTCACTGCGAAGGTCCGTGAGTGGGTGCCTTCCCCTGATATGAGCGCCATGTGCCGGGTTCCGTCCCGGGGCCGGCCCGTTCCGGTCCGCCCGCGCGAGGCCCTGCCGATCCGGGGGTCTGCGATGGGCAAGGGCCTGCCCAAAAAGAGGGCTTGGGCCAGATCGGCAAAAACCCCCGGGCTGGAACCCCCGGTCCGGCACCCCCATCCTTGAGCCATGATACCCAAAACCAGACCCCACGATGATGCCAGCCGCCTCGTGCCGCTGATCCCCGCCCTGACCCGTCGTGCGCGCAAGCTGGCGCGCAGCCGGGCCGAAGCCGAAGATCTGGTGCAGGACACGCTCTTGAGCCTGTGCCAGCGCCTGCATGAAGACGCGCAGATCGACGATCTGCCCGCCTATGCCATGCGCACGCTGGGCAACCGCGCGCAGCGCGGATGGCGCCAGACCCAGACGCAGGAGATCGAGGAAGGCGATGCCCTCATTCTGCCCGACGCCCATTTGCGCCTCGACTGCGCCGACACGCTGGCGGCCGTTGCGGCCCTGCCCAAATCCCAGCGGCAATTGATGGAGCTTGTCGCCACCGGCGAAACCTCACCGCGCGCACTGGCAGCCGCCACCGGGCTGCCGCTCGGCACTGTCATGTCCCGCCTGGCCCGCGCCCGCGCCAAACTGCGCCTGACGCTGAACGCGGACTGACCGGGTTCTTTCGCACACCGCCGGGGACGGGTGACCCGCAGGGGTGGTGGGTGGGCGCCTTTGCCAACGGCAAACAGACCACCCGACCACCCATTGCGCACAGGTGCCCGCTGACAAAGAAAAAACGGAGGGCCGAAGCCCTCCGTCAGTTTCGCCGTACAGGCTCAATATGTTAACCGCCCGGTACTTTTCTGCCTGCGGCCTGCACGTCGTCAGGGGCGAGCGCACCCGCCCCGGAAAAGGTGGGGGGACGTAACGTACCGCCCCACCCGTCTCGTCGGGAGTCAGACCAGCCAGACCGGCCCGACCCCCTCGCGCCCCATCCCCGGGACGCGTAAATCTGGGCTTGGATGCCCCCAAGAGTGGCATCCGTTTCACTAAGGAACACTATTACTTCTTGTTCCTTCACGACCTCTAATCTCTGACAATCTGAAGCAATTGCAGCAACAGTGCCGCCCAACCCGTGAACCCTTCTTTCGCCAAAACCCTTGCGATCTTGGTTTCTCTCAGCTTATGCATCCTATTTTGGGTTTCGCATTCGCGGAGCATCTGACCGACACTGTACCAATCATCAACAGACCAGACCGCCAGTGTTTCAAAGTCGCCGACAAAATCCTCGAACGACTTTCCGTCTATTTTCATTCCTAGGACGGCAAGATTCCTTGCACTATCAGCTGACAATGCCAGTTGACATTCAACTGCTTCAAAATCCTCAAGAGTGATGTTGCTCGCGTCAATTACGCGAACACCTTCGACGCATCCCTGTGTCCTGATTTTGGAAGCCTTGAACGGAACTTGATTTTCTTCTCCGTCTCCAACTATCAACACGCCTCCGTAGCAACCAATAGCTTCAAAATCGGTGACACCACCGTGTGATTTGCTCGGTTTCGCTTTAACAAAGCCGAAATCCGCCGGATCTATCCAATTCATATCCCGCCCTCCTATTCAGCTACACCCAGAGGTGCCGCCGCATGTGTTGCACTTCATGCAGGTGCCGTTGCGCACCAGCGTGTAGTTGCCACACTCGCCGCAGGCCTCGCCTTCGTAGCCCTGCATCTTGGCCTTGGTCCGCGCGTCCATCGGCGTCGTCGCCGCCGCAACGGTTGTCGAGGAGGCCGCCATCCCTGCGTTCACCGCCACTTCGGGCACCAGTGTCTGCAGCGCGACCTCGGCGTCGATGGACCCCTCGGCCATGCCGCCCTGCAGCACCACGAGGTCCTGCGGCAGGCGCTTGCGCAGATAGCCGGTCGAGCTGATTTGTTTCAGCACTTCCAGAGACTTGGACGCCGCCGTCTCCGAGATTTCCGAGACGTTGGACACGCCCTCCTCTTCACCGCGCCCGATGTCGTCGAATGTGGCGCCCTCGGGCTTCACATGCGCGAGATCCGTGCGGTCGAGGTAGGAAACGGCCAGTTCGCGGAACACGTAGTCGAGGATCGACGTCGCGTTCTTGATGCTGTCATTGCCCTGCACCATGCCCGCCGGTTCGAACTTGGTGAAGGTGAACGCGTCCACAAACTCCTCCAGCGGCACGCCGTATTGCAGGCCCACGGACACCGCGATGGCAAAGTTGTTCATCATCGCCCGGAAACCCGCACCTTCCTTGTGCATGTCGATGAAGATCTCGCCCAGATTGCCGTCCTCATACTCGCCCGTGCGCAGATAGACCTTGTGGCCGCCCACGATGGCTTTCTGCGTGTAGCCCTTGCGGCGCTGCGGCATCTTTTCGCGGTGGGATTTGACGATCTCCTTGACCACGATCTTTTCGACGATCTTTTCTGCCAGTACGGCAGCCTTTTCGGCGGGCGCACCGCTTTCCAGCACTTCGGCGGCCTCTTCGTCGTCCTCAACCAAGGCTGCGGCCAGCGGCTGCGACAGTTTCGAGCCGTCGCGGTAGAGCGCGTTGGCCTTCACACCCAAGGACCAGCTTAGCTCATAGGCGCGCTGGCAGTCCTCGATGGTCGCATCATTGGGCATGTTGATCGTCTTGGAGATCGCGCCCGAGATAAAGGATTGTGC
>CAZRUV010000106.1:0-11634 GCA_964603315.1 uncultured Rhodobacterales bacterium
GCCTTCGTCCACATAGGCGCCGAGGTTCACGAATGACGGCATCAGCACCACACCCGGGGCGATGAATGCCGATTTACGGACAACGCAATTCGGTACGGCGCGAAATCCTGCGGCCCTCCACTGGTTGTCACCCCAGCCCTTGAACTTGCTGTCGACCTTGTCCCACCAGCCGCCGCCCTGCGGGCCGCCATCCTGCTGTTCCATGTCCTTGATACGGAAGCCCAGAAGAACCGCTTTCTTGGCCCACTGATTGACGTGCCAATCACCGCTGTTCTGGCGTTCGGCCACGCGCAATGCCCCGCTGTCCAGCGCATTCAGCGTGTCTTCAATCGCCTCACGTTGCTCGCCTGACGTGGCAGGCGTGATCGTGTCCCGCGCTTCCCATGCGGCTTCGATGGCGGTCTCTAGCTGTGCATTGGACATTGGCCCCTCCCGACTGTTCTGCAGCGCTATACGAGGCGCGGGCGCGGGGCGCAACGGTTAGCGGACAGAACCGCCGTATTGTGCGTACGGACCTGGAAAAGGGTCGGCGAACCTTCGCATCAGTCTTGTGTGACTGTACCCAATGTCAGACGCCTTTGCGAGACGGGTCCCGTCAAGCCGGGTCAGGATCAGGCCTCCGCCTGCGCCGCGCAAGGCGTAGCCCTTGGCCTGCAAACGGTTTTGCAGGTCAGGCCAACTGGATGCAAACGCGAAGTCATCAGCGAGGAGCGCACGCAAGGGCGCGAGCGAGCGCTCATCAGGATGAACCTTCTTCGCTTTGCGCGCACGGCGATACAAATCGCGCTCGATCGCCTCGCGGATCAGTGACCCGACATCGGACGTTTCCCTGTCCGCCGTCTTGATCAGCGCGGCGAGCGTGTCTTGGGAAATTTCAAAACTGATACGCTGCATATGGTCAGGCTGCCTCGACAAGGTTAATGATCTCTGAATGCGAGGAGATCCGCCATGAAAGACGACCGCCAGAGCCCGTTCCGCGACGCCTATACGGATCGCAAGGCCGCCGAAGGTGTGCCAGACACGCCGCAGACGCGTTCACCTGCCTACGGGCTCGCCTTTGCTGACGAAGAATTCCTGTGCCGCGACGAACTGCGCCCGGTCCGGCTGCAACTGGAACTCCTGAAGCCTGAAATGCTCATGAACGAGGCGGGCATCGAATCCACCATCGTTCTCTTTGGCGGCGCCCGTATTCCCGACCCTGTGGACAAGGACAACGCGCGGACGCAAACCCTGTCCGATCTGAGCCGCTTCTACGACGAAGCCCGCAGCTTTGCCCGATTGATGACCGAAAAGTCCATGGCGTCCGGAGGGCGCGAAAACGTCGTGGTGACCGGCGGCGGCCCCGGCGTGATGGAAGCGGGCAATCGCGGCGCTGTCGATGCCGGCGGCCAATCCATCGGGCTCAACATCGTTCTGCCCTTCGAACAGGCGCCAAACCACTACGTCACGCCAGACCTGTGCTTCAATTTTCACTACTTTGCGATCCGCAAGATGCACTTTCTCATGCGCGCCCGCGCGATCTGCGTCTTTCCGGGCGGATTTGGCACGCTCGACGAATTGTTCGAAGCGCTTACGCTGATCCAGACCGGCCGGATGGAGCGTGTGCCCTTCCTTCTCTTTGGCCGCGAATTCTGGGAAAGCATCATCAACTGGGATGCCTTGTCGGAGGCTGGCACCATTTCGGCGGACGACCTGGACCTGTTCCGGTTTGTCGAAACCGCCGAAGAGGCGATTGCCACAATCGATGGCTGGGGCGACACCTCAAAACGCGGATCAGTGCCAGGGCGTTGAAAACGCGCCACTTCTTCCCCATATAGGTGGTCGGGTGAGGGCGACAGCCCAAGGAGGTGTCCGTTTTGACACAGACACAGGACAAGGCTCAGGCCGAGGATGTGGCCGAACAGCTGAAGGTTGTTCGCGCAGATTTGGCACGGCTGGCCAGCATGGTTGCAGACCTCGCCGCAGACAAGGCGAGCGCTGCCAAAGACACGGCCCAATCGGTATCAGAACAGGCCCGTGCCCGCGCGGACGCCTATCGCGCAGCGGCCGGGCAAAAGGCATCTGACGCCTACAAAGCCGGCCAGGACGCGGTACGCAAGCATCCGACACTCGCCGTCGGACTGGCATTGGGTGCCGGCGCGCTTCTGGCGCGAACGGTCTTGCGTCGCCTCTAGGCGCACAGCTCCGCCGGCAAGGCGCAAATCGGCACGTGATGCGGCAGGCTTTCCACGACGGCCCCTGTATCCGTTTCGCGAATGCCATAGCCCATGCCGGCCAGACGGTGCTTCCACTCGCGCCGGGACAGGGCATGGCCGCGCTCACGGCTCACCAATTCCAACACATGTGCCGCGGCGAACTGATCCTTATTTCCAATGATCGACATGTTTCTGTCGCTCCAATTTCCGTTTTCCCACGGTCGAACCTGCACCCAGTGCAAGGCAACAATCGTTCACGATCTGGAAATTATTACGGCCAATTGTGGCGAACTTGGGAACAGACGGCCAGCAGCCCATCCGCCCACCGGACACATCACAGCGCCGGCGCAAAAGACGCCACAGCCCTACCCGTTCGACAGGCCCGCCTCGGCCGCGATTTCCCGCTTTGACTTGCGCGCCCGTTCGGTCGCGGACTTCAACTGACCGCAGGCGGCCAGAATATCCTCGCCGCGCGGCGTCCGGATCGGCGAGGCATAGCCCGCCTGATAGATGATATTCGCAAAGGCGCGGATGCGGTTGTTCGAGGACCGCGTGTAAGGCGCGCCCGGCCATTCGTTGAACGGGATCAGGTTCACCTTGGCGGGAATGCCATCAAGCAATTCCACCAGCCGATGCGCGTCCGCATCCGTGTCGTTCACGCCGTTCAGCATCACGTATTCGAAGGTGATCCGCTCTGAATTGCGTCCGCGCGGATAGGCCTTGAGCGCGGCCAACAACGTCTCGATATTCCAGCGCTTGTTGATCGGGACCAGCTTGTCCCTGACCGCATCTGTCGTCGCGTGGAACGACACCGCCAACTGGCACCCGATCTCATTCGCGGTCCGCTCTATCTCCGGCACGACACCGGACGTCGACAAGGTGATCCGCCGCCGCGACAGCTGAATACCCTCTTCGTCCATGCAGATCTTCATGGCGTCGCGCACGTTCTCAAAATTATAGAGCGGCTCGCCCATGCCCATGAGCACAATGTTCGACAAAAGCCGCGTCTCGTCCTTGGGGGCACCGGGCACCGGCCACTCGTCCAGATCGTCCCGCGCCATCATCACCTGGCCCACAATCTCTGCCGCTGTCAGGTTGCGCACCAGCTTCTGCGTGCCCGTGTGACAAAACGAACAGGTCAGCGTGCAGCCCACCTGCGACGACACACACAGCGTCCCCCGATCCTCTTCGGGGATATAGACAACCTCGACCTCGTGCCCGCCCGCAATCCGCACCAGCCACTTGCGGGTGCCGTCCACACTCACCTGCTTCGACACGACCTCGGGGATTTCGATCACGAAGGCCTCGGCCAACTGCGTGCGATAGACCTTGCTCAGGTTCGTCATCGCGTCAAAGTCGCGGACACCCCACTGATAAATCCACTGCCAGATCTGCCCGACCCGCATCCTGGCCTGCTTTTCCGGCGTGCCATGTGCAATCAGCACCTCGCGCAACTGCGGCCGTGTCAGCCCGACAAGGTTCACCGGCCCCTCCGGCAGTTTCCGGGGGATCGTCAAAACATCCTGCGTGATCGGCGCGTCAGCCATACCAGTATCCAAATCTGACCGGGTGATGCGCCCCTATATAGGAAAAGCACAGGCAATCAAAAGGGATTCCCTGCGCTTCATCTTGCCGGATAAACTCCGGGGGTCTGGGGGCAGAGCCCCGGTCCAACCCTATTCCGCCGCGACTGCCTTTGGCGTCCAGGCAAACGGGGCAAAGGCCGCGTCCGTCGGCGTGTCAAACATCGCGTTGGTGAAATTCGACATGACCTTCTGCGCCACGATCAGGATCACATCCAGAATGGCCCGCTCGTCAAATCCGGCGGCAAAAAAAGCGTCAATGGCCGCCTGACCGGGCCGCCCATGCGTTTCGCGTACAGCCAGCGTGAATGTCCGAAGCGCCTCCAACCGCGCGGGCAGCGGTGTCTCGTCACGCAAGGCGTTCACGATGGCATCGTCAATCTTCTCGCGCTTGGCAATCCCGGTATGGGCCGGCACACAGTAGTGGCAGGCATTGGCGACGTTGACAGTCATCCAGACCACGGTGCGCTCTTCGGGAGTAAAGGCCGTGCCTTCGATCGCCAGCCGGTGCAGGTGCTGATACCCTTCCAGAAGGCCCGGGCTCGCCGCCATGACGCCATGCAGGCTGGGCAACCGGCCAAAGGCCTTGATCGAGTTTTCAAGCAACGGTCTGGATGCGTCCGGCGCGGTGTCGAGAGTGTGTACGGTGGTGGTGACCATGTCAGTCTCCTTTTCAAAATGACACCTGACATCTAGATGTGGACCGCACAGTTCCCAACTGTCCCAAACGCAAAGAGGGCCGTGCATCGCTGCACAGCCCCTCTCGGTCTCGTGATTTGGTGTGCGCTATGCGTTACCCGCCGCAGCGCGTTTCGGCATCCTCGACAGCCGCCGTGAACCCCAGAAGCGAGAACGTGTCCTTGGTCTGTGTGCCCCGGCTCGAAACGCCCGTCACGACCGCATCCGCGCCACGCTTCATCGCCGTCACGATCTTGGCATCATCCGCCACCGTCGCGGGCCAGGCCCATTCCCCATCGGTGAAAAACTCGAACTCGTTGCCGCTGATATTCACATTCACCGTCGATCCCGACTGGAACGGATAGCCGCCGGTAAAGGCGACCTGCCCCTTTGCATTGGCGCTCGGGCGGTAAAACACCATCAACAAGGTCTGGCCACGGGTCACCGCGACAACCCGCCCATCACGAGTGTTCACCTGTTCCTTTGGCGTCGCGACGCCCCAGCACTCTGTCGGGTTGTCCTCGACAAAGACGCTCCAGTCCGTCTTGGCGGCCACCCGGTTCGTGCTTGTCGCCTCTTGCGCCACCGCAGACCCGGCCACCAGCGACAACGCGCCGACACCTTTGGCCAGATTTCCAAAAAATCCCATCGTCACAGCCTCCAAGCTGTCCAAACCTCAATTTCGATCCACCGCGATGATCGCGTCATTGATGCGCAATCTGTTGCCGCAGCGATATTTCTTCTCGACAAGTGGCACATTAACGTGAAACGCGCGACGCTGGAAAGAAGATTTGGCAGCTTTTCGCCAAGACGTGAGGAAAAAATATGCCCCATGCCGCAGGACCCGCCGCGCCGCTCGCCGAAATCTGGCGCGGACCCTTTCTGGAAAGCGTTCACATGGGGCACGCCGTGGTGTGCGACGCAGGCGGCGATATCGTCGAAAGCTGGGGCGATCCGTCGGCTATTGTCCTGCCCCGGTCCTCTGCCAAGATGATCCAGGCCCTGCCCCTGATCGAAAGCGGCGCGGCCAATGTCCACAATCTGAAACCGACCCATCTCGCACTGGCCTGCGCCTCGCACAATGCCGCGCGCATCCACCTCGATCCGGTTGCAGAATGGCTTGCCGCCATTGAACGGACCGATGACGATTTTTGCTGTGGCCCGCAAATGCCCCGCGATGCCGAGGTGCACGAGACCCTGATCCGCGAAGGTGGCGCGGTCTGCCGCATCCACAACAACTGCTCGGGCAAACATGCCGGTTTTCTGACACTCGCCAAACATCTGGGCGCAGGCCCCGACTATGTCGACCCCGACCATCCGGTGCAGCGCGCCTGCCGCGATGCGTTCGAACGCATGACCGGCGAGACCTCACCGGGTTTTGGCATCGACGGTTGCTCTGCGCCAAACTTTGCAAGCACGCTGCACGGCATGGCCCGCGCCATGGCCAGGTTCGCTTCGGCGGGCGACGGCAGTGCCGCCTTCAACCTCACCCGCGCCATGGCCACCCATCCCGAACTGGTCGCAGGCGAAGGCCGTGCCTGCACCAGATTGATGCGCGCAATGCATCACAAGGTCGCCATCAAGACAGGCGCCGAAGGGTTCTTCGTCGCGATCCTGCCGGAACAGCGTCTGGGCATCGCGCTCAAGGTCGCTGACGGCGCCACCCGCGCCGCCGAATGCGCCATCGCGCAACTGCTGGTCCGTCACGGCGCGCTTGACCGCTTCCACCCGGAGGCCATCGCCTACACCAATGGCGAAATCCGAAACTGGGATGGCAAGGTCACGGGCCACATGCGCGCAGCCCCCGACCTGCTCTGACCGCTTACATTTCGATCAGCGGGGCGACCTCGACAGAGCCTGTGCCATCCGCCACCATCGGGCAGCCCTTGGCCATGTCGCAGGCTGCTTCGGGCGTGTCCGCCCGCACGATGGTATAGCCGGAAATCGGGTTTGCACCGCCATCTCCAGCGACACCATCCGCCGTTACGGTCATCGATTGGCCCACCGGGTTTCCGCCATTCACGACGTTCTCTCCCATGGCCTCAAACCACGCACCCCAGGCCGCCATGGCCTTTTCGCCCTCTTCCGGCGTCTCGGGGATCGTCCCCCCGTGATAGGCAAAAATGAAATCCGGCATCGCGCCCTCCCTCCCTGTTGGCTGGGGCGATCATACCACGATTCGCTGATCCGCTTTCATCTTGCCGGATAAACTCCGGGGGTGAGGCCGAAGGCCGAGGGGGCTGGCCCCCTAAGGCGCTACAAATTCGTCTCGCGCATAGCCCTGCAAATACAAGAGCGCCGTCAGATCGCCAAAGTTCACCCGCACATCACATTGCGCCGCCACCGCCGGTTTCGCATGCAGCGCCACACCCATTCCCGCGCGCCCCAACATGCCCAGATCATTGGCCCCGTCCCCGACCGCCAGCACATCCGCCTCGGTGAGGCCAAGGCGCGTGGTGATCTCTTCCAACGCATCAACCTTGGCCTGCTGCCCGAGGATCGGCATGCCAACCTCACCGGTCAAACGGCCGTCCTCGACCAGCAGACTGTTGGCGCGGTTCTCGTCAAATCCCAGACGCGCGGCGACAACCGATGTGAAGGCCGTGAACCCTCCGGACACAAGTGCCGCATAGGCGCCTTGCGCTTTCATCGTCGCCAGCAGAACCGCACCGCCCGGCACATAGGTGATACGCGTGGCCAGAACGTCCGCGATCACTGTCTCGGGCAGGTCCCGCAGCAGGCCAACCCGCTCGCGGATTGCCGCCTCGAAATCCAGCTCGCCATTCATGGCGCGCGCGGTGATATCTTTCACCCGGTCGCCAACACCTGCCACATCCGCCAGTTCATCGATGCATTCCTGCTGGATCATGGTGCTGTCCATGTCCGCGAGAAGCATCCGCTTGCGTCGCCCTGCCACGGGCAGGATCACCAGATCAACGCCAAGGCGCTGCACGTCCGCCCATACATCCCACCGGTTGTCCGGCATATCCGCAAGGTCGAACGCGGCCGCCTCATCCACGGCAAGCCATTCCACATCACCCCCACCCCAGGCATTGCGCAGGCTGTCGACCAGCGCAGGCTCAAGCCCGCGCTGCGCGGGGTCGGTCAGAAGGGTACAAATGAACATGGCGCGCCGAGTTTCCGAAAGGCGACAGAGATGTCGCAAATATGTGCTCAAGCGGCGCTATAGCGCCGGATTTGCAGTTGCACCACCCCACGCTGACCCGTAAGTGCGGCGGCGGGACACCCTTCCCCAACGAAGGGCGCATATCTGTAAGGATAACATCTGATGGCTCTCACTGCTCCGGCCACGCGGCCGACAAATCCGCGTTTTTCGTCTGGCCCCTGCGCCAAACCCCCCACATTCACGCTCGATGCCTTGGCTGACGCGCCCCTCGGCCGTTCGCACCGCGCCGCGACAGGCAAAGCGAAGCTCAAGGCGGCCATCGAAGAGACCCGAGAGATTCTCGGCGTGCCCGCCGACTACAAAATCGGGATCGTGCCCGCCTCGGACACCGGCGCTTACGAGATGGCGATGTGGACGATGCTGGGCGAGCGCCCCGCAGAAATGGTCGCATGGGAGAGTTTTGGCGCAGGCTGGGTCACCGACGTGGCCAAGCAACTCAGGATCGAACACAAGGTCCACACGGCCGACTATGGCGCAATCGTGGATATGTCCGCGCTGAACTACGACCATGACGTCTGTTTTACCTGGAATGGCACAACATCCGGTGTGCGCATGCCCAATGGCGACGCGATCCCGGCGAACCGCGCGGGTTTGACCCTGTGCGACGCAACCTCGGCGGCATTCGCCATGGACCTGCCCTGGGACAAGCTCGATGTGACCACGTTCAGCTGGCAAAAGGTGCTGGGCGGCGAGGCCGCGCACGGTATGCTCATCCTCAGCCCGCGCGCCGTGGCGCGGCTGGAAAACTACACGCCGCCCTGGCCCCTGCCCAAGATCTTCCGCCTGACCAAGGGCGGGAAGCTGATCGACGGCATTTTCGAAGGGGCCACGATCAACACACCTTCAATGCTCTGCGTCGAAGACTACCTGCAATCGCTCGACTGGGCGCGCTCCGTTGGCGGTCTCGAGGGGCTGATTGCCCGGGCCAACGCGAATGCCCAGGCAGTTTTCGACTTTTGCGCGGATCATGACTGGATCGACAACCTGGCGCTTGATCCCGCAACGCGGTCGACCACGTCCGTCTGCCTCAAATTCACCGACGCGCGGATCGCTGACGGTGCGGCCTTTGCCAAGGCCGTCGCCAAACGCCTTGCTGACGAAGGCGTCGCGCTCGACATCGGCGCATACCGCGACGCGCCTCCGGGCCTGCGCATCTGGTGCGGCGGCACGGTCGAGACCTCGGATATCGAGGCCATGTTGCCCTGGCTCGCCCACGCCTTCGAAACCGAAATCACCGCCTGACCCAACGCTCAATCGCGCCCTTCGGGCCCTCTTCGCGAAGAAAGCACGCAAGGGCTTGATGAGCGCAACGAAAGACAAAACCATGCCCAAAGTTCTCATTTCCGACAAACTGTCCCCCGCCGCCGTTCAGATCTTTAAGGATCGCGGCATCGAGGTCGATTTCGAACCCGACCTCGGCAAGGACAAGGACAGGCTGGCCGATGTCATCGGCCAGTATGACGGCCTCGCCATCCGTTCTGCCACGCGCGTCACGCCCACGATCCTGAAAAACGCCGACAACCTCAAGGTCATCGGCCGCGCTGGCATCGGGACCGACAATATCGACAAGGACGCGGCCAGCAAAAAGGGTGTGATCGTCATGAACACGCCCTTCGGCAACATGATCACCACAGCCGAACACGCCATCGCCATGATGTTTGCCGTCGCCCGCCAGATCCCCGAAGCGTCACAATCCACGCACGCCGGCAAATGGGAAAAGTCCAAGTTCATGGGCACCGAACTCACCGGCAAGACGCTGGGCGTGATCGGTGCAGGCAACATTGGCGGCATCGTCTGCGACCGCGCCCGCGGTCTCAAGATGAAGGTTCTGGCCTTTGACCCGTTCCTCGGCACTGAAAAGGCCGAGAAGATGGGCGTGGAAAAGGTCGAGTTGGACGATCTGCTGCAGCGCGCCGATTTCATCACCCTGCACGTCCCCAAGACCGAACAGACCGCCAACATGATCACCGCCGAGAAGATCGCGATGATGAAGCCGGGCGTCCGCATCATCAACTGTGCGCGCGGCGGCCTCGTGGACGAGGCCGCTCTGGCCGAGGCGCTGAAATCCGGCCACGTGGCCGGTGCCGCTTTTGACGTGTTCGCCGAGGAGCCTGCCAAGGAAAACGCGCTCTTCAACCTGCCCAACGTGGTTGTGACGCCCCACCTTGGCGCCGCGACCACCGAAGCGCAGGAAAACGTGGCCCTTCAGGTGGCGGAGCAGATGGCAAACTATCTGCTGACCGGCGCCGTGGAAAACGCGCTCAACATGCCATCGGTCACCGCCGAGGAGGCCAAGGTCATGGGCCCCTGGCTCAAACTCGCAGGCCATCTGGGCAGCTTCACCGGCCAGATGACCGATGAGCCGATCAAGGCGATCAACATCCTTTATGATGGTGTCGTTGCGGGCATGAACCTCGATGCGCTCAATTGCGGTGTGATCGCAGGCATCATGAAAAAGGCGAACCCGGATGTGAACATGGTGTCCGCCCCGGTTGTGGCCAAGGAACGCGGCATTCAGATCTCGACCACCAATCAGGACAAGTCCGGTGCCTTCGACGGATACATCAAGGTGACCGTCGTCACCGACAAACGCGAGCGGTCCGTTGCTGGCACTGTCTTCAGCGACGGCAAGCCGCGCTTTATCCAGATCAAGGGCATCAACATCGACGCCGAGATCGGGGCGCACATGCTCTACACCACCAACGAGGACGTGCCGGGCATCATCGGTCTGTTGGGCAACACGATGGGCACCAACGGCGTCAACATCGCGAACTTTACCCTGGGCCGTGCGGATGTCGGCGGTGAGGCGATTGCGCTCCTTTATGTGGACAACCCGATCCCCGAGGACGTCCTGAAAACCCTGCGCGGCACGGGTCAGTTCACCCAGGTCAAGCCGCTGGAATTTGACGTGGCCTGACGTGTCACGCCGAACGGCGGCGACCAAAGCAATGCACCCCGGAGCTGTTGACCATCTCCGGGGCGCCACCAGCGACGATTGGTCCAGGCGATGTCACGCCAATATGCTCGCCAAGCGACGCGAATCCCCGTAAGGCTGACAGCGCTGCTGTGTTTTTTGTTCGAGTGATTTTGGAATGACCAATCCCATCTATGCTATTGGCGACGTCCATGGCCAGAAAGGCCAGTTGGATCGCATCCTGCACCTCATCGAGGCGGACGGAGGCGCGGACGCGCAGATCGTTTTCCTTGGCGACTATACCGACCGGGGCCCCGACAGCGCCGCCGTTCTCGACACGCTGGTCGAGGGCAAGGCGCAAGGGCGGAACTGGACGTTCCTGAAGGGCAATCACGACCGTATGTTCGAGTGGTTCATGGAGGTGCCGCCGCGCAGCGATCCTTACATGATGGTGTCGCTCTACTGGCTGCACGAACGGCTGGGCGGCGACACGACGCTGGCATCCTACGGTGTGGACGTTCGCCCCGACCGGCGCGAGAAAGACGTGCATGCCGAAGCGCTGGCTCTTGTGCCGCAGGCGCATCTGGATTTCCTGCGCACCCTTCCGCTGACCTTTGAAACGGACGACGTGTTCTTTGTCCACGCGGGCATCCGCCCGAACGTGCCGCTGCATTTGCAGGACGAAGAGGACCTGCTCTGGATCCGGCAGGAGTTCCACAATTTCAGAAAGCCGCACCCGAAGCTGATCGTTCATGGGCACACGCCCGTGCGCAATGCGACCCATTACGGGAACCGTGTGAACCTCGACACCGCAGCAGGCTACGGCGAACCGCTGACCGCCGCCGTATTCGAAGGGGACAAGGTCTGGCTGCTGACGGCGAAGGGGCGTGTGCCGCTGGAACCGGCCTACGCCTGAGACCAGTCCAGCACGACCTTGCCGGATGATCCGGACATCATCGCGGCAAATCCGGCCTCGAACTCTGTCGCGGCAAAGCGGTGCGTGATCACGCCCGACACATCAAGGCCGTTCTGGAGCATCGCGATCATCTTGTACCAGGTCTCGAAAATCTCGCGGCC
>CAZRUV010000107.1:0-11570 GCA_964603315.1 uncultured Rhodobacterales bacterium
ATTGTACCAGTTCCACGCTGCGCGGTTGATCGTCTCGCCCACCGTGCCCAGCAGTTTGAGCGACGACAGATCGCATTTGGTGACAAAGTCATCGCCTTGTCCCATCAGCGCGCGGATCGCGGTGGGCGCGGTGTAGAATTGCGCCACCTTGTGCTTTTCGCAGACCTGCCAGAAGCGCGAGGCATCGGGGTAGGTGGGCACGCCCTCGAACATGAGCGTCGTGGCGCCGTTGGCCAGAGGGCCATAGACGATATAGCTGTGGCCCGTGACCCATCCCACATCCGCTGTGCACCAGTAAACGTCGCCGTCATGGTAGTCGAACGTGATCTCGTGCGTGAGCGCGGCATAGACAAGGTAGCCCCCGGTCGTGTGCACAACGCCCTTTGGCTGACCGGTGGAGCCGGATGTGTAGAGGATGAACAGCGGATCCTCGGCCGCCATTTCCTCGGGCGGGCACTCATCGCCCGCTTTCGCGGCCTCTTCGTGAAGCCAGAAATCCAGCCCGTCGCGCCATGCGATCTGCTGGCCGGTGCGTTTGACGACAAGGCACTTGGTTGGATCAATCACGTTGATCAGGGCCTGGTTCACGTTGTCCTTCAGGTTGGTGACGCGGCCACCGCGCGGCGCGCCGTCGGCAGTGATCACCACCTTTGCGTCGCAACCCGCAACGCGGGCCGCGAGCGCATCGGGGGAGAAGCCGGCAAATACGATCGAATGAATGGCGCCGATGCGCGTGCAGGCCAGCATCGCATAGGCGGCCTCCGGGATCATCGGCAGATAGAGCACGACACGGTCGCCCTTGCCGACGCCCATACCCTTGAGGACATTGGCCATTTTGCATGTTTCGGCATGCAACTGCTTGTAGGTTATGTGCTGCGCGGAATCGTTGGGATCGTCAGGCTCCCAGATGATCGCGGTCTGATCTCCACGTGTTTCCAGATGGCGGTCGATGCAATTGGCCGAGACGTTCAGCGTGCCGTCCGCATACCAGTTGATCGACACCTTGCCGTATTCGTAGGACACGTCCTTGACCGTGGAAAACGGCTTGATCCAGTCGATGCGCGCCCCGTGTTCGCGCCAGAAGGCGTCGGGGTCAGCGATGGAGGCTGCGTACATCTCATCATATTTGGCGGCGTCGACATGTGCGTTGTCGGCAAATGCGGCGCTTGGCGCATGGGTGACGGTCATGAGGGTCCTCCGCTGGTCGTTCTGGCGCGTTGTCCTGATCCGAGGCGGATGCTGCAGCTGCGCTCCTCCTGCGCTGTGCGGCTGTGCCCCGTGTCGCTGCGTGGATCATACGCAAAGCTGAAAAGAAAGAAATAAGACGCTGGTATGAAACGGTTTTGCTGTAAATCTGTTTCCCCTCAATGCGAAAAACTGTAAATCGCGGGAGCAAGAGGGCAAATTTTCGTGTGTTTTCGATGCCTTGAATGTCAACGCTGCGAGATGGGCGCGGCTGTAGATCCGGCGGCTGTTGCGCGCATCTTTCGCACTGTTCCTGCGGGTCCATGCGACATTATGTTTCGGACCCACGTCGGGCAGCGCCACGGTTCAGAATCACGAACCCGTTACAACATCCCGCGTTCGGTCAGTACCTTGCGCGCGGCGCGGAAGCATTCGAGGCCCTGCGGCACGCCGCAATAGATCGCAACCATATGCACCGCCGCCCGGATTTCTTCCACGCTGCAACCGTTGTTGATGGCGCCGTTGCAGTGCAATTCCCACTCCTGCATTTTGCCCAATGCGCCGATCATCGCGAGGTTCATCAGGCTGCGGGTCTTGGCATCTATCGCGTCATCGCCCCAGCCAAAGCCCCAGCACCATGCGGTCATCGCCTCCTGGAACGGGCGGTTGAACGCGTCCGAGGCGTCGAGGTTTTTCTGCACATATTCCGCGCCCAGCGTGCTCTTGCGTTGGGCGAGGCCGGTCAAAAACAGGTCTTCATCAAAGAGGCTCATGGCGGTCCTTTCAGGGTTCGGCGATACGCGTGTTACCTGTCGGCGCCAGAATTTGACACAAATTCTGTCCCATTTTCTGTGTCAGAAAATGGCCCGCCGTCGACGGCGGCGCGCATCCAGGATTGCAGATGCAGGATAGAGTGTTCCGAATTCACGCCGCACCCCGGGTCGACGACAAGCGGGCCGGGCACATAGCCGCGCGACTGCAACCCGCGTTGAACGCTTTCGACGAGGTGAATGTCCTCTTCGACCGTGGTGGCACGATCCTGCTGCGCAAGGCGGCGAATGGCTTCGTCATCCGCGCCGTCGATGCTGTACCACCCGCGCCAGACGACGACCTGATCCGCGCTGATGGCGCGCCAGTGATAGGTGTTGAGCACATTGCCCGGGTAGACCTGAAAAGAGAACATGGGCCAGAGAAACCACGAAGAGTATTCGTGGCTGTGCGCAAATCCTGAATCGATATCGTAGGTCATCGCGTCAAGGTTCTGGCATTCGGTGGTGTGGCGCAGGCAGTAGCCCTGGGGCTGGATGTCGTAGGTTTCGGGTTTGACCACCCCGGTGGCAAAGGTGGGGTGGTTGAGGCTGCAATGGTAGCATTCCGAATAGTTTTCGACCGACACTTTCCAATTGCAGTTTTCCGGGATCTCGACCCATTCCAGCGGCCTGAGTTGCGCGTGATGCGGCACCCATTCGGCGAGTTCGGCGCGGGCATTCGGGAACCAGTTTTCCATGGGTTTGGCGTGAGGATCGAGATTGACGAAGACGAAGCCCAGAAAGTCTTCGGTGCTGACCTCGGTCAGGCAGATCGCGGATTTGTCAAAGCCTTGGACTGCAGTGAGGTTGGGACCCGCGCGCAACTGGCCGGTGAGCTCATAGGTCCAGGCGTGGTAGGGGCAGACGACGACGCGGGTGGTGCCAGAGCCCTGGACGAGCTGGTGCGCGCGGTGCTGGCAGACGTTGTAGAATGTGCGGATCTCACCGTCGCGGCCGCGAATGCAAAACAGGCTCTCGCCGGCCATCTCGAAGGTCGTGTAGTCGCCCGGATTCGGGATGTCGCTGGCGTGGCAGGCAAACTGCCAGGTGCGGGCGAGGAGGCCCGCCCTTTCAGCTTCGAACACCTGCGGGTCCGTGTAGTAACGCGCGGCAAGCGACCGTGTTGTCATGTCCCGGGCTCCTCGTAGATGCCCAAACGGTGCCGTCTGGCGTGGAAGGTGTCGACGCGTTCGACGATTTCGGGGGAGGCAACGGCGATGACAAAGCTGAGCAGGGTTTCTAGCACGGCGATCGTGCTGACGCTCGACGGAAAGAACTGCGGCGTGTCCGCGGCAAGGACAAAGCCATGGTCACTGGCACGAATGATCGGCGAGGCGGGGCTGTCCGACAGGGCCACAATGGTCATGCCCTGTTCGCGGGCCAGATGCACAGCCTCGACCACTTCGGCGCGGTAGGGTTTGCACGTGATGGCGATCAGCACGTCACGGCTGTCCGCCCAGGCCAGATCGTCGATGGGCGACGAGCCTGGGCGGGGGATGGCGTGGAAATCGACCATCCCGGTGGAGGCCAGATAGACAAAGTTGCGCGCGTTGGAATTGTTGACGCCGACGCCAAGGACAAACACGCGCCGGGCATTCCAGATCGCGCGCGCGGCCTGTTCCAGCTGCGGCTCCGTGATGTTTGCAAACGTGTCTTCGATGTTTTGCAAAGCGCTTTTTATCATGTCGGCATAGAGACCACCCAGTGCGCCGACGCCGGCCACGTCCTGCAACCAGCGGGCGCGATCGGGAAAGCTCGCCGCGCCCGCGCGGATCGCATCCCGGAACGGCGTCCGGAAATCGTCATAGCCATCAAACCCCGCCGCGCGCGCCATGCGCATCATCGTGTTGGGCGTGACGCGCGCCGCTTCGGCAATTTCCCGCACCGTGCTGACACCCACATCGGCCGGGTTTTCCAGTACATAGGTGGCCGCCTTGCGCGCCTGGGGCGGCATGGTGTCCAGCGCTCCGGTGAGGCGGTCCAGAATGGTGTGCGGCATATTTGTGTCATTCATGATTGACGACGGTACATTTGTGTCACTAGCCTGCCAAGTCAAAATCGCACATGCGCCGGAAGGATTCGCATCATGACCCAGTCCCTGCCAAGTCAGGCCCGCATTGTCATCGTGGGCGGCGGCATCATGGGGGTCGGTCTGGCCTACCATCTGGCGCATGAGGGCTGGACGGATGTTGTCCTGCTGGAAAAGGCGGAACTGACCAGCGGCTCCACTTGGCACGCGGCGGGGCAGATCACCCATTCAACCTCCAGCTTTGGGTTGGGCAAATGCGTGGATTACAACATCGGCCTTTATTCCGGTGCGCTGGAGGCGGAGACGGGGCAGGCGGTGACGTGGCATGGCTGCGGATCGTTCCGGCTGGCCTATACTGAGGATGAGATGGACTGGCTGCGGCACACGCTGTCCGTGGGCCGGGCGTTGGGGTTCAACATCGAACTGGTGGGGCCCGCGCAGGTGGCGGCTTTGCACCCCTTCTACAATCTGGACGGCGTGCTGGGCGTGCTGCACACACCGGATGACGGGCATGTGGACCCGACGAATGTGACCATGGCGATGGCCGCGGGCGCGCGGGTCAAGGGCGTCAGGATCATCCGCCGCTGCAGGGCGACCAACATCACCCAAAGTGACACCGGCGCATGGGTGGTCGACACCGAGCAGGGCGCGATCACCTGCGAACATGTGGTCAATGCGGGCGGCACCTATGCGCGCCAGATGGGTGAATGGTCGGGGCTGCAACTGCCGATGACCTCGATGACGCACCACTATTTCGTGACCGAGCCAGTGCCGGAATTTGAAAACCTTGACCGGGAACTGCCCGTGATCCGCGACGACAGAAAGGTCTCTGGTTACATCCGGATGGAGCAGAAGCGCGGGTTGATCGGCATCTACGAAAAGGAAAACCCCAACACCGTGTGGGAGGATCATTGCCCGTGGGAGGCGGAGAACGAGCTTTTTGATGCGGATTATGACCGGATCATGCCGTGGCTCGAGGAAAGTCTGAACCGGATGCCGATCTTTGCCGATCTGGGGATCACACGCGAGGTGCATGGGGCCATTTCGCATCCACCGGACGGCAACCCGCTGATTGGCCCTGCGCCGGGCGTGCGCAACTACTGGTGCTGCTGCGGCACGCAGATCGGCATCGGCTGGGGGCCGGGGCTGACCCGCGAACTGGCGCGCTGGATGGTGCATGGCGCCGCCGATATCTCCATGCGCGAGTTTGATCCGCGCCGCTTCGGCGCCTATGCCGACAAACCCTGGCAAGTGATCAAGGCGCGCGAAGACTACTGCCTGCGCCATGAAATCCCGTTTCCCCATTTCAACAGGCTGGCGGGGCGCCCCGTCAAACCGTCGCCGCTCCATGACCGGCTCAAAGCCAAGGGCGCGGTGTTCGAAGAAATCTACGGCCACGAACGTCCGCGCTGGTTTGCGCGCGGCGATGTGGAACAGCGCGATCACTACGGGTTTGGGCGCACGGTGGTTCATGACGTTGTTGCGAACGAGGTGAAAGCCGTTCGACAAGCCGTTGGAATCATGGACGTAACGGCATTTTCCAAGGTGCAGGTGTCTGGCCCGGGGGCAGAGGCGCTGCTGGACCGGCTTTGCGCAAACCGACTGCCGCGAAAGACCGGCGGCATTGCCCTTACGCACATGCTGAACCGACGGGGACGGATCGAGTTGGAAACAACCGTCGTGAAGCTTGCCGCCGACACGTATTACCTCGTCTGCGCCGCGTTTTTCGAACAGCGGTTGCTGGACCATCTGAACATGGATGGTGCCGGGGAAGACATTGAGATTGTGTGCCTTTCTACGGACTGGGCCGCGCTGACGATCAATGGGCCGCGGTCCCGCGACGTCCTTGCAGCCTGCACCGACGCACGGCTCGACAATGCATCCTTCCGATGGTTGTCGGCGCAACACATCACCGTTGCTGGCGCGCCGGTCTGGGCGATGCGCATGTCCTATGCGGGCGAGTTGGGGTGGGAGTTGCACATGCAAGCCGAGCACGCTTTGGCCGTCTATGACGCGCTGTGGCAGGCCGGCGCGGCGCATGGGATCACCGACTACGGCTCCTTTGCCATGAACGCCATGCGCATGGAAAAGGGGTTCAAGGGCGCTGGCGAATTGACGAACGAAGTGACGTTGGCCGAAGCGGATGTCTTGCGATTTGCGCGGCAAGACAAGGACTTCCTCGGCAAAGCTCATACCTTCAACACGCCGGACATGGCGTGGGTCTGCGCGTATCTCGAGATTGAACCGGACGGCGCGCACGACGGTCATGGCGGCGAGGCGGTTCTCATGAATGGTCAGCCCGTGGGTGCCACGGCCTCCGTCGCCTTTGGCCCGACCGTCGGCAAGATCCTCGCCTTTGCCTATGTCACGCCTGCCGCGGCCGTGCCCGGCACGGCCCTTGACGTGGTGATCGCGGGCGTGCCGAGATCGGCACGGGTCCTCGGGGCGCCCGCCTACGATCCTGACAGCCTACTGCCCCGCACTGACGCCATTTCGGAGCCTGCCCAATGATCTTGCCGACCACCATGAACGCCTTTGTCCTGCACGAACATGGCGGGATGGACGCGATCCGGTTCCACACCGACTGGCCCATGCCCGAGATCGGCGCGGACGATGTCCTGATCCGGGTGGGGGCCTGCGGGTTGAACAACACGGATGTGAACACGCGCTCGGGCTGGTACTCCAAGGCCGTGACCGAGGCCACCACGAGCGAGGGCTACGACGCGGTCGATGCAGAGGACCCGTCCTGGGGCGGCGCGCCCATCACCTTTCCGCGCATTCAGGGCGCGGATGTGGTGGGCGAGGTTGTCGCTGTGGGTGCACATGGCGATGCGGGCCTGATCGGCAAGCGTGTGATGATGGATTGCTGGCAGCGGGACTGGAACGATCCGGAAAACCGGGACAAGACGGGCTATTTCGGAAGCGAGCGCGACGGCGGCTTTGCGCAGTACACCACGGCGGATCGGCGCAATGTCATGGCGGTGAAAAGCGACCTCAGTGACGCGGAACTCGCAACCTTTTCATGCTCTTACACTACGGCAGAGGGGATGTTGAACAGGGCCGGCGTCGGTCCCGAGGATGTGGTCCTCGTCACCGGCGCATCGGGCGGCGTCGGGTCTGCGGTGATCCAGTTGGCCAAGCGTCGCGGTGCGACGGTTGTCGGGCTGGCTTCCGAAAGCAAACATGACGACATGGCGGCGCTCGGCGCGGACGCGCTGCTGCCACGCGCCCCGGCCTCTCTCGGCCAGGCGCTCAAATCCGCCATCGGGCGGGACACCGTGACGGTCGTGTCGGACATCGTGGGCGGGCCCTATTTCAGCACCGTCATTGACGTGCTTGCGCGCGGGGGGAGGTACACGTGCTCCGGGGCCATTGCCGGTCCGCTCGTGTCGCTGGATCTGCGCACGTTCTACCTGCGCGATCTCACCTTCACCGGGTCGACGGTCGTGCCGCCGCACGTGTTTCGTGACCTCGTCGGTTACATCGAGAGAGGCGAGATCAAGCCCCTGCTCGCGGCCACATACCCCTTGTCCGACCTGCGCGAAGCGCAGCAGGCATTCATCGACAAGGCCCATATCGGCAACATCGTCGTCATCCCATGAAGATCACCCGCATCTCCGTCTATCAGGTCGACCTGCCGCTGGAGCATCCCTACTGGCTCTCGGGCGGGCGGCTGAAATTCGAATACCTCGACGCCACTCTGGTCAAGGTCGAGACCGATGCAGGGTTCACCGGCTGGGGCGAGGGCACGCCCTGGGGGCATACCTATGTGCCTGCCCATGGCCCCGGTATCCGTGCCGGGATCGAGACGATGGCCGCCTTTGTCCTTGGCCTCGACCCGCGCCGGGTGCTGGACGTGGAGCGGGCGATGGATCTGGCCTTGCCCGGGCATCTCTACGCCAAATCCCCCATCGACATGGCGTGCTGGGACATCGCAGGGCAGGCCGCGGGCCTGCCAATCGCGGATCTGATGGGGGGTGGGTCGCGGACGCCCGCGCCGATTGCCTCGTCGGTTGGCGCCAAGACGGTGGAAGAGACCCGCGACGTCCTGAAACGCTACCGTGACCGGGGCTACGTTGCACACTCGGTCAAGATCGGCGGCGATGTGGCGCGTGACATCGCCCGCATCCGCGATGTGGAGGCGCACAAGGCCTCGGGTGAGATCATCCTCTATGACGTGAACCGCGGCTGGACGCGTCAACAGGCCTTGCGCGTGATGCAAGCGACCGAAGACCTTGCCGTCATGTTCGAACAACCCTGCGAGACGCTTGACGACATTGCTGCCATCCGCCCCCTGCACAGCGCGCCTGTCAGCGTCGACGAAAGCCTCGTGACCTTGCAGGACGCCACCCGCATTGCCCGCGACGGTCTGGCAGAGGTCTTCGGCATCAAGCTGAACCGCGTCGGTGGCCTCACCAAGGCGGCCCGCATGCGCGACATCGCCCTGGCCCACGGCATCGACATGTTTGTCATGGCCACTGGCGGCTCGGTGCTGGCCGACACAGAGGCACTGCACCTCGCGGCCACCATCCCCGATGCCAACCGCCTCGCGGTCTGGGCGTGTCAGGATATGCTGACGGTGGACATCGCGGCGGGCAGGGGGCCGCGCAACGCGGACGGTCACCTGCACCTGCCCGAAGCACCCGGCCTCGGCACGCACCCAGATGAAAACGCACTCGGCGATCCCGTGGCGGTGTATTCATGACGCAAGCCATAGCCACGCAACTGATTGACGATGCGCGCGTCTGCGTGACGCGGTTCGACCTTGCGCCGGGGGTCGAGACCGGCTGGCACGTGCAGGGGTTCGACGACGTGATTGCAACGATCACCGAGTGCCACATGCGGCTGGAAGAGCCTGGCGGCACCCGCCGCGAGGTCCCTGTACGTGCAGGCGAGGCTTACCGCCGCGACGCGGGCGTTGAGCACAATGTGATCAATGCAGGGGCTCGCCCCATGTCCTTTGTCGAAGTGGAACTGAAGTGAAGATCACCGGCCTCACCCTCTGGCATGTGCCACTGACCAGCCACGCCACTTACTACATGGCCGATGGCAAGACCTGCGACACGGTCGAAACGGTCGTGCTGCGCGTGGACACCGACGCAGGTCTCAGCGGCTGGGGCGAGGTCTGCCCGATCCCGCATTACCTGCCCGCCTACGCGCGCGGCGTCGGGCCAGTTCTGCAAGAGCTGGCACCTGTCCTGATCGGCGCGGACCTGCAAGGGCCGGAGCAACTCATGGCGCACGCCGACGCCTGGCTTATGGATCACCGCTACGCCAAATCCGCGCTCGACATCGCGCTCTGGGACCTGATTGGGCAGGCGGCGGGGCTGCCCTTGCACGCACTGCTCGGTGGCAAGCGACAGGACAGCCTGCCGCTTTATCACTCCATCACCTGTGTGGCCCCGGACGAGATGGCCCGGATCGCCCGCGAGGCACAGGCGCAGGGCATGACCCAGTTCCAGGCCAAGCTTGGAGCCGATGACGACTGGCAGGCCGATGTCGAGCGGTTGCACAAAGTGCGCGAGGCGGTGGGTCCGGGTCCGCTGGTCTATGGTGACTGGAATTGCGGGGCCGATCCGCTGACGGCCACGCGCGTGGCCCGCGCCGTTGCACATCTCGACGTCATGCTCGAACAGCCCTGCGCAACACTCGACGCCTGCGCCCGCGTGCGCCACGCCACCGGCCTGCCGATGAAGCTGGACGAACTGGCCCATGACACCGACACGCTGCTCGAAGCGCACCGAAAGGGCGCCCTCGATGCGGTCGCCCTGAAGCTGTCGAAATTCGGCGGACTGACCGCCACGCGCCGCGCTCGCGACCTCTGCACACATCTGGGCACCCGCATGTGCGTCGAATGCACCTGGGGCTCCGACATCGTGACGGCCGCCGCCCTGCACCTCGCCGCCAGCACCGACCCGAAATACCTCCTTAACACCTGCGATCTGTCGGGCTACGTGGCGCCGCGCCTTGCCCCCGACACGCCCAGCCGTAGCGCGGGTCGCATCACACCGCCCGGTGGCCCCGGGCTTGGCATCACCGTCGACACGCACACCCTCGGCCCACCGGTCCTCGAACTCGCATGATCCACCTTCATCTTGCCCGATAAACTCCCGCCGGAGGCTCCCTTCACCCGCCAAAAGGACCACCGCGATGAACATCACGCACAGCCAGTCCGACTGGATCGCCCGCGCCAAAGCCGTCTTGCCCGCCGGCGGTTTCGGGAATTTCGACCCCGGCATCATCATTGCCAGAGGCGAAGGCTCCCGGGTCTGGGACGAAGACGGCAACGCATATGTCGACTACCTGATCGGCTCCGGCCCAATGCTGCTGGGCCATGGCCACCCCGAGGTGATGGACGCCGTTCTCGAACAATTGCCACGGGGCATGACCTTCTTTGCCAACAACGCCCTCGGGATCGCCCTGGCCGAAGCCATCGTCGACGCGGTGCCCTGCGCCGAACAGGTGCGTTTCGTCTCTTCGGGCGGGGAGGCGGACATGTACGCCATCCGGCTCGCGCGTGCATATACCGGCAAGACGAGGATCATCAAATGCGAGGGCGGCTATCATGGCATGAGCGCCGAAGCACAGATGAGCCTTGCGCCCGCGCAGCGCGTGAACTTTCCGCAGGCTGTGCCCGACAGCGCCGGCATCCCGCCTTCCGTGGCCGAAGAGACCCTGATCGCGCCCTTCAACGACATCGACTACATGCGCAGCCTGCTCGACGAATTCGAGGGCCAGGTGGCCGCCATCATCGTCGAGCCGCTACAACGGGTGATCCCGCCCGTACCGGGCTATCTGCAGGCCCTCCGGGACGAATGCACGAAACGCGGCGTGCTGCTCGTCTTCGACGAAATCGTCACCGGCTTCCGCTTCGCCTATGGCGGCGCGCAAGAGCTTTACGGTGTCACGCCGGATATCGCGTCACTGGGCAAGATTATCGGCGGCGGCTTTCCGCTCGCCGCCACCGTCGCCAGCGCCGATATCATGGCGCATTTCGACAAGGCAAAGGTGGGCGCCGAAGGCTGGCTGATGCAGCTTGGTACGCTGTCGGGCAACCCGGTCGCCGCGGCGGCAGGCCTCAAGACCATGGAGGTGCTGCGCCGTGATGGGGCCTATGACCAATTGCGCGCCCACGGACAGCGCCTGATGGATATGCAGAGCCGGGCGCTGGATGCGGCCGGCATCGCTCATCGCGTGGTGGGCGATCCGACCCTTTTCGACATCGTCTTTACCGACGCGGACGTGCGCACATACCGCGACACCCAAGCCGCAGATCACGCGATGAACGCGCGCTACAACAGCGCCTTGCGCGCCCACGGCGTCTTCAAGAGCCCGACGAAACTCTACCCCTCTCTGGCGCTCACCGCCGAAGACTTTGAGCTGACCGAGGCCGCGATTACCGCGTCTGTTTCAGCCCTCTGACCCGCCCCTTGGCAGCCTGTGCCCCCCGCGCTACCTTGTCGCGCAAGCGGGCGAAAAACGGCCGCAATCAGGGAGGACTGTTTATGACGAGATTTGTTTTTGGCGCTTTTGTCGGTGTCATTTCG
>CAZRUV010000108.1:0-11535 GCA_964603315.1 uncultured Rhodobacterales bacterium
ATTATTGCGAAAGCTACCATTTGCCGTGGGTGCACCCCGGGCTCAACAGCTATTCGCGGCTTGAGGATCACTATCATATCGAGGCCGCGGACCGGTATTCCGGGCAGGGCACACATGTGTATCGCCAACTCGCCGGCCCCGAGGGCCAGACATTCCGCGATTTTGACGGGTTGTCGGCCAAATGGGACACCGCCGCGGAGTATATCGCAGCCTATCCCAACGTGCTTCTGGGTGTGCACCGCGACCACGCCTTTGCCATTGTGCTCACACCCAAGGGGCCCGGCCACACGCAGGAACGCATCCACCTGTTTTACCCGGAGGCCGACACCGACCCCGACCTGCGCGCACGCAACACCGAACAGTGGAAAGTGGTGTTCGAAGAAGACATCTTTGTCGTCGAGGGCATGCAGCGCGGTCGTCACGCCCCTGCATTTGATGGTGGCCGTTTCTCACCGGCCATGGACGGGCCAACGCACATGTTCCACGCCTGGGTTGCATCACGCGTGCAACATCACAGGTCGCAGGCGCGCGCCGCGGAATGAGCGATCTTGATGCGCGGCTCCTTGCTGCGCACGCAGCCGGGGACCGTGTGGCGCTTGTCGCACTCTACCGGCAAGCCGCAGATGCAGCAGACGGAGATGCGCGCGGGTTCTTTTTGACGCAAGCCTATGTCTTTGCACTGGAAACCGGGCATGACGATGCGGCAGTCCTGCGTGCCGCACTGATCGACTTGGGGCGTGAACCGCCCGATTGATCAGAGCGACGGCGGGCGCCTGCCCGGCCAGTCGGTCGCCTCATGCCACGCTTCGGCCAGTTGCAAAAGGCGCGCGTCACTGCCCCGTGGCCCGATCAACTGCAGTCCCATCGGCAGATCATCCGGCCCGCCAAAGCCCACGGGCACGCAGACGGCCGGCAAGCCGATCAGGCTGGCGGGCACGACCACCTCCATCCAGCGGTGATAGGTGTCCATTGCGACGCCTGCGATCTTGCGCGGCCAATCCAGCGTCACGTCAAAGGGCCACATTTGCGCCGATGGAAGAGCGAGCACATCATATGTTTCGAACAGGGTTGTTGCGGCCTGAAACCAGTTGGTGCGGATCACGCTGGCTGCGTGCACATCCATCGCGGACAGGCCAAGGCCTTGCGACACTTCCCATTGCGCCTGCGCATTCAACTGATCCCGTTGCGCCGGATCCCGGTAAAGCGGTGCGAGACTGCCCGCAACGGCAAAGCTGCGAAGCGTCGTCCACGACTGCCACAGCCCATCGCGGCCAAATGGCGCATCAAGTGCCGCAATCTCGCACCCCATGTCCGCGAATTGTGCCAACGCGTCGGCGCAAAGCGCCAGGACGCCCTCTTCCATGGCGAGCGCCCCGCCCCAATCGCCCAGCCAGCCGATCCGCTGGCCCGTCAGGTGTCCATCCAGATGCGGCAGGCTGGGCGGTTGGGCGACGCCGTGCGGTTGACGCGGGTCGAGACCCGCCATCGTGTCCAGGAAGGCCGCCAGATCACGCGGGCACCGCGCCATGGGGCCGTTGGTGGCAAGTTGGTGCAGGAAGGAGTCTCCCTGCGGTTCCGAGGGCACGAGGCCCCAGGTCGGGCGCATGCCATAGACGTTGTTCCAGCCCGCCGGGTTGCGCAGGGACCCCATCATGTCCGACCCGTCCGCGACGCTGAGCATTCCGCAGGCCAGCGCAACCCCTGCCCCGCCCGACGATCCGCCCGCGCTGCGGGTCACGTCGTAGGGATTGCGCGTCGGGCCAAAGACAGGGTTGGTGCTGTGCGATCCAAGCCCGAATTGCGGTGTGTTGGTCTTGCCGATGACAATCGCGCCCGCCGCCCGCAACCGCGCCACCATGATGTCATCGCGCGCGGCAATCTGTCCGGCAAAAATCGGCGAACCCATCGAAGTGGGCAGCCCGGCCGCATTGGCCAGGTCCTTGATCGCGATCGGAATGCCGTGCAACCAGCCGCGACGCGGCCCGTCATCCGCCGCACGCGCCTCGGCCATGAGGGCGTCGCCGTCCCGCAGGGACACAATCGCGTTGACCGCGCCATTGGCCGCCTCGATCCGATCAAGGGTTGCCTGCATCAATGCCGCGGCACTGATCTCTCGCGCGGCCAGCGCGCGGGACAGCGCAAGGGCGCCTTGGCCGGGGTCCACGCTCATCCTGTAGCCCCGCCGCGACCGGGCGTTCTCGCGTCTGCGGTGCCAACCATGGGAACGAACGCGCGTTCCATTCCATGATGCGTCCTGCGCACTCGGACCGTGCCCGGCAATATCACCCAGATATCTTTGCCGACAAACCGCTCGCCCCCGGACACAAACCCATTCGCGACAACGCGAGCGCAGGCCAATGCCGCCCCGATCACTGTTTGCGCATGCACAGAACGGCTCAGCCATGCGAGACGCGCGCGCGTCTCAATCACCCTGCGCCTCGGCCCGGCTCTTGCCGCTCACGTCCATGGCGAGGGTGGCTGCCATGAACCCGTCGAGATCCCCATCGAGCACGCCCTTGGTGTCGGAGGTTTCGTGATTGGTCCGCAGATCCTTCACCATCTGGTAGGGCTGCAACACGTAGGACCGGATCTGGTTGCCCCAGCCTGCATCCCCCTTGGCCTCGTGGGCCGCGTTGATATCGGCTGTGCGACGCTCCAGTTCCAACTGATAAAGCCGGCTCTTCAGTGCCTTCATCGCTATGTCCCGGTTCTGGTGCTGCGACTTTTCCGACGAGGTTACGACAATGCCGGTCGGATGGTGCGTGATCCGAACAGCCGAGTCGGTGGTGTTCACGTGTTGCCCGCCCGCCCCCGAAGATCGGTAGGTGTCGATCCGGATATCGGCCGGGTTCACCTCGACCTCGATATTGTCGTCAACCACCGGATAGACCCAAACCGAGGTAAAGGACGTGTGCCGCTTGGCGGCCGAGTCGAAAGGCGAAATGCGTACCAGCCGGTGCACCCCGCTTTCCGATTTCAGCCAGCCATAGGCGTTCTGACCCGAGACCTTGTAGGTTGCGGATTTGATGCCAGCCTCGTCGCCGCCCTGCTCGGACTGCAGCTCGACCTTGTAACCCTTCTTTTCGGCCCAGCGAACATACATGCGCGCCAGCATCGAAGCCCAGTCGCAGCTTTCGGTCCCGCCTGCGCCGGCGTTGATCTCGAGAAACGTGTCGTTGCCGTCGGCCTCGCCGTCCAGCAGCGCCTCAAGCTCCTTTTGTGCCGCCGTCTCAGCCAGCGCCTTCAGCGCGCCTTCCGCGTCCGCCACAACTTCGGCATCCTCTTCCATCTCGCCCAGTTCGATGAGTTCGATATTGTCGGTCAGGTCCTGCTTGATGCGGGCATGGGTCTCCATCGCGTCAACCAGCATCTGCCGCTCGCGCATCAGCTTCTGGGCCGCGTCCGGATTGTCCCAGAGGTTCGGATCCTCAACGCGGGCGTTGAATTCCTCGAGCCGATGCTGCGCAGTGTCCACGTCCAGCCGCTGCGCCAGCAGATCGAGCGATTTTTCAATCTCTTCAACGATGTTCTGAACTTCGGCGCGCATGAGACCCTTCCTTTTACAGAGCCTTCGAATAGCCGATGGTCCGCGCGGTCACAAGGCGCAGCGGCAAAAGGGATGGCGGGTGGGGCGTCGTGGCCGGGATCGCATCCCGGACACGCGCGTCACGCGTCATTCCTAGTACAACCCACCCGAACTCAGCGACCCGAAATTGGCCTTGTTGCCCACAATCGCCTTCTTGCCGGTCGAGGTGGTCACCTGACGACCACCACCGCCCACCTCTTCGAAAAGCGGCAGGTCGGCCCCCATGGCAAAGCCGCCGTCAAAGGTGATGCCAAAGATCGGATCTTCACCCTCACGGAAGCATTCCGCCACGACATTGTCGCCCGAGGCTTCGGCACTCAGCCGCGCGCCCGAAAACCGGTCGATCTTCTTGAACTCGCACTGATCCGGTACTTCAAACGCGCCGCCACCATATTTCTTGATGGCCTCGCTCATGAATTCGGCAAAAACACCACCGCAGGTGCGGCCACTGGACACCGATCCACCCAACGGGCGCGGCTGATCGTAGCCGATATAGCACCCCGCCACGATGTTGCTGGAAAAGCCGACAAACCACACATCCTTGGTGTCGTTGGTTGTCCCGGTCTTGCCCGCAATCGGCACCGGCAGGCGGATCGACTGGGCCGTCCCGCGATCCACGACCCCCTTCATCATCGATGTCAGCTGGTAGGCCGTCACCGGGTCCATCACACGCTCGCGGTTCGACAAGATCTTGGGGCTGAAGCCGGGATCGAGGCTGGCGAGCCGCGTGCACTCCACGCAGTCGCGTTCGTCGTGACGATACACCGTGCGGCCAAAGCGGTCCTGCACCCGGTCCACCAGCGTGGGCCTTACACGCTCGCCCCCATTGGCAAACATCGCATAGGCCGACACCATCCGGTACAGCGTGGTTTCTTCTGCACCCAGCGAATTGGCGAGGAACGGTCGCATCCGGTCATACACCCCGAAATCATCCGCATAGCTCGCAACCACTTCCATCCCGACCTCTTCTGCGAGGCGAATGGTCATCAGGTTTCGCGACTGTTCGATGCCCGTACGCAGCGGCGTGGGTCCGTAGAACTTGTTCGACGAGTTCTTGGGCCGCCACAGGCCCTGAGGTGTGTTCACCTCGATCGGCGCGTCCACAACGATGGTGGCAGGCGTGTAGCCACTGTCGAGCGCAGCCGCGTAGACAAAGGGTTTGAACGACGATCCCGGCTGCCGCTTGGCTTGTGTTGCACGGTTGAAGACCGAGTGCTGGTAGCTGAACCCACCCTGCATGGCGATCACGCGGCCCGTTTCCACGTCCATGGCAACGAACCCACCCTGCACCTGCGGAATTTGCCGCAGTGACCAGCGGATGAACGACCCGTCGGCGTCCGCTGTCATGGCGCGCACATGCACCACATCGCCCACTTCGAAATTGTCGAAGAAATTGCCCTTGAGCCACTTGATATCCTCGCGGGGCACCACCGGCGCAGGTTCGATATCGGTCCAGCCTTCAATACCAAGCTGCAACTGCTGATCCTCGACCGCCAGCACGACTGCTGGCCGCCAGACACCGTTGAGGTCCACGTCACGCGGCACCGTGAGCGCCGGCAAGGCCTCGGCCCAGTTTTCCAGATCTGCCCCTTCCAGCTTCTGGCCCGTGCCGCGCCAAATGCCCTGCGCCCGGTCATAATCCTCGAGCTTGGTGCGCAGCGCCTTGGCCGCAACCGGCTGCATCTCCGCGTCAATCGTGGCGCGCACGGTATAGCCGCCGGTAAAGAACTCACCTTCGCCAAAGTCCTCGGACAGCTGGCGGCGGATTTCGTCCGTAAAATAGTCGCGCGGTGGCAATTCGGCCTTGAAGCTCTCGAAATCGCCGTTCTGCACGGATCTGAGCGGCATCGCCCGCTCTTCCTCATAGGCCGCCTGCGTCAGATAGCCGTTCTCGTACATCTCCTTGAGCACGAAGTTGCGCCGCGCCATCAGCCGGTCCTTGCGGCGCACAGGGTGGTAGTCCGAGGGCGCCTTTGGCAGTGACGCGAGGAACGCAGCCTCATGCGGGGCCAGATCGCTCAGCTTTTTGTTGAAATAGGTCTGGGAGGCTGCCGCGACGCCGTAGGAGTTCTGACCGAGGAAAATCTCGTTCATGTAAAGCTCAAGGATCTTTTCCTTGCTCAGCGCCTCTTCGACGCGGGCGGCAAGGATGATCTCCTTGATCTTGCGCTCGGCCTGCCGGTCGCCGGACAGAAGGAAGTTCTTCATCACCTGCTGGGTGATCGTCGACGCACCGCGCACGTCGCGGCCACGGGATTTGACCGCATCAAAGGCGGCGGAGCCGATGCCGCGCAGGTCATATCCGTCATGGGTGTAGAAATTCTTGTCCTCGGCGCTGATGAACGCCTGTTTCACCAGATCCGGGATCGTCTCGGCCGGCGCAAAAAGGCGGCGTTCCTGCGCGAATTCATCGATGATCTGCCCCTCGCCCGAATAGATGCGGCTGATCGTGGCGGGCTGATACTGGGCAAGGCTTTCGTGGCTGGGCAGGTCCCGCCCGTACATCCAGAAGACCGCCCCGATGGACAGCGCAATCATCATCGCGCCCATCGTGATGGCTGTGAAGATCCCGCCAAAGAAGGAAAGAACGAACCGGAACATGGCCCACCGCCTGTGTTTTACTCGCGTTTTTATTGGTCTTCAGCATAGGGCACCGATGCGCCGCCGTCAAAAGGTTGCCCGTGCAAGATGCCGCCGATGTTACTGCCGGATCAGGGGCCTCGTCGCGGCGTCGCTGTCGCGCCAGGCGAGGATACCGCTCGCCAGCGCCTCGACCATGACCGCGCGCCAGACCGGGTCGCGCAGATTTGCCAGATCGCGCGCGTCCGACAGAAAGCCGACCTCAACGAGAACCGACGGGATATCGGCACTTTTCAGGACGGAAAAACCGGCCTCGCGGCGCGGGCGTTTGTTCATCGGTCCGCCCGCGTCGCGCATCGCATCCACAAGGGCCGAGGCGAGCATATCCGTGCGTGGCGTCGTTTCGGTCCGGGCAATTTCCAGCAGAACCCGGGCCACCTCATCGTCTGTCCCGCTGAGATCAATTCCGGCAAGAATGTCCGAGCGATCATGCTGCGCGGCCAATTGCGCGGAGGCCGCATCGCTCGCCGCGTCCGACAGGGTGTAGATCGCCGCGCCCCGTGCTTGCCCTTCGCTCAGCGCATCTGCATGCAGTGACACGAAAACATCGGCGCCGACCTGATGCGCCAGCGCCACGCGACCGGGCAGCGACACGAATACGTCCTCATCCCGTGTCATGAAAACCTCGACCCCGCCCGCGCGCCGCAGCGCATCGCGCAACTCCCGACCGACAGACAGCATCAGGTCCTTTTCGCTGGTGCTTTCGCGCAGCGCGCCCGGGTCAATGCCGCCATGGCCCGGATCAATCACCACAACAAAACTGTCCGGTGCGGGCGGTGGTGGCGCGGCGGCAGCCTGCACACCCCATTCGGCATCGTCCGGGGCACGCGCCGCTTGCGAAAATGCTTCCGTATCAACGGCTTTCATGAGGATCTTCAACATCGCGCGCCCGCTGCTCGGGTCAACTGGCATGCCGATCTCTGCAGGCAGCATCGGCTCGGCCAGATCCAGCACAAGGCGCGACCAGCCGGGTCGGAACGGGCCAAATCGCACCGCGGTGACGTGCCCGGCCTCTTGCAGCAGATCGCCCGGCAGGACGCCCGTGAAATCGACCTCGCGAAAGTCAGCCACCAGACGGGCAGGATTGTCGAGGGTGAACACGCGAAACGGGACCCCCTGGCTGAGCGACAGGGTCAGCGTCGTGCGCCCGAACCAGCCATCCTCGATGCCGCTCTTCGCCGGGTCGAGCCGCGCCAGACCGCTCAGGTCCTGCGCCTGCGCGGCCAAAGCCGATAGCCAGATCAGAAATGCCGTGAAGATCGCCCGCATCAGTGCCCGTTCGTTTTGCCCGCACCATAGGCCAAGCGGCCGCGCGCGGGAATCCCCCGTGTCACCGTGTCGCCATGAAATCCGCCAACCGCCGCAAGCCTTCGGCTATGTCCTCGGTGCTGCGTGCATAGGAAAAGCGCAGCGTCCGGTGGCCGCGCAGCGGATCAAAGTCGAGGCCCGGCGTGACCGCGACCCCTGCCCGGTCGAGGATTTCGGCAGCAAAGGCGCGGCTGTCCTGTGTGAGCTCCGACACATCGGCATAGACGTAAAACGCACCATCCGGCGGCGCGATGCGGTCAAAGCCCGCTTTCGGCAACCCTTCCAGCATCAGCGCCCGGTTGGCGCGGTACACACGCATGTTGTCCTCAAGCTCCTCGTGCGCATCCATGGCCGCCAGCGCGGCAACCTGACTGGCATGGGGCGCGCAGATGAACATGTTCTGGGCGAGCCGTTCCACCACCCGCACGTGGTCGGGCGGCACCACCATCCAGCCCACGCGCCATCCGGTCATGGAAAAATACTTGGAAAACGAGTTGATCACGTAGACGTCGTCACTGACCTCCAGCGCCGAAACGGCTTTGGCCTCGTATTCGATGCCGTGGTAAATCTCGTCGCTGACAAAGGCCGCCCCGGCCCCGTGTGCTGCCTGAACAAGCGCGGCCATGGCGGGCCGGTCCAGCATGGTGCCCGTGGGATTGGCGGGTGACGCCACCAACAGCCCGGCGAGGTCCTGACCCTCAAGATCCGCTGCAACCGGTTGCAGCCGGTTGGCATCCGATGTCTGCAAGTCCACCGGGGTAAAGCCCAGGGCCCGCAGGATCTGACGATAGCTGGGATATCCCGGCGCGCCGATGCCCACCCGGTCGCCGCTGTCAAACAGCGCGTTGAACGCCAGCAGAAAGCCCCCCGACGCGCCCGAGGTGACCACAACACGCGCCGGATCGAGATCGAGCCCGTACCATTCGCCATAAAGCCGCGCGATCCGTTGCCGCAGGTCCGGCAACCCAAGCGCAACCGTGTATCCCAGGGGACCTGCGCGCATGGCTGCGTCCAATGCGCGGATCGCCGCCTGCGGGGCGCCCGTGCCCGGTTGCCCCACTTCCATATGAATAATGTGGCGGCCCGCCGCCTCAGCGGCACGCGCCGCCTCCATCACGTCCATCACGATGAAGGGATCGATGTCGCTTCGGCTTGAGCTTCGCATGGGGTCTCCTATGATCTGGCCCATGACCTTTCATCGGCTTCTGTGGCAGGCGTCAATCCTGCTTTTCTTCTTAGCTGCCGTCCTGCCCGCCCGCGCGGCGTCGCTTCTGCGGGATGCCGACATGGAATACGCGCTGGCGCAGGTGGCGGACCCCATCTTGCGTGCCGCCGGATTGAGTTCCGCGGGCACCAAGATCCTCGTGGTCAACGACGGTTCACTGAATGCCTTTGTGATCGGAAACGACGCCATCTTTATTCATTCCGGCCTGATTGCACGCATGGACCGGGCCGCGATGCTGCAGGCGGTGATTGCCCACGAGGCCGCGCATATCGTCAATGGCCACATCACCCGCCGTCTGACCAATCTGGGCACTGCACGCACCGCCGCCACCCTGGGCACAGCGCTTGCGATCCTGGCCGGTGCGGCCTCGGGCAGTGGCGAAGCGGCCGCAGGTCTCGCGATCGGCGCACAAAGCACGGCGCAGCGCCGTTTTCTCGCCCACACCCGCGCCGAAGAAAGCTCGGCCGATCAGTCTGGCTTGCGCTACATGCGCGCCGCAGGCGTGCCCGTGTCGGGCATGCTCGACGTCATGCAGCTTTTCCGTGGACAAGAGGCGCTTTCGGTGGGGCGGCAGGATCCTTACGTGCGCTCGCACCCCCTGACCCGGGACCGTTTGCGCGCGATCGAGGCCTTCGCCGCCGCATCCGCCCGCGCCGAGACGGACGGGCCAACCTCCGCCGACTACTGGTTCCTGCGCGCCAAAGGCAAGATGACGGCTTTTCAACGCCGCAGCAGCTGGACCCTGCGCCGCCTCAAGGACAGCGGCGCGCAGGACATCGCCCTGATGCGCGAGGCGGTCGCGCGGCACAGAAACTCGGAAACCAACCGCGCCATAAATGCGATCAACAAGGCCATCGCTCTGCGCCCCCAGGACCCGTTCTATTACGACCTGAAGGGGCAGATCCTTATGGAATCGCGCCAGTTCAATGCCGCCGTCAACGCCCATGCCCAAGCCGTAAAGCTGCGCCCACGGGACGGATTGCTGCAGGCCGGATATGGCCGCGCTCTGCTGGCTACGGGCAATGATCGCGCTGCGTTGCAGGCGCTGGAACGCGCCCGCCGCGTGGATTTCCGCGACGGCATCATGCTGCGCGACCTTAGCGTGGCTTACGCGCGCACCGGTCAGCGCGGCATGGCGTCCCTTGTGACGGCAGAACGCTATGCGTTGCGCGGCCGGCTGGAGGATGCAGGCATTCACGCCAAACGCGCGACCGGGCTGCTCGCCGAAGGCTCCGGCCCGTGGCAACGGGCGCAGGATGTGCTCCTTGCCTCCGAACGGGCTGCCAAGAGGCGGCGGTAGGGCGATGTTGCGGGCAAGCCCGGTGGCCTCCGCACGGTGCTGTGCTCCGCCTGCCTGCGTGCGGGCCCAAGAGGCCGAATTGAGGCGGGAGGCGTCTCGCGTCGATCCGCGCGACAGTTCCACAGTGTTTATGGGAGTGCCCGGCAGGCGCAAACCGGCGACGCAACGGCAAGCCGTTCAGACCAACACCAATGGCAACCCTGCCGCCATCATTGGCAACGGCTCCATGCGGATACGCGGCAATCGCTGCCGGACAGGCGGCAGACACCGATGAGTGCTTTTCTCGATCTGCATGTGCCCGGTACACCGCTGGTCATGCCAAACCCATGGGACGTGGGCAGCGCGGTGATGTTGCAGAACCTTGGCGCGCAGGCTCTGGGCTCCACCTCCGCCGGGGCAGCCTTCGCCAGTGCGGCAGGCAATGGTGATCTGTTTCTGGATGACATGCTGAACGCCGCCACGGCGATCAATGACGCGACACATGTCCCTGTGTCTGCCGACCTTGAAAATGGCGGCGGCGACAGTCCGGACGCGGCCGCCCAAGCGGTACGACAGGCGGCGCAGGCGGGCCTTGCGGGCGTATCCATCGAGGATCTGGGCCATGCGGATGGCGATCCGATCTACCCTTTTGATCAGGCGCTGGCGCGCGTCGAGGCTGCGGTGCAGGCCGCAAGCGAGAGCGGCATTGTCCTCACCGCCCGAAGCGAAGGGTTGCTGACCGGCACGCTGACCCTCGATCAGGTCTGCGACCGCATGCGGGCCTTTGCACGGGCCGGCGCCCATGTGGTCTTTGCGCCCGGTCTCAAGTCCGACGCGGATGTCCGGGCCGTTATGCACACCGCCGGTGACATCCCTGTCAGCGTTCTGGTCGGTGGGCCAAACCCAGACCTGACCGTGCCCAAACTGGCCGCTCTGGGCGTTGCGCGCATCAGTGTCGGTTCCGGTCTCGCCCGTGTGGCCTATGGCGCGGCGCTCGCAGTGATGCGCGCCGCCCTCACCGACGGCACATTCCCCTACCCTGACACCACTGCCAGCTTTGCGGATATCGAAGGTTTGCTGCGCCTAGACAAGGCCCGCTGAAACGAAAGGACACGCGCCACGGCCGGATACGGGACGGTGGGCGGGGCGCCTTTGGCGTCAGCCAAACAGCGCCGTACAACCGTCTACTCCGCCGCCTGCGCCTCCGCGGCAGCGGCCGCATCAAGCTCTGCGGCCTTTTTCTCAACCTGCTCCACGATGTGCGCGACCATCTTGTCATTGTCCATCGCGTGGCTCTTGGCCCCGCCCAGATAGACCATGCCGCGTCCCGACCCGCCGCCGGTCCAGCCCACATCGGTCATCAGCGCCTCGCCCGGCCCGTTCACAACACACCCGATGATGCTCAGGCTCATCGGTGTCTTGATATGCGCCAGCCGCTCTTCCAGTGTCTCGACCGTCTTGATCACGTCAAAGCCCTGACGCGCACAGGACGGGCAC
>CAZRUV010000109.1:0-11225 GCA_964603315.1 uncultured Rhodobacterales bacterium
CATGCCGCGGGCAACTGCCCGAACTTCTCGTCATCCTGGGCGGTGATGAACATGCAGCGCTACGGGCTCGAGATGTACCGGACGCTGGGCGACGACGTTGACTATCCGATGAACTACCACGTTACCGGCGCGCTGCGTCTGGCGCACAGCAAGGAGCGGATGCAGGAGTTCGAGCGGGTCGCAGGCATGGGCCGGTATCAGGGCCTCGAGATGCAGATGTGCACGCCCGCGGAACTCAAGGAATTCAACCCGTTCATGGAAACGCATGATCTGGCCGGGGGTCTCTGGGACCCGCTGGATGGCGATATCGACCCCGCTCAGTTGACCCAGGCCATGGCCAAGGGCGCGCGCGAGGCAGGCGGTCGGATCGAACGGTTCTGTCCGGCGACCGGCATCGAACGGGATGGTGACGAGTGGATCGTGAAAACGCCCAAGGGCGACATCCGCTGCGAGTTCGTGGCCAACTGCGCGGGCTATTATGCGCAGCGCGTGGGCGAGATGTTCAAGCCCTTCGGCGGGCGCACCGTGCCGATGGTAGTCATGTCCCACCAGTACTTCCTGACCGAGCCAATCGCCGAGCTGGAGGCCTGGACCAAGGAAAAGGGCCACAAGATGCCGATGATCCGCGACGTGGACATCAGTTACTACCTGCGGCAGGACAAATACGGCCTGAACCTTGGCCCGTACGAGCGGAACTGCAAGGCGCACTGGGTCACGCCGGACGATCCGATGCCGGAGGATTTCAGCTTCCAGCTCTACCCCGATGATCTGGAGCGGCTGGAATTCTACATCGAGGACGCGATGGAGCGGGTGCCCGCCCTTGGCACTGCCGGTGTGGGCCGCAACATCAACGGACCTATTCCCTATGCCCCCGACGGGTTGCCGCTGATCGGGCCCATGCCCGGCGTGAAGAATGCGTTCGAGGGCCACTGCTTTACCTTCGGGATCGCGCAGGGCGGCGGCGCCGGCAAGGTGCTGTCCGAATGGATCATGCATGGCGAAACCGAGTGGGACATGTGGGCGGTCGATCCGCGCCGCTATACGGGCTATGCCGACCACGACTATTCGCTGGCCAAGGCGCTCGAGACCTATGGCCACGAATACGCGATGCATTTCCCGCACCATGAATGGCCTGCAGGACGTGACAAGCGGCTGTCGCCGAACCACGCCCGCCTTGCAGCGGATGGCGCCCAGTTCGGCGCCTATAACGGCTGGGAACGCGCCAACTGGTTTGCCAAGGAGGGCGACGACACATCCGAGGAGGCGACACACACCTGGGATCGGACGGGCCCGTGGGAACAGCGCATCAAGGAAGAGGTCGAAGCAGTGCGCGACGGCGTCGGCGTGATCGACATGTGCGGCTTTTCGCGCTTTGCGCTGAGCGGGGCGGGCGCGGCCGAGTTCCTGCGCACGCAGATCACCGGCGCCCTGCCCAAGGCAGGCCGGATGAACCTGTCCTACTTTGCCGACAGCCAGGGCCGTATCCTGACCGAGGTGTCGGTGATCCGCCACGACGAGGATGACTTTACCATCATGACCGCGGCTGTGGCGCAGTGGCATGACTTTGAACTGCTGGCGCGTCGCGCGCCCGAGGGCGTCACCCTCAAGGATCTGTCCAACGATGTGACCACGATGCTTGTGACCGGTCCGAAATCGCGCGAACTCTTTGCGGGCATCTCGGATGCGGACCTGTCTCTGGGGTGGCTGACGCACCAGTCCGCCACCGTGGCGGGTGTCCCGGTGCAGATGGCGCGCGTGTCCTTTGTGGGCGAGTTGGGCTGGGAGGTACATGCGCCGACCGATCAGGCCGCACAGGTCTACGAGGCCATTCGTGCCGCCGGTGCCACACCATTCGGCATGTACGCGCTGAACTCCATGCGGGTCGAGAAAGGCTACCGCACCTGGAAGGGCGACCTGTCCACTGACTACACCATGTTTGAGGGTGGTCTGGATCGCTTTGTCAAACTGGACAAGCCGCAGGATTTCCCGGGCAAGGCCGCGCTGCAAAACGAGAAACAGCAAGGGTCGAAGAAACGCTTTGTCACCATGCTGGTGGACGCAGGCGCACAGGACGCACCTTACATGTCCACGATCTGGAGCGGTGACACCGTGGTGGGCGAAACCACCTCGGGCGCTTGGGGGCACCGGATCAATGCATCCGTGGCCTTGGGCGTCGTGCGAACGGATCTGTCGACACCGGGTACATCGCTGGAGATTGAGATGTACGGGCAGCGCTATGCCGCCACCGTGCAGCCGGACCAGCCCTTGTGGGATCCTGAAAACGAAAGGTTGCGGGCGTAGGCGTTTTCCGACACGGAAAACGGCCCGGAAACCGCATCGGTTTCCGGCGACCACCGAGGGACAGGCATGGCAGAGATCACCCTTCTTGACGGAGGAATGGGCCAGGAGCTCATTCACCGTTCCGGCGATACGCCCACCCCATTGTGGTCCACCCGTGTAATGGTGGACCGCCCCGGTCTGGTGGCCGAGATACATCGTGACTTTGCCGCCGCAGGTGCGACCGTTTCGACGACCAACACCTACGCCATCCTGCGCGACCGGCTGGAAGGCACGGATGTCGAGGACCAGTTCGAGGCGCTCTACGCGCGTGCCTTGGACGAAGCGTCTGGGACCGCCCCGCGCATTGCCGGTGCTATTGGCCCCATCGGCGCAAGCTACCGTCCCGACCTACATCCCGACGCAGAAACCGCCGTGTCGATCTACACCGAGATCGTCCGCCAATTGGCACCGTCTGTCGACATTCTGCTCTACGAAACCGTATCTTCGATTGCACATGCCCGCGATGCCCTGGACGCCGCACGCGGGAGCGGCAAACCCGTCTGGATATCGGTCACCGTGGACGACAGCGACGGCGGGGTTTTGCGTTCAGGTGAACCGGTTGCAGATGTGCTGAGCGTGACGGACGGTGCGGCCGCCTTGCTCGTCAATTGCTCAACGCCCGAAGTGATCCCGGCGGCTCTGGCCGCCCTGAAGACCGCCCCGGTTCCCATTGGCGCCTACGCCAACGGCTTCGAACAGATATCGGACGGTTTTCTGGGGACCAAACCAACGGTCGACACCCTGACAGCCCGTCGTGATTTCACCCCCGCGCTCTACGCCGACCACGTCATGGGCTGGGTCGCGGCAGGCGCCACCATTGTCGGCGGCTGCTGCGAAGTCAGCCCCGCCCATATCGCTGAAATTGCCCGCCGTCTGCGCGACGCGGGTCACACCATTGTCTAAGGAGCCCTTTTCATGCCCGACCTGCCCACATCTGCCCGCGTCGTCATCATTGGCGGCGGCGTCATCGGGTGTTCGGTTGCCTACCACCTGACCAAGTTGGGGTGGACGGATGTCGTCTTGCTGGAGCGCAAGGCGCTGACGTCTGGCACCACGTGGCATGCTGCGGGTCTGATCGCGCAGTTGCGTGCGACGGCCAACATGACCAAGCTCGCGAAATACAGCCAGGAGCTTTATGGCGATCTGGAGGCCGAAACCGGTGTTGCAACCGGTTTCAAGCGGGTTGGCTCGATCACCGCTGCCCTCACCGACGAACGGCTCGAAGAGCTGCACCGTCAGGCCGGTATGGCGCGCGCCTTTGGCGTCGAGGTCGAGGAAATCTCACCCGCCGAGGTCAAGGCCCGGTATCAGCATCTGAACATCGACGACGTGACGGGCGGCGTGTATCTGCCGCTCGACGGTCAGGGCGACCCGGCCAACATTGCGCAGGCCCTGGCCAAGGGCGCGCGGCAGCGGGGCGCGCGGGTGCAGGAACGCACGGCCGTCACGGGTTTGACCAAAGACGGGCGTCGCATCACCGGCGTGGACTGGCAGGGCGAAGATGGCACCAGCGGCCATATCGCGTGCGATATGGTTGTGAACTGCGCGGGCATGTGGGGTCATCAGGTGGGCCGCATGGCGGGTGTGAACGTGCCGCTACAGGCCTGCGAGCACTTCTACATCGTGACCGAGGCCATTTCAGGTCTGCAGCAATTGCCGGTGCTGCGCGTGCCCGACGAATGCGCCTATTACAAGGAAGATGCGGGCAAGATGCTGCTTGGTGCGTTCGAACCCAACGCCAAGCCATGGGCCGTGAACGGCATTCCCAAGGATTTCGAGTTCGACCAGTTGCCCGAGGACTTCGACCACTTCGAGCCGATCCTCGAGGCGGCCGTGAACCGCATGCCCATGCTGGCAGAAGCGGGCATCCACACGTTCTTCAACGGGCCAGAGAGCTTTACCCCCGACGATGCGTACCACCTGGGCCTCGCGCCCGAGATGGACAATGTCTGGGTCGCCTGCGGCTTCAACTCCATCGGCATCCAGTCGGCGGGCGGTGCGGGCATGGCGCTGGCGCAATGGATGGAGGATGGCGACAAGCCGTTTGATCTGGGCGATGTGGACATCAGCCGGATGGAGCCCTTCATGGGCAACAAGACCTACCTTGCCGCGCGCTCGACCGAGACGCTGGGCCTGCTTTATGCCGACCACTTCCCCTACCGCCAGAAGGCCACTGCCCGGGGCGTGCGCCGCACGCCGTTCCACCAGCACTTGCTGCAACATGGCGCGGTGATGGGCGAACTGGCGGGTTGGGAACGCGCCAACTGGTTCGCGCGGCCCGGTCGGAATGCCGAATACGAATATTCGTGGAAACGGCAGGTCTTCTTCGACAACGTCGCCGAAGAGCACAGGGCGATCCGCGAGAATGTGGGCATGTACGACATGTCTTCCTTCGGCAAGATCCGGGTTGAGGGGCCGGATGCCACGGCCTTCATGAACCATGTTGGCGGCGGGCAGTATGACGTGCCGGTGGGCAAGATCGTCTACACGCAGTTCCTCAATGACCGGGGCGGGATCGAGGCGGACGTCACCGTCACCCGCATCTCCGAGATCTGCTATCTGGTGGTCACGCCAGCAGCCACGCGGCTGGCCGACCAGACGTGGATGATGCGGCACAAGGGCGACTTCAACGTTGTTATCACGGACGTGACCGCAGGCGAAGGCGTGCTGGCCGTGATGGGCCCCAATGCGCGCAAGCTCCTGCAAGCCGTGAGCCCGGCGGACTTCACCAACGACACCAACCCCTTTGGTACCGCCCAGCAGATCGAGATCGGCATGGGCCTCGCCCGGGTCCATCGGGTGACTTACGTGGGCGAACTGGGTTGGGAGATTTACGTGTCTTCCGACATGGCAGGTCACGTCTTTGAAGTGCTGCATGAGGCCGGACAGGACATGGACCTGAAACTGTGCGGGATGCACATGATGGACACCTGTCGGACCGAAAAGGGCTTCCGCCACTTTGGCCATGACATCACCTGCGAGGACCATGTGCTCGAGGCGGGCCTGGGCTTTGCGGTCAAGACGGACAAGCCGGATTTCATCGGGCGCGACGCCGTGCTGCGCAAGAAAGAGACGGGCCTCGAAAACCGTCTGATCCAGTTCAAGCTGACGGACCCCGAGCCGCTGCTTTATCACAACGAGCCGATTGTGCGGGATGGCGAGATTGTCGGCTACCTGTCATCGGGCAGCTATGGCCATCACCTGGGTGCCGCGGTCGGTATGGGCTATGTGCCCTGCAAGGGTGAAGCGGTGGCGGATGTGCTCGCGTCAACCTACGAGATTGACGTGGCAGGCACCCGGGTGCGGGCCGAGGCATCGATGAAACCGCTTTACGATCCCAAATCCGAGCGGGTGAAGGTTTAGAAGCCCTTCGGCACGCAAGTGACAGGCACGCGCTCAGCCGCGCAGCCGCTCAGCGCTTAGTGTCTTCGAAAAAGTCCCGTGCCAGCGTGGTCCAGCCACGCGGCATGCCGTGGCCGCCATCATGTTCGCAGAATGTGATGGCCCCCGCCTCACAGCTGTCGTTCCATTCGCGGCAGCGAAACCGATCCCCCATGTCAATGCGGTCGGGATGGGTGCGGCACTGGTTCGCCTGACGGGCAAGCGCAAGACTGTCCCAAAGGCTGCCCTGATGCCAGTCGCGAATGGCGCGCCCTTCGAACGGGACCTGATTGTCGGCAAAGCCGTGGATCTGCAGAAAACGCACCGGTGCGTTCGGGCAATCGGTCGTGTCGTTGGGCTCCCGCAGCGCACCGGCGATCGAGGCAAAACCGGCAAACGCGTCCGCCGCCTTGCAGGCCATCAGCCACGCCATCGACCCGCCCGCCGAAAAGCCCGCCACATAGATGCGGTCGGGATCAATCGAGGCCCTGGTTTTTGCGTCCGCCACCACGTCGAGGACAAAGCCGATATCGTCGCGACCACTGCCCTCGCGCCCGGCCCAGCGGCGACTGTCACGACCGGGGATGGGTGTGCCATTGGGTGCAATGACAACATAACCCGCATCGGCAAAGTCCGACTTGATCCCGCCACGAAAGATCATCTGTCCCGTGGCATTGTGCCCGTGAAAAAACACGAGGGCAGGCGCGTTTTCCGTGCCCGGGTCCAACATGTGATAGCTGCCGCCATCAATGTCGCAGGCCGCATCGGGCCCGCATTCTGCCGCGGCAAGGGTCGGCAGGAACGTAAACAGGGCAATGAGTTTTTTCATCATGCCCGCAGGTCTGCACATTTGCCCGCCGTTGAAAAGCCAAGCGGCACCCGCACGCGGGAACGTGAACGGCCTTGCGTTCATCCCGCGCATTTGACAGGCCAAACGGATGAGCAATGACTACGCCCCGCCGCAAGACCCGCTGGTTGTCCTGCATGACGATGCCGAGATCCTCGCGGTCGACAAACCGGGAGGTCTGTTGAGCGTTCCGGGCAAGGGCGCACATCTCGCCGATTGCCTGATCGCACGCGTGCAGGCGGTGTGGCCGCAGGCGCTTTTGGTGCATCGGTTGGATCGTGACACCTCCGGTGTCATTGTCTTTGGGCTGACGGCCCACGCGCAACGCTTCCTCTCCAAGCAGTTCGAGTTGCGTGCCACACGCAAGACCTACGTGGCGCGGGTTGAAGGGCGGCTGACACCCAAGACGGGACGCGTGGATCTGCCGCTGGCTGTCGACTGGCCGAACCGTCCCCGCCAGCACGTCGACCATGAGAACGGAAAACCGGCGATCACCGATTGGCGCGTGCTGCGGGACAGCGCCGAAGAGAGCCGCGTGCGCCTGATGCCACAGACGGGGCGCAGCCATCAGCTGCGCGTGCACATGCTGGCGATGGGGCACGTCATTCTTGGCGACCCGCTATATGCGCAAGGGCAAGCCCTGAACCACCCCCGCCTCATGCTGCATTCCGAGGAGCTGCGGATCAAACACCCCGACAGCGGCAAGATGATGCGCTTTCGCGCGCCAGCCCCGTTCTGAGGCCCGTTTGACAGGGCCGTGCATGGGCATTTACCTTTTGAGCATGACCGATAGAGCACATGGCGCGCCCAGCTTTCGGGCTCCGACACTCACCGATCTGATGGCCAGCCTGCGCGCAGGCGCAGGTGATTTCGCCGCTGCTCCGCTGCCTGGCCTGTTCTTTGCCGGGTTTTACGTGGTCGTCGGGGCGGCCATGGCGGCCATCACCTATGCGACCGGCACGACATTCTGGTTGATCCTCGCTGTGCTGGGATTTCCCCTGATCGGCGCCTTTGCCGCACTTGGCCTTTACGAGGTTAGCAGGCGCAGACAGGCCGGTGTCCCGCTGACCCTGTCCGAGATCGTGTCCGTGGTCTGGGCCGAAAAGAACGGGCAACTGCCATGGCTTGCGGTGATGGTGGTCGTGCTGTTCCTCTTCTGGTTTTTCCTCGGGCACATGATCTTTGCGCTGTTTCTGGGCCTGTCGCCGATGACGAATGTCTCAACGTCGCTGGAGGTGTTTTTGACCTCGGACGGGTTGACCATGCTGGCCTTTGGCAGTGCGGTCGGCGCGGTCTTTGCATCGCTCACCTTTGCGATGAGCGTTCTGGGGATGCCCATGTTGCTGGACCGTGACGTGGACTTCATGACGGCGCTGACACGGTCGATCAGCGCAGTAGCGGAGACCCCACTGATTTACATGGCTTGGGGCGCGTTCATCGCGGCGGTGACGATTGCCGCGATGCTACCGGCATTCCTCGGACTGTTTCTGGTCTTGCCGATTTTCGGTCACGCGACGTGGCACCTTTATGCAAAGCTGCGCCTAGGGCCATGACTTGCCGGGGCGGTATTTCTGCTCGACCTCCATCTTGCTGATACCCAGGGCCTTGGCCACTTCGTCGCGGGTGGCCCAGCGGGTCGTGGTATGGCGCGGCAGATTTGTCGTCTTTTGCCGGTTGCGCCCGATCCCAAAGGCACCCGGTTCGTTTTCCTTGACGATGTTGTGGTCAGGATGCGCGGCCTCGCCCGCAAAGCTGTCATCTTCAAAGTCAAACAGCTTGTGCGTGGTCATGTTCTTGGTCGCGTTGGCACCAATGTCGAAGGCCAGCAGCCACGCGTTGCGATAGATATTCTGACCAGGGCGATAGCTCTGCCCCGCCCCCATGCCAAAAACCCACATGGCCGAACCGTTATGCGAGACAAGCCCTGCGGAAAATGCAGCCTGCGCGTGTTCCTTTGGTACCCAGCGGTAATACGTCGCCATTTGAAAATGCCCTGCATTGAAATCTGAATGAGGGCATTGAAAACCACTTTTGCGGGAAGCAGCCAGTCAGGATTACCTGACCCTGTTCAGCGGTCCAGCCTGATACCGCTTTGACGTCTAGGATGTCCTCGATTTCCCCAAAACGTATCCCTCGTGCCCATCGGTGCATTCCGAAGTGCTGCGGATCAAGCACCTCGATAGCGGGAAGATGCTGAAAACCCGCGCCCCGGCCCCGTTCTGATTCACGACGAGATCGCGACCTGAAGCATCACGCTCAGGAGACAAGTCAAGGCAGGTGTCACATGCGTAAAACGGCTCAACACAGCAAGACCGTCTGAGCGCCAACGCGTCACATCTGGTCTCACATTCCAAATTTCGCAAAGTGCTTCTGGATTCAGGATCCTATCCGCAAGTGTAACGCGCGGCGTTCTGTTTCCATTCCCGACCACCGCCGGGGCTCTTTTGCGGTTCCGATCGCACTTCTGCGCGGGAATTGTCATTGTAAAGCCGGAAAATGATCTTGAACCCGGTCCGGCGCGAACTTGGCGGCTCCGTGAAAATCGCAAAATTGGTAAAGCGGTTGTTGCGCTTGACCTCTTCGGCTGTCATCCAGTCCGACTTACCGCGATCCCACTCGACCTGCATGGCTTGTTTTGCCGTGTCAAACGTGACCGCATTGCCGAGAAATTCCTTTGTGTTGGACGCACTGCCCATACCAGCGGTGAGCACTTTTTCAAATTCGCATCGCACGATTTCCGCATGCGCGCTGGTGGCCATCAGGGCAAACGCAACCCCTGCCAAACCGTACCTGAAAATGCGCACTGGGAAAAATCGCGATTTTTCCGGGCGGCCGGTATCTAATTTCATATCAATCTCCAAAACCAAATTTCAGTAAAATTAGCGTAATCAGCCAACGCCCGAATTGATTCCCTCTTGGCAGTGAAACGATTTGCAAGTCATTTGAGGCCAAGGCCAATTATTGGGGAAAAATTCTAACCCTACTCAGCCGCCCAGCCCGATACCGCCTTGACCTCGAGAAAATCCTCGATGCCCCAGACACCGCCTTCCCGGCCATTGCCGGACTGTTTCATCCCGCCAAACGGCGACCCCGCTGCCCGGCTGGTGCCGTTCATCTCGACCATGCCGGACCGCAAGGCCTGTGCCATGCGGTTCAGCCGCGCGCCATCCTGCGTCTGCACATAGTTGGTGAGACCGTAGACGGTGTCGTTGGCAATCTCGACGGCCTCCTCCTCGGTGTCGAAGGGCAGGATCGACAGCACCGGGCCAAAGATCTCCTCGCGCGCGATGGTCATGTCGTTCGTCACATCCGCAAAGACCGTGGGCCGGACATAGTAGCCCTTGTTGAACCCGTCAGGGCGACCCGGACCACCCGCAACCAGCCGCGCGCCTTCGTCGATCCCCTTTTGGATCAGGTCCTGGATCTTGGTCCATTGCACCTCGTTGACCACGGGACCGATATGGCGACCGCCTTCGCTGGCGGGGCCAACGGCGACCTTGGCGGCCACGGCAGCGGCCTCTTCCACGGCCGCATCGTAGCGTCCACGCTGGACCAACATGCGACTCGGGGCGTTACAGCTTTGTCCGGTGTTGTTCATCATGTGCAGGACACCGCGCTTCACGGCCTTATCGTCCGCATCGTCAAAGATCACATTCGCGCCCTTGCCACCCAGCTCCAGATGGACCCGCTTGAGCGTGTCGGCGGCGTTCTTCGAGATCAGTCGGCCCGCGCGGGACGACCCGGTAAAGCTGACCATGTCCACATCCGGATGCCCGGACAGTACCGTGCCGACGCCCGGCCCGTCACCGTTCACGAGGTTGAACACGCCCGGCGGAAAGCCTGCTTCGTCCATCAGTTCGGCAAAGATCATGGCATTGAGCGGAGATTCCTCCGACGGTTTCAGCACCATGGTGCAGCCCGCAATCGCCGCCGCCCCAACCTTGAGCGTGACCTGATTCATCGGCCAGTTCCACGGGGTGATCAGTGCCGCAACGCCGACGGGCTCGTGGATGATCCGATCGTTCGGGGCGTGCGTGCCCAATGGCGTGATGAAGTCGAACGACTTGGCCGCACGTACGAAATTCTTCAGGTGCCACGTGCCTGCACCAACCTGCTGGCTGCGCGACATGTCGATGGGTGCGCCCATTTCGGCCGACATCGCTTCGGCCATGTCTTCGGCCCGCGCGTCATAGGCCGCTATCAGCTTCTCCACGAGCGCGATGCGCGCGCCCGGATCGGTCTGCATCCATGCGGGAAACGCAGCCTTTGCGGCTGCGATCGCGGCTTCGGCATCAGCCTGCCCACCCAGTGAAATCACCGCGCAAGGCTCTTCGGTGGACGGGTCGATCACGTGGTGGTCTGTGCCATCCATCGGGGCGACCCATTGGCCATTGATGTAGAAATCGCGTTTCTCGAGCATGTTCTCTCCTGTGGGCAGGGACATGCGACAGAGTGACCCCAGCAGAAGAGGGATGCAAGATCGACCCGCGTCGCTTACATGTAGTGCAGCGACATTATTCCTGACGGAGGACACCATGGGTTTGCGCATCAACGACACCATCCCTGACCTGACGGTCACCACCTACCACGGCAGCTTTTCCCTGCACGAATGGATCGGCGACAGTTTGTCCAGCCTGTTTTGGGACCCCAAGGTCTT
>CAZRUV010000110.1:0-11113 GCA_964603315.1 uncultured Rhodobacterales bacterium
CATTTGCCATGCGCTCGGATCTGAGTGAGGTGCGCGTGCCCGCCGGTCCGCATGCGGTCGTGCGGATCACGGGGCCATACGCCCAGTTGGGGGCCGCATATGATCACTTGTTCGGCCAGTGGTTGCCGCAGTCGTCACGCGAGCCTGCGGATGCACCGCCCTACGAGGTCTATCTGAACTCGCCCCAGGACACGGCACCTGCCAACCTGATCACCGACATCCACGTGCCGTTGAAGGATCTGGTTCAGAGCACCGGATAAAGCGACGCGATCAGCAGGGCTGCCATCGCCCAGTTGAAGGCGCGCAGGCGGGCGCGGTTGGTCAGCAGCCGCGCCATGCCTTGCCCCATCAATGTCCAGGACGATACCGCGGGCAGGTTGATCGCGCCGAAGATCAGCGCAACCAGCAATATGGCCCAAATCCCGGTGCCGGGGCTGTAAACCGTCACGGCGGTCAACGCCATGGTCCACGCCTTTGGGTTGACCCATTGAAAGGCGGCGGCCTGCAGGAACGTCATCGGTGTACCAGCGGCCGCCCCGGTCTGCGCCGGTGCTGTGGTGGCGATTTTCCAGGCAAGGTAAACGAGATAGATCACCGAGACCCATTTGAGGATCGTGTGACTGCCGGGATAGGCGACAAAGATCTGGGCCAGACCCGCGCCGACCAGCACAACCAACGCGACAAAACCGACACCGATCCCCAGCATATGCGGGATGGTCCTGCGAAAACCGAAATTCGCACCCGATGCCATGAGCATCAGGTTGTTGGGCCCGGGCGTGATCGAACTGACAAAGGCAAATGTCGCCAGTGCAATGAGGATGTCGTTGGTCATATGGGGAATATGTGCGTATCAGCCGCGTGAAAAGTTGCAAATATGCAGGAAATTCCGTTAAATGCGCAATTCATAATGAAGATTGATCGGATAAACGAGCAAATATTGCAGGAACTGTCGCGCGACGCCCGGCAAAGCAATATCGCTCTGGCAGAGCGGGTAGGGCTGTCGCCCTCGGCCTGTTTGCGGCGGGTTCAGGAACTGGAACGCAGCGGAGTCATTGTCGGATACCGTGCCGTTTTGGACCGGACCAAACTGGGGACAGGCTTTGTCGCCTATATCGGCGTTGGCTTGAACGATCATTCTAAAGCCAGCCAGGAGGCGTTTGAACGCGCGATGACGCGTGCGCCGGACGTGCGCGAGTGTCACAACATCACCGGCCCCGTCGAATATCTGTTGCGCGTCGAATGTGCGGATTTGCCAAGCTACAAGGCCTTCCACACGGATTTGCTTGGGGCGCTGCCGCAGGTGAACACGATCACGACCTACGTGGTGATCGGGGCCCCCAAGGACGAACGGGCCTGAACCTAGGCCAGGTTGCGCAATTTGGTGTCGGCCTGATCAAAAAGCCTGCCGACCGTCTTGTTGGAAAGGTCACCGGGCAGTGGCGCATCGCCGCTGCGATCACTGGTCCGTCCTTTGACGGCGGTGCGGTTCGGTGCCGCCCGACGTGGCGTGACCGATCGGTGCACGTCGCTGATGATCACACCCGGTTTGTGCGGCTGTCGCAGCGAGAAGTGTTCGACGACCACGGAAAACGGCACTTCGATCTTGCCGTCGAGCAGGACAGGCGCATCGGTGGCAAGACGGCGAATGGTTTTTCGGAACGGTGTCAGATTGTGCATTTCCGCATCGGTCACAGGCACCAGAATGCGCCCCTGGCCGTCAACGCCCAGTGGGCGATTGTCGGCACAGAATTGCGCCAGACGCACGCGTAACGCGCCCAGCGACTGATCAATGGCCGTATCTCCCCAGGTTTGGGCAAGCCATTTGGCATCCTTGAGCGTGATGGCCACGATACCGGCGATCTGCGTGTCGGTTTCGGACACGTTGAAATGGGACACTTCGCGGGCGAATGCATCAAGGTGCAAGAGACGGGTGACGGGATCGACCTTTGCGGAGGCGGCAAGGCGCGCATGGGTGCGCGTCAGATTTTGTTCCCGCATGAGCATTGCACCAATCGCCGGTACGCAGAGGATGTTGAGCAGCATGACGGTTGGCGCCACCTCGAGATAGTACCACATCATGATGTCCGCCGGTGCCAACACGGCGGACACCATATGCGCATTGACGCCAACGCCCAACGTTCCGAGCTTGACCCAGTCCTTGGCGTGGACGCGCTGTGCGATGTGGGCCCAGGCGTATCCGACGGCCCCCGCGATCAGCATGCCGCCGATCCCGGCCGAGACACCGACGCCACCGATGCCGAGGCGGGACGCGATCGCGAGGCCAAGGCACATCACGAGACCGCGCAGGCCCAGAAAGGCGCCGGCCAAAACGATCGGGACATTCCGCATGTCTACAATCACCCCCTCAACGGGGCTGAGCGGCATCGACATTTGCAGATTGACCACGAGGCCGAACAATGTGCCGAGGACCAGCGCGCCATAGCGGCTGTGCTTCAGCTTGGGTCCAAGCGCGCTGAATCCAACCACAAGCAAACCCAGAACCGCCAGCGAACTGACGAAATCCAGAAGAACCGCAACGCCCGGAAACCCCATGTCACTCTCCTACCAAACACCGGACACAGGATTGCCGCAAAGATTGAAGAAAGGCTGAAGCCGCGACGCCAATCCGCCGCTGATTTTCGGCGAATTGAGCGCTTATTGCGTGGCGTCACGCGCGATGGCCGCAAAGATGGCGTCAAGTTCGCCGGAGATGCGCGCAAGCTCGGGCCCGGCCTCGGCAACATAGGGCGCGAAGACGGTCGTGGGGGTCTTGTAGCTGAGCGTGGCCGTGCCGTCGGCGTTTTCGGTCACATACATGCGGATCGGTGCTTCGATCATGGCGGCGGTCGACAGGTTGAGAACATCGACCGCGTAGACGTTGTTGAAGAGGCCGATGACCCGGTTTCCCGGAATGGTGATCCCGCGGTTCCTGGCGGCGCCGGTGGGGCCAGCTTGGGTGACGACGCCCATCTTGTTGGCCTTGGCAGCGGCTTTGACGGCGTCGATCAACGCGCCATAGGATTTACCTGTCTGCGTGACGGACCAGCCATCGCGCGGCGTCATTTCGGCAAGGGCGGGCAAGGTCCAGAAGGCAAGGGCGAGGGTGGCGATGAGGGTGCGCATGGGATCTCCGGCGTTGCTTGGGGTCACGTAATCACAGGCAGCGCGATATTGCCCAATCACGCTTTGGTGCGCAGCAAGGGCGTGACGGCGCGGGTGTGACAGGGTAGTCCGCACTCATGAGATATCTGGTTTTGATTTTTCTGGTGACGCTTGCGGCGTGTTCGGGCGGTGGACGGGAGGACGTCGCGGCAGAGGTGGCTGCGCCTGCCGTACCGCTTTATCCCAATGAGACGCCGGAATTGCGCGGGTTGATCGAGGCGGCTGCGGCGGAAAATGATGTGCCCGTGGCGTTGGTGCAGCGTGTCGTGATCCGCGAAAGCACGCATCGACCATGGGCGCGGAATGGTCCGTATTACGGGCTGATGCAGATCCTGCCCGCGACCGCGCGGTCCATGGGATTTCGCGGACAGCCCTCGGATTTGCTGGATGCGGAAACCAACCTGAAATACGCGGTGCGCTATTTGCGGGGGGCGTGGTTGGTGTCGCAGGGCGACATGGATGCGGCTGTCATGTGGTATGCGCGCGGCTATTATTTCGAGGCCAAGCGGCTTGGGTTGATCGCGGAGACCGGAGTGGACGGGCGCAAGGTCTGGCCGGATTGAGGATGGAGGGTGACGTGCTTTGGCATGCGCCAAAGACACCCCACCCACCATCCCTTTGACCGCTTAGCGGCCCGCGATCATCTCGGATTGCTTGACGATGACTTCGGCCTGTTTGATCGAGGCGATATCGACGAGGCGCCCCTTGTAGACGGTGGCGCCTTCGCCGTTGGCCTTGGCCTCTTCCATGGCGGCAAGGATTTCCCGGGCCTCTGCCACGGCGGCATCCGATGGTGTGAACACATCGTTGGCGAGCGCCACCTGCTTGGGGTGGATGGCCCATTTGCCCACCATGCCGAGCGTTGCGGACCGGCGCGCTTGCGCCACAAAACCATCATCGTCGGAAAAATCGCCAAAGGGACCGTCCACGGGCAGCACGCCATGGGTCCGGCAGGCGGCAACGATCGCGGCCTGCGCCCAGTGCCAGGGGTCGGACCAGTGCTTTTGGCCTTCGTGCATCATGTAGTAGTTTTCCTGCGTCCCGCCGATGCCGGTTGTGGCCATTCCCATGGATGCCGCGAAATCCGCGGCACCGAGGCTCATCGCCGCGAGGCGTGGCGATGCCGCCGCGATCTCCTCGACATGGGCGATGCCGGCGGCGCTTTCGATAATGACCTCGAAGGCGATGGGTTTGCTGCGCCCCTTTGCGGCTTCGATGGCTGTCACGAGTGCATCGACGGCATAGATGTCGGCGGCATTGCCCACCTTGGGGATCATGATCTGATCCAGGCGATCGCTCGCCTGTTCCAGCAGGTCCACCACGTCGCGATACCAATAGGGCGAATCGAGCCCGTTGATGCGGACGCTCAGCGTCTTGTTGCCCCACTCCACATCGCCAATCGCCTGAATGACATTGGCCCGGGCGCTGTCCTTGTCGGTGGGGGCCACGCTGTCTTCGAGATCGAGGTTGATCACGTCAGCGGCGGATGCCGCCATCTTTTCAAAGAGGGCAGGGCGGGACCCGGGGCCGAACAACTGGCAGCGGTTGGGACGGGCAGGCGGGGTGGGTTGCAGGCGGAAAGACATCGGCAGCTCGCGTAACAATATTTCAATTTGGCTGGCTCAGCCGATAAGATACTGCGCGGCGCTGCGCAAGACCGCTTTGTGCGGGAATTGACACTTCACATGCAAAAGCCGGTACTTCATCCTGTGCGTGTATGTCTTGCGGGGGACGAAGACATGATACGACTGGGTGAACGTCAGCTTGTTTGGGCGGCACTGATCGTTGTGACCGCCTTTGGGCTTTACCGGTTCAACGCCATGTTCCCGGTTGTCGGCGCGGATGACACCGTGCTCCATTTCTACGATCTGGACGACTTTCTGGCACGCTACCCAATGGGCGTTCTGGGGATCATCCCGTCGCGGCTCTGCGATCTGTCGGCGGCCATCTGCGACGTCCCGCGCGAGATCGAGATTGGCAAGCTCTCCGATCCGATGCTGTCGAGCGGGTACTTCATCTGTTTTCTGGGGCTCTGGCTGTCGATGTGGGTCGAGAGCCTGTATCGCGGCATGTCGGAGCAATTGCGCACCGAAGGTTTGCTGCACTGGACCGACGCGGACGAGGCCGTGATCGAAGGGCGGCGCAAGCTCTATGCGCGGGCGACGGCGCTGTGCGTGGTAATCATGGTGTTTCCCGGCACGATTTTCCTGCATTTCCGCGGGTGGCCGTCCTCACCGGGACAGCAGGAAATGCTGTGGTCCATGACGATACTGGGCGCGCTGGCCGGGCACCGGCTGGGCACGATCGGGGCGCTTGGCACCTTTGGACGGCGCATGAACCGGCGCGGCGGTCGGTTGCGGCTGGTGCTCGGGCACAGCGACGGCGCGGGCGGGGCGCGGCGTGTCGGCGAGTTTCTGGCGTTTCAGGGCATTCTCGTATCCCTGCCGATCATGTGGCTGTCATTCTGGTTGGCCATGGTGTGGAGCGTGCCGGAGATCCACGCCTTTTACGGCCAGTGGTGGCCGCTGCACGCGGGGTTGCTGGTGGTGGCTGTCGTGATCGCCTGGATCGGGTTGATTTCGCCGCTGCGCACATTCATTGCCCATTATCGCGACTCCAAGGCCGAAGTGGTGGCGGCGTGGCGCGACAAGACCTCCGGCAAGCTCGCACATCTGCAAAGCCTGTTTCACAGCAGCCAAGACTGGCGGGACGCGAAATCGGCGATCGAGGAAAGCGAGGCGCTGACAGCGGTTTCATCACGGATTTCCGCTATGTCGAGCGTGCCCCTGCGCGCCTCTATCCGCGGGCTGTTCTCGTTTACCAGCCTGTTTCCCCTGTTCACGCTTGGCCTTGAGTTGGTGGTGCCGAATGAGCAGGGATTCGTGAGCCTGATGATGCGGATGCTCAGCATATTCGGTGGTTGGGTCAGTTGACGCAAAAATCTTCGACAAATCCCGGGAAGGCGCACGTTTCTTCCGCATTTGCCGACGTACAGGCGATATTTGCGAGCAATGTGCTCGGATCTTGCATAAAATCGCGCGAGATCTGCCAGGGGAGCCCAATGCCATGATTCAAACGCCGTATCTTCTGTTTCTGGGCGATGCCCCGGATCAACTTGCCGCCAAGGTCGCGCAAGGCATCAAGGACTGGCGCCCCGAGAACGCTGTTGGTCAGTTGCGCCTGCCGGGCTGCGGCGCGGATATGGGGCTGACCGATATGAGCCTTGAAGACGGGCTCAAGGCGGGTGCGAAAACGCTGGTGATTGGTGTGGCGAACCGTGGCGGCGTCATTTCGGACGAGTGGAAAGTGGTCCTCGTGCAGGCACTGCAGATGGGCTACGACCTCGCCGCCGGGTTGCACAACCTGCTGCGGGACGAGAACGAACTGCAATCGGCGGCCAAGGTGAACGGCTGCACGCTGCATGATGTGCGGGTGCCGACCATCGCCTATCCCATCGCCAACGGAAAGAAGCGGACAGGCAAGCGGGCGCTGGCTATCGGCACCGATTGTTCCTGTGGCAAGATGTATACCGCGATGTCGATGGATGCCGAGATGGCCAGGCGCGGGCTCAAGTCGACGTTCCGGGCAACAGGGCAAACGGGCATTCTGATCACCGGCAAGGGCGTGCCGCTGGATGCGGTGATCGCGGATTTCATGGCCGGTGCGGTTGAATACCTGACGCCGGACAATGATGCCGATCACTGGGATCATATCGAGGGGCAGGGCAGCCTGTTCCATGTGAGCTATTCGGGTGTGACGATGGCGCTGATCCATGGCGGTCAACCGGATGCGCTGGTCCTGTGTCACGAGCCGACGCGGACGCACATGCGCGGCCTGCCGCATTACACGCTGCCGTCGCTTGAAACGCTGCGCGACACCGCGTTGCCGATCGCCCGCGTGGCCAATCCGGCCGCACAGGTGACGGGCGTGTCTGTGAACACCAAGGCGCTGGACGAGGATGCGGCCCGCGCGTGCTTGACCGAGATCGAGGATCGCATGAACCTGCCCGCGACGGACCCGTTCCGATTTGGTGCAGGCAAGCTGGTGGATGGCCTGCTGGCCCTCTGAGGGGGCTCGGTGGTGGCGCAATGGGCGGAATGAAGGTGGATCATGCGCATTGAAGTGAGCCGGGATGTGTTTCCTCTTGCGCAGGTGTTCACCATCGCGCGGGGCTCGCGAACGGAAGCAAAGGTGCTGACGGTCCGGGTCTCCGACGGGGACCATCACGGGTGGGGCGAGTGCGTGCCTTATGCCCGGTACGACGAGACGCTGGAGTCGGTCACGGCGCAGGTCGAAGCGTTGCCGTCGGGGGTCTCGCGGGCGGCGGTCCAGGACCTGCTGGCGTCGGGTGCCGCGCGCAATGCCGTCGACTGCGCCTTGTGGGACCTTGAGGCGAAGCAGGCCGGCAGGCGGGTTTGGGAACTGGCAGGATTGACCGCGCCGGGGCCGCAGATCACGGCTTATACACTGTCGCTGGACACGCCCGAAGCGATGCAGCGGCAGGCGGCGGAACACGCGCATCGTCCCTTGCTCAAGACCAAGCTTGGCGGCGGCGAAGCGGATGTCGCCCGGATTGAGGCCGTGCGCGCGGGCGCGCCAGACGCCCGGATCATTGTGGATGCCAACGAAGGCTGGACGCCCGACCTCTATCAGACCCTGGCACCGGTGCTGGTGCGTCTAGGCGTCGAAATGGTCGAACAGCCTTTGCCCGCAGGTGCAGACGATGCCCTGGCCGAACTGGAACGGGTCCTGCCTGTTTGCGCGGACGAAAGCTGCCATGACCGCGCCTCTCTGCCCGGTCTCAAGGGCAAATACGACATGGTCAACATCAAGCTCGACAAGGCGGGTGGCTTGACGGAATCGCTTGCCCTGCGCGCTGCAGCGCTGGCCGAAGGCTACGATGTGATGATGGGGTGCATGGTTGGCTCGTCGCTGGCCATGGCACCTGCGGTGCTGGTGGCACAAGGCGCATCGGTGGTGGACCTCGACGGCCCGCTCTTGCTGGCAGAAGACCGTGCGCATCCCCTGACATTCGACACAGCCGGCATTCATCCGCCCGAGCCTGAGCTTTGGGGATGACCAACACCGCGATCATCTACGATTGCGAGTTTGCCACGGCACCCGGCGCGCCGCAGCGCTTCTGGTGCGGACCGCTCGACCCGGACCCTGTGGTGTTTCAGATCGGCGCCGTTCGGATCTCGTTGGACGCGCCCTATGCGGCCTTGGACCGGTTCGAAGCCTTGATCCAACCGACAGACCGGGCAGGCGCGCCGCTGGAACTGGACCCGCTGAACGCCAGACTGACCGGGGTGACACCGGACCGTCTTGCGGCAGAGGGTGTGACGCTGCCCGAGGCGCTTGAGCGCCTCAGCGCCTTTGCAGGCGACGACATGCTGTGGGCATGGGGCAAGGACGAGTTCAACATGGTTGCCATCAGCTGCTACGTTGTGGGGATCGCGCCCCCGATGCCCGCGCACCGCTTTGGCAACGCGCCCGCTTTGTTCCTGAAGGCCGGTGTTCCGTTGGACAACATCCATGGATTGCGCAGCAACACCATGCTGGATCATTTCGGCCTGAGCGTGCCGGACGCCCGTGGCCACGATGCGCTGGGCGATGCGCGCATGGTCGCCGAAGCCTTGCGCCACCTGATGCAGTCCGGCGCACTTGATCCTGCACACTTGCGCCCGCACCACACCTGACGTAACGCCCACCTGAAACCCTGATCCAAGGAGCCCGCGCGATGACCCGAACCGTCTATGTGAACGGAGAGTACCTGCCCGAGACCGAGGCCAAAGTATCCATCTTCGACCGCGGCTTTCTGATGGCCGACGGGGTCTATGAGGTCACGAGCGTGCTGGGCGGCAAGCTGGTGGATTTTGACGGCCATGCGGTGCGGCTTGCGCGGTCGCTGGGCGAGTTGGACATGGCCAACCCGATTTCCAAGGAAGACCTGCTTGAGGTGCACCGCGAATTGGTCCGGCTGAACGGGATTGATGAGGGCATGATCTATCTGCAGATCACGCGCGGCGCGCCGGATGACCGCGACTTTGCCTTTCCCGATCCCGAAACGACGCCGCAGACCATTGTGCTCTTTACCCAGAACAAGCCCGGCCTGGCCAACAGTCCCATGGCGCAAAAGGGCATGAAGGTGATCAGCATCGAGGACATCCGCTGGGGCCGCCGCGACATCAAGACGGTGCAACTGCTCTATCCCAGCATGGGCAAGATGATGGCCAAGAAGGCAGGCGCAGATGACGCGTGGATGATCGAGGATGGCTATGTCACCGAAGGGACAAGCAACAACGCCTATATCGTGAAGGGCAACAAGATCATCACGCGCGCCCTGTCCAACGACATTCTGCACGGGATCACCCGGGCGGCCGTGCTGCGCTTTGCCCGCGAGGCGCAGATGGAGGTCGAAGAGCGCAACTTTACCATCGACGAGGCGCGCGCGGCGGACGAGGCGTTCATCACCTCGGCCTCGACCTTCGTGATGCCCGTGGTCGAGATCGACGGCGCGACGCTGGGCGATGGCACGCCGGGCCGTGTTGCGCCCCGTTTGCGTGAGATCTACCTCGAAGAGAGCATGAAAGCGGCTGTTTAGGGGTAGCTGAGCGGCAGATCGAGCAATTCGTCGAGCTGCCGCGCGATCCAGCCATGCGGGATGAAGTGGCCGCCCGGGTGCACGTCCAGCGAAACCCGGCCCGCGTCGCAATCTGACCATTCGGTCCGGCTGAGTGTCAGGAAATCGACCTGGCTCCATGTGCCGCCGTCCTGCGCGTCACCGCATCCCATTTTCTCGCGCCACAAGGCGACCGGATATGTGGTGTCGCCATCCGGCCCATAGGGAAAATCCAGCACGCCGTCATTGAGGCCGTGCACATGGCGCACTTCGCGCGGGGCTTCGGCGCAGTCCTCGCGTTGGTTCAGCGTGCCCGAAATCCCCAGAAGCGCCCGTATATTGAGCTGCGCGCCACGGTCACAGGCGACACGCCACGCCATGATGGACCCGTAGGAATACCCGGACAAAAAGATATTGTCCTCGTCAATCGGATAGCGCTTGCGCACGTCCTTGAGGACCTCTGCGGCAAAGGCGACGTCCTCGGTTTCGGACGACCAGAAATTCCACGTCTTGCGATTGCCGTTCGGCGCGACAAGCAGCACGCCACGCCTGCGGGTCGCCCCGGATATGCGCGGATGCTGTACAGGCAAGGCACCTGTCCGTTGCCACCCGTGGAAGTGGATCAGCACGGGCATCGGGCTGGACCCGTCCCAATCGTCCGGTTCCTTGACGTGGTACGACCGTTCGCCCACGTCGCAGGGGATATCCAGATGGCAAGCCTGCCATGGTCCCATGGCAGCGGCGGGTAGGGCCCAGAACAGGGCCAGCAAGGCAATCATGTATCTCATGTGCCGCACGCTATGACATTGACGCGCAGTGTCACGTCACGTTGTCGTGGCCGTCTGTTTCAGCGTTCCGCCGTTTGATCGCATCAAGCCATTTGTCGATGAACAGCATCGGCAACAGGACAATCGACCATCCGATGGCGTTGAGGATGGTAAAGGTCAGCTTCAGCCCGAAGGCCATGGCAGAGTGCCACAAGAAGATGTGGGCGATCACGATGAACGTGACAAGCGTGAGGAACAGGGCCATGCGCATGGACATATGATAGCGCCTCTGGGCGCTGATGCCACCACTACGTGTATATACGGTGCCGCACTGACGCACTATTTCTGCGCACCACATCAATCCGGGGGGCGGCGAAGTGCGCAGAGGCAGATTCCAAGGATCAGCGGCTGAGCCCGCCGTGCAGGTTCGGCATGTCGAGCGCAGCAAAACCATAGTGGCGCAGCCAGCGCAGATCACTGTCAAAGAAGGCGCGCAAATCGGGGATGCCGTATTTCAGCATCGCGATCCGGTCGATCCCCATGCCAAAGGCAAAGCCCTGCC
>CAZRUV010000111.1:0-11105 GCA_964603315.1 uncultured Rhodobacterales bacterium
TCCTCGACGAGCCGACCACGGGGCTCGACCCCCGGAGCGCGCGGCGGCTGAAGGACTATCGGACGGAGTGGCATTTCCGAGGGACCGAGGCGGTGTCAGTGCCCGTGACGGGGCCCGTTCTGATTTCCAATGCGCTTGCCCTGCGAGAGGCGGCGCGCCGTGGCCTTGGGCCTGCCTTGCTGGCGGATTGGCTGATTGATGCGGACATCGCGGCAGGGCGATTGGTGGACGTTTTTCCGGACCATGAGGTCACCGCGACGACGTTCGATACGGCAGCCTGGCTTTTGTACCCGAGCCGTGCCTACCTGCCCGCCAAGGTGCGGGCCGTGATCGACGCGTTGCGGCGACTGTTACGATAGACAAGCGGCGTCGCGCGGGTCAGTTGTCGTAATCGCTCACCAGCAAATGGGTTGGGGCGACGTCCTCATCAATATCGGAAAAACGTCCGATCGGTTCGGCAAAGATGTTATCGGTCATGTCGTCATTCACCGTAGACACTTCGTGGATCAGACAATCGCCGCCTTCGCCCCAGAACGCGTGCCAGGTCGTCGGTGTCAGCGTGACGGACGCCCCGACGGGCAGCTTGAGGTGACCGCCCGCAGGCAGCGTCACAGGCACGCCGTCGGTCAGGACATGTACGTCCGCTGTGCGGTCAATCTGCCCTTCGGCATCGCAGGTGAACAGTTCCAGCACCAGCGTTGCGCCGCCACGGTTGATGATATCCTCGGTCTTGAGCACGTGGCGGTGCATGGGCGACAGCTGGTCTTGCCGCGAGATCATCAGCTTTTCCGCGTAAAGCATCGCGCCCTGCTGGCCCATCTCGCTCAGGTCACCGTTGCGCATGGTAAAGAGGAACAGGCCCATTTCATCGAACCGCCCCTGCCCGTAGTCGGTGATATCCCAGCCCAGGCGCCGGTCGCGGATATGGGCGGCCTTTTCCGATCGCATGTCATCCGGGCTCCATCCCGCAAAGGGGGGCAGGGACCAGCCGTGCTTGGCAAAGAACTCTGCACCTGTGGCCAGGATATCGTTCACGCGGGATCGTTTCATGAGGAGGTCTCCAGTTCGTGGGCCCAGGGGGGATTGGCCCCGGCGCGGGACACGGTGACGGCCGCGATGCGGGCGGCGAAGGACAGCATCTCGGTCAGCGCGGTTTCATCGAGCGATTGCAGGGCGGCGGGTGACAGGGCACGTGCCCGGCGCAGAGCCATCAGGCAGCCTGCGTTGAACGTGTCACCTGCACCGACGGTGTCGACAACAGAGACCTTCTGGGCGGCCACACGCGCGGATGTCCCGTTGCGCAGGTAGGCGGTGGCGCCGTCACCGCCTTCGGTCAGGAGCAGCATCTTGGGACCCATGTTCAGCAGCGTCTGCGCCTTGGCCGCGAGATCGCCGTCAGGAATCAGCCAACTGATGTCATCGTCCGACAACTTGGCGATATCCACGCGACCCAGAAGGCGCGTGAGGCGGTCGCGATAGGCCGTCTGGTCGCTGGCAAATCCGGGCCGGATATTCGGATCGGCCATCACCAGCGTGCTGGCGGATACGCCAAGGGCCATGTTGGTCAGGCTGTCCGCAACCGGCGGGTTGCACAGCGAGATGCCGCCAAAGAACACCGCTTCGGTGCCCGAAGGCACGGCGGGCAGATCGACGGGTTGGATCGCGCTTGTCGCGGTCGCTTCGTCGTAGAACGTGTAGGTCGCGTTGCCCCGGTCGAGGTGCACAAAGGCCAACGTGGTATTTCGATTGCTGCGAACCGCGTGGGACGTATCGACGTTGCTGGAATGCAGGTGGTCCGCGATCATCTGGCCGAACGGGTCAGACGACAGTCCGGTGACCAGACCTGCGGGCGCGCCGAGCCGCCCGAGGGCGACGGCTGTATTCAGGACCGCGCCGCCCACATGCGGGGCGTAGGCGCCGCTGGCATTCGGGATCATGTCGATGAGGGCTTCGCCTGCGCACAGGATCATGTGGGGGCCTCGTTCAGCGTGATGTCTGCCTGCGCGCTGCCGGTCAGAACTGTTTCAATATTGGGCATGTCGTTCGAGGCGATCCAGGCCTCGGCCTCTGCGCGCGTTTTGCCGTGCGTATCCCACCGCTGCAAGAGGCGATCGTGCAGAATATCCCGTGGCGGGTGCAACGCGATGCTCAGGCCCCAATGGGCGTGCAGCGCGGACCACGGCGTATCGTTCAGCAGCAGGTAGTTGCCCTCGACCACCACGGTGTCACATGTGGCCGGGATGCGGCCTGCGCCCGCGATTGCAATCTCGCGCGAGCGGTCGAAGAGAGGAAAGTGGATGTCCTGCGGTTCCTGCAGCGCGGTGATGAGGCGGACAAAGCCGTGCGCGTCAAATGTGTGCGGCGCGCCCTTGCGCGCACGCGTTCCGTCCTGCTCCAGCAACCGGTCATCAAGGTGAAACCCGTCCATCGGGACAACACGCGCCTCGGTGCCACGCGCACAAAGCGCATCCGCCAGCGTATGGGAGAAGGTCGACTTGCCACATGCGGGTGGGCCGACAATGGCGACAAGACGCCGTGTGGGGGTCTTTGGCAAGGCGGCGATATGCGCGACCAGCCCTGCAAGGGACGTATCAGGCGGCAATGTCCGGCTCCGCCGCTCCGGTCATGTAGGCGACGGCGTCCGACATGGAGTGCTCGGACGGGTTGATCACACACAGCCGCTTGCCCAGGCGGTGCACGTGGATGCGGTCTGCGACCTCGAACACGTGCGGCATGTTGTGGCTGATCAGGATGATCGGGATGCCGCGGGATTTGACATCGAGGATCAGCTCCAGCACCCGTCGGCTTTCCTTGACCCCAAGTGCGGCGGTGGGTTCATCGAGGATAATCACCTTGGACCCGAACGCCGCCGCGCGCGCCACGGCAACCCCCTGGCGTTGACCGCCCGACAGCGTCTCGACCGCCTGATTGATGTTCTGGATCGTCATGAGGCCAAGCTCTGACAGCTTTTCGCGGGCGATGTCCTGCATCTTGCGCTTGTCGAGCTGGTGCAGGAGTTTGCCCATCAGCCCCGGTTTCTTCAATTCGCGTCCCATGAACATGTTGTCGGCAATCGACAGGGCGGGGGACATGGCAAGCGTCTGGTAGACTGTCTCGATCCCCGCCTCGCGGGCGTCGATAGGCGAACGGAAATGAACCTGCCGACCCTCAAGGTAAACCTCACCCTGATCCGGTTGAACCGCGCCGGACAGTGCCTTGATCAGCGAAGACTTTCCCGCACCGTTGTCTCCGATTACGGCAAGGATTTCGCCCGGATAGAGTTCAAAGTCGCAATGGTCCAGCGCCGTGACCTTGCCGTAGCGCTTCACAAGGTTTGTTGCATGCAGGATGGGTTCCATCAGGCTGATACCTTTCTGATCCATTGATCGACCGCGACGGCTGCGATGATGAGCATGCCAATCAGCATGAATGTCCATTGCGGGTCGGCGCCTTGCATGCGCAGGCCCATTTCGAACACACCCACGATGAGCGCGCCAAAGAAGGCCCCGTAGATCGAGCCGCGCCCGCCAAAGAGGGAGATGCCGCCGATCACCACGGCGGTGATCGCCTGAATGTTGCCGATGACCCCGGTGGACGCGGATGGGGAAACGGAACTGAACCGGCCGATCATGACCCAGCCCGCAATGGCGCAGATGAGACCGGCGAGCACATAGACGGACATGAGCGTACGGTGTACGTTGACGCCTGCAAGCTGTGCCGCCTCGGGATCGTCACCCACGGCATAGACGTGACGGCCCCACGCGGTCGACCGCAGCGCATAGGCGAGGATCACCACGATCAGGATCATCAGGATGACGCCGAAGGTGAAGTTGGCCCCGCCGATTGACACTTTGTTGCCCAGAAACAGGAGGGTCGGCGCATCTTCGCGCAGTTGGCTCGACCGCAGGGTTTCGTTGCGCGAAAAGAGGTAGGTGGAGGCAAGCACGATCTGCCACATGCCGAGTGTCACGATGAAGGGCGGGATTTTGACGCGGCTGACGAGAAAGCCGCTGATCGCGCCGATGCCAGCCCCGAAACACAGCCCGATCAGCAGGCTGAGTTCCGCAGGCAGACCGTAGCGGAACGTGAACTGTCCCATGATCACGGTGCACAGGACGGCGACCGCGCCAACGGACAGATCAATACCGGCGGTCAGAATGACGAGCGTTTGCGCCGCGGCAAGCACGCCCACGATCTGCACCTGTTGCAGGATCAGCGTGAGCGTTCCGGCAGAGAAAAACCGTTGACCGATCAAAAGCCCGAAGAGCGAGATCGCGACGACAAGGATGATCAGCGGAACAAGAGCCGGGTTGACGTGCAGCGCGTGCTGCACCTTGCCCAGCAGTCCTTTGTGATCATCGTCGAAATGCGCGACCTCCTCGGCGCCTTTCGGTGTCACGGCTTTTTCGAATTCCTGTGTCTCTGACATAGCGGGCTCGTGGATGCTGAGGGTTGGAAACAGGCCGCACGCGGCGGCCTGTTTCGGGTTCGGATCGGCAGTGGGTTAGCCCCAGCAGCGATCGGTGCCTTCGGCGACCGAGATGCTGTCCACGCCGTCCGCCGGCTTGTCGGTGACAAGCGAAACGCCTGTGTCGAGGAAGTTCTTGCCCTCAGTGTTTGCAGGCAGCGTGCCGTCCTTGGCGAATTGCGCAATCGCCTCAATGCCGAGCGATGCCATCAGGAGCGGGTATTGCTGCGAGGTGGCACCGATCACGCCGTCGGCCACGTTCTGCACGCCGGGGCAGCCGCCGTCGACGGACACGATCAGCACGTCGTTTTCGCGCCCGATGGCGGCCAGTGCCTCGTAAGCGCCCGCAGCGGCCGGTTCGTTGATCGTATAGACCACATTGATATCGGGATCGACGGCGAGGCAGTTCTCCATCGCGGTCCGGCCACCTTCCTCGTTCCCGGCGGTGACCTCGTTGCAGATGATGCGCGGATCATCTTCATCGCCCCAGCGGTTCACATCTTTGACGTCGATGCCAAACCCGGTGAGAAAGCCCTGGTCACGCAGCACGCCCACGGTCGGCTGGCTGATGGCAAGGTCGAGCATGGCGATCTTGGCGTTGGCCGCTTCGTCGCCCATGGTGGCTGCAGCCCATTGGCCGATCAGCTCACCCGCGAGGAAGTTATCCGTTGCGAATGTCGCGTCAGCCGCGTCAATGGGTTCGAGCGGCGTGTCGAGGGCGATGACCAGAAGGCCCGCTTCGCGCGCTTGCTCGACGGATGGCACGATGGCGGCCGTGTCGGATGCGGTCAGCAATATACCCGACGCGCCATTGGCGATGCAGGTTTCGATCGCGGCCACTTGCGCTTCGTTGTCGCCATCGACCTGGCCTGCGTAGGAGTTCAGCGATACGCCCAGCTCTTCGGCTTTGGCGGCGGCGCCTTCACGCATCTTGACGAAAAACGGGTTGGTGTCCGTCTTGGTGATCAGGCATGCAGATGTGCCGTGGCCATCAGCCCAAGCGGTGCCCGCCATTGTCGTTAATGCGGCAGCAGCAATACCCAGAAACAGTTTCTTCATGGTGTCCTCCCAATATAATCGCGCGCCGCTGATGAAAAAAACCAGTGGCAGCTGCCCTAAGGGAAACGCGATTCTTGAGGAGTGTCAATTAATAACTCAACTTGATTTATTAATTGACGGGCGTAAAGTTATGCCAGAGGAGGCCCTGTCATGACACTCGACCACGTGCGCAGCCTGTCTGGTGGGATCAACCAGGTGGGCGTGCGGGCCTATAACGAAAGGCTGTTGCTGTCGGTGATGCAGCGTAACGGGGCCCTGTCGGGCGGCGACCTCGCCCGCCGCACCGGGCTTTCGCCACAAACCACGTCGGTCATCCTCAGAAAGCTGGAACAGGACGGGCTGTTGCAGCGCGGCGACCCGGTGAAGGGAAAGGTGGGCAAGCCCTCGGTGCCGTTTTCCCTGCACCCGGATGGTGCGTTTTCGCTTGGACTGAAACTCGGGCGGCGCAGCGCTGATCTGATTGTGCTCGATCTCGCGGGGCAGGTACGGCATCAATTGCGTCAGACCTATGACTACCCCAAACCCGAACTGATCCTCGAATTCCTGCAAATGGGGTTCGAGGACCTGACCAGCGCCATGTCGGGCGACATGATCGAACGCCTGTGCGGTCTGGGCATTGCCGCCCCTTTCGAGCTGTGGAACTGGCACGAGGTTCTGGGGGCGACTGCCGACGACTTTGTCGCTTGGAAAGATGTGGATATGCGGCTTGAGGCGGCGCGGTTGACCGATTTGCCGGTGCGCATGGTCAACGATGCGACGGCGGCGTGCCGGGCCGAACATATCTTTGGCATCGGTCGGGAGTATCGCGACTACGTCTATTTCTTTGTCGGGGCATTCATCGGCGGCGGCATCGTGCTGGATCACGCCGTGTTCGAAGGCAACCAGCAAAACGCCGGCGCGTTCGGATCTCTGATGGTGCCGGACCAGAACGGTGCCGCCCGCCCGTTGATAGATGTGGCGTCCATCCGATCCCTTGAGCGGCGTCTGGAAGAGGCGGGTCAGGACGTAAGACAATTGTGGGAAGCGCCACGGGACTGGGCCCATCTCGAAGCGCATGTCGGCCCGTGGGTCACGGAAACGGCCCACGCGCTTGCTGCAGCAAGCGTCGCGGCCAGCGCTGTCATAGACTTTGAGGCTGTCGTCATTGACGGGGGCATGCCGGAAGACATACGCTCACGTCTGGTTCAGAAAGCGGCCGCGTTCCTGCAAGACATGGATCGGCGTGGTTTGACCACGCCGGTGATGATCGAAGGCCAGATTGGCGGAAATGCCCGTGGCATCGGGGCCGCCGTCGGGCCGATCATCAACCAGTACCTGCTGGATCGGCCCGCAACGCTGTTTGAGGCGGGTTAGCGGTAGTAGAGCGACTTGCCATCCGCAAATAGCTGAACCTTTTCGGGTGCGGCCGTCACGGTCACGTTCTGGCCACGCAAACCCGGGTGGATACCCGCCATTTTGGCCAGGATCGGCTCCTTGCCCTCGTCGGCATGGAAATAGAGGATCGTCACTTCGCCCAACGCCTCGGTGAAATCCACCTGCCCCTGATAGATGCCGTCATTGCCGTCCGTGGCGACAAAATCCTCGGGGCGCACGCCGACATTGACCTTGAGGCCCTTGTCCGCATCGGTCGTTGGTACTGCGGAGATCGCAGTCAGCCCGCTGGCCATCTTGACGGTGGTCTGTTCGCCCGTTCCGACGATCTCGCCGGGCAGCAGGTTCATGGCGGGCGAGCCGATGAACTGCGCCACGAATTCGTTCTCGGGACGCTCGTAGAGTTCAAGCGGCGTGCCGACCTGTGCGATGCCCTTGTTGGCCAGAACCACAATGCGCGAAGCCAGCGTCATCGCCTCGACCTGGTCGTGGGTCACGTAGATCATGGTGCTGTCGGGCATGCTTTCCTTGAGCTGTGCAATCTCGATCCGGGTGGCCACGCGCAAGGCCGCGTCGAGGTTGGAAAGCGGCTCATCGAACAGGTAGACCTTGGGGTCGCGCACGATGGACCGCCCGATGGCAACCCGCTGGCGCTGACCGCCCGAGAGCGCCTTGGGGAGACGGTCTAGATAGGGCTCCAACTGCAGGATGCGGGCGGCATTGGCCACCGCCTCATCAATCTCCTGCTGAGATTTCTTTGCCAGTTTCAGCGCAAAGGTCATGTTGTCCCGCACCGTCATGTGCGGATAAAGCGCGTAGGACTGGAACACCATCGCAATGCCACGCTGCGCCGGTGGCACATCGTTGACAAGCGTGCCGTCGATCTCGAGCGCGCCATCGCTGATCTTTTCCAGACCGGCGATCATCCGCAACAGGGTGGACTTGCCGCAACCCGAAGGGCCGACAAAAACGATCAACTCGCCCTTCTTGATGTCGAGGTTAATGTCCTTGAGGACATTGACCGTGCCGCCATATGTCTTGCCGACATCCGTGAGTTTCAAATCTGCCATCTTGTCGTCCCCTCCCCGTGGACGGGCGCGCCGTGTCAGGGCGCGCCGGAATTCATGCCTTGATTGCCAACGCCACTTGCCACGGACCCAGATGGAGACTGCCATCCGGACCGGGTGCAATGCTGCCCAGCTCCGCGCCGATGTTCATCCATTTGCCCTCAGGCAGGTCATGGGTGACCGGCGTGTCGCTCATGTTGAATGCGCAAAAGATCTCTTCCCCGCCATGGCTGCGGGTGAAGTGCAGCACAGTGCCATCTGCGGTGACATTCGCGTGCGCGCCCTTTGCGAGTGCCGGATGGGCACGACGAAAGGCGAGCACCTTGCGATAGTGGTGCAAAAGCGCTGCGGGATCGTCTTCCTGTATCGCAGCGGCGTTGTGCAGATGCTCAGTGCTGATGGGCAACCAGGGCCGTTCGTCCGAAAAACCGCCAAAGCTGTTCGACGCTTCCCACACCATCGGTGTGCGGCAGCCGTCACGCCCCTTGAACTCGGGCCAGAATTCGATGCCGTAAGGGTCCTGGAGGTCTTCGAAAGCGACCTCGGCCTCGCCGAGACCGAGTTCCTCGCCCTGATAAATGCAGACAGAGCCGCGCAGGCACATCAGCAACGTGGCCAATGTGCGTTTGGCCGCATCGCTCAGATCCCAGCGTGATGCGTGGCGGATCACGTCGTGGTTGGAAAACGCCCAGCAGGCCCAACCGTCCGACACATGTTCGTCAACGTCGGCCAGTACCTTTGCAAAGCGTTGCGCGGTTGGCGCGTGGCTCGACAGAAATTCGAAGCTGTAGCACATGTGCACACGGCGTTCGCCGCTGGTGTACTGGCCCATGATCTCAAGGCCTTTTTGTGCGTCTCCCACTTCGCCCACGGCCGTTGTCGCGCCGTATTCGTCCAGAACGGCCCGGAACCTTTCGAGAAAGGCCAGGTTTTCGGGGCGGTTCTTGGAGTAAAGGTGCAGCTGGTGGTTATACGGGTTCACACGTGGCGCGATGCTGTCATCGCGCTGGTCCACCGGCAGGGCCGGGTTCGACCGCAGTTCCTGATCGTGGACGTAGAAATTGATCGTGTCGAGCCGGAAGCCGTCCACACCGCGTTCAAGCCAGAAGCGCACGACATCCAGCAGCGCGTCCTGCACGTCCATGTTGTGGAAGTTGAGGTCGGGTTGTTCGACGAGGAAGTTGTGCAGGTAGTATTGCTCGCGGCGGCTGTCCCACTGCCACGCCGAGCCGCCAAAGATTGACAGCCAGTTGTTGGGCGGCGTGCCGTCTTCGTTGGGGTCTGCCCAGACGAACCAGTCGGCCTTGGGGTTGTCGCGGTTGGCGCGGCTTTCCGCGAACCAGGCGTGCTGGTCGGACGTGTGCGACAGGACAAGATCGATCATGACACGCAGGCCAAGCTGGTGGGCGAGGTCCACCAAGGCATCGAAATCTGCCAGAGTGCCGAACATCGGGTCGACATCGCAGTAGTCACTGACGTCGTAGCCAAAGTCCTTCATCGGCGAGGTGAAGAACGGGGATATCCAGATCGCGTCGACACCCAGCGAAGCCACATAGGGCAGGCGGCTGGTGATGCCGTTGAGATCGCCGATACCGTCGCCGTTGCTGTCCTGAAAGCTGCGGGGGTAGATCTGGTAGATCACCGCACCGCGCCACCAGTCTTTGTCAGCGCTCAGCATCTTGGTCATATCAGCACTCGCATGTGTGTTCATGAACGGGGTTTCCTATTTCACCGACCCGGCCAGCAGACCGCGGACGAGGTATTTTTGCATGGCAAAGAAAACGCACAGCGGCACGGCGATGGAGACGAACGCTGCGGTCGCGAGGATTTCCCAATTGCCGCCGCGGGTTCCCAGAAGGTTCACGATCTGGTCTGTCATGACAGTTGTCTGCCCCGTTGCGTCGATCAGGAAAACCTTGGCAACAAGCAGATCGTTCCACGTCCACAGGAACTGGAAGATCGAGAAGGCCGCCAAGGCCGGGAACGACAGCGGCAGGATGATCTTGGTGAAGATCTGGAAGTCTGTCGCGCCGTCCACCTTGGCGTTTTCGATGATGTCACGCGGCAGGCCAACCATGTAATTTCGCAAGAGGTATATCGCGAGTGGAAGGCCAAAGCCGGTGTGCGCGAGCCACACGCCGAGATAGCCCTTGCCGATGCCAATCCCCACATGCAGCTTCAGGAGCGGGATGAGGGCGAGCTGCAATGGCACAACCAGCAGGCCGACCACGCATGCAATCAGGATCGCGCGGCCGGGAAAGTCCATCCATGCCAGTGCGTAGGCCGCAAAGGCGGCCACGACGATGGGGATGATGGTGGCGGGGATCGTCACGGTCAACGTGTTGAAAAACGCCTTGGCCATGTTGTCGTTGGCATCCCCGCTGGTCATGATGTTGACGTAGTTTTCCGTCGTGAACTCCGGCGGCGAGACAGCCGTGATAAAGGCGCGCTGCCCGCGCCCGCTGATCTGCTCGTCATTGCCCGACCAGACATAGTTGCCCTCGGCGTCGATGCTGAAGGTTTCGCCATCGCCAAGGTCCGCTACGTCGCCGGGTTTGTATGCGTCTACAGCGCGCGAGGAGGTGCCCCAGCTTTGAATGTCGCCGCCGGCATCATTTTCGGTGAAGAAGTTCCCTTCGACAACGAACACACCATCGCGTTCGACGCGGTTGTCGTCGGGATCAGATGCGCGGAACCGCTCGGTCTGTTCGGCCGGAAACAGCGAAGCCCACCAGCCCGAGCCGGTGATCTGGTCCGCGGTCCGGAACGATGACACCAGCAGGCCAAAGGTCGGGAAAACCCAAAGGGCGACCAACAGAACAACGCAGATGTTCACGACCCAGCTGAGGGACGATTTGGAACCGGCGATGCCTTCCGAGGTGTCCTTGGCCTTGCCAAAGAGGCCGCGCCGCGCAGGGGTGGGGATATTTGCTTCTTGCACAGCCATCACTTCATCTCCTTGCGGGCGTTGTAGATGTTCCAGATGAGGATCGGGGTGACGAGCAGCATGATCACCATGGCGGATGCCGAGCCCACGCCCCAGTCGTTGGCGCGGAACATCTTGTCGTACATGTAGTTGGCCATGACCTGCGTCTCCCACTGGCCGTTGGTCATCGCGAACACGATGTCAAAGACCTTGA
>CAZRUV010000112.1:0-10574 GCA_964603315.1 uncultured Rhodobacterales bacterium
GGCACGCATGACGCGTTTGTCACGCATTTCCGAGGCATAGACCCGAAGCGCTTCTGCGATCGATGTACCAAAGCTTGCCGACTGGATCAGAACGGTCACGAAGCTGGCCACATCGGGGACGCCTGCGCGCTCGGACATGTCGCGCAGAACCTGAATCCTGTCCTTACCCGCTTTCATTTCGTGGCTCACGATTTCGAATTCATCGGCCAAAGCAGGAAAGCCCGCGCGGATTTCTTTCGACACACGCAAGATCGACTGGTCGAGAGACTGACCGGCTTCAACGCAAACCAGCATCATGTCGAGGCTGTCGGGAAATCCGTTGGTGATTTCTTCCTGGCGTTCCTGCTGACGCTTGGTGACCCAATATTTGGGCAAGTAGTAGCCAATGGCGCCGGGGATCAGGATTGCCAGAACAAGCGACTGGGTCGTCGGTTCACCCGTGGCGCTGGCGTAAATGGCGTACATCACACCAAGAACAAGGAAAATGATGCCCAACGCAAACTGGATGAAGTGGAAGGTTCGCACCGAGTCCTTGCCGCGATACCCCGCCTGAAGAAGCTTCAGCTTCATGGCCGAGTATTCGGCCTCATCCTGGGGTTCGAGGAAGCTGGAGTACTTGGCCAGCTTGTCGGCATTCTTGTTGTTGCCGCCTTGGCGCAGGGTCTTCTTGGGGTCCAGAACAGCGGATTGGGCGTTGTTTTGCTCACGCAGCTTGTCGAGCGGATCCTCTTCCTTCTTAAGAAGAATCGGCAGCGTCAAAAGGATGAGGAACATCCCAAGAATGCCGACGACCAGAAGGGGGCCGAACTCGCCGAAGTTTTCGGTCAGGAAGGTGTTGACGGTTTCAATCATAGTCAGTCCTCAGACCTTAATGTTCACGAGGCTGCGCATCACAAAGATGTTCGCAACAAGGAAGCCAGCGACGACAAGACAGGCCGGAATAAAGGCTGACGTCTCTTTAACGTCGTCATAGTAGTTCGGCTGGATCACGTTTATCATCACGAGCGCAAGGATCGGGAAGATCGACAGAAACATGCCGGACCATTTGGCTTCTGCGGTGATGGCCTTCACGCGGCGGAAAAGCTTGAAGCGGGCCCGGATCACCTTGGCCAGACCATCAAGGATCTCGGCAAGGTTACCACCCGAGGTTTGCTGGATCGTCACGGCCACTGCGAGAAAGCGCAAATCCTGCATATCCATGCGTTCGGCCATGGCCTTAAGCGCTTCACCGGTGTCCCGACCGTAAGCGTTTTCGTCCGAAATCACACCCATTTCCGAGCCAAGAGGATCGGGAACCTCTTTCGCCACGATTTGAAGCGCGGAGGAGAAGGGGTGACCGACGCGGAGCGAGCGCACCATCAGTTCCACAGCATCGGGAAGCTGTTCCTCGATCATTGACATGCGCTTTTTCGCGGTCTTGTTGACCCAAACGAACACCGCGCCAATGCCCATGCCGAGTGCACAGACGATGCGGACTGGCAAACCGGCAGATGTGCCAAATGTCAAACCGACAAAGGCGACCACGGCCAGGACCATCATCACCATGATCAACTGTTGCGGAGTGAAGGCGATGTTTGCCTTCTGCGCCTTGTCCGCAAGGATCGAATAGATCGGGATCGAGCGCGACCTCATGTGCTGAGACATCTCCTTGCGGAGTTGTTCCAGCACCTGCTCGCGACCAGCGCCCTTCTCGAGCATGTCGAGACGGCGGTTGATCCGGTTGTTCAGGCTGATCGATTTGCCGAAAACGGTCAGGTAGATACCTTGGACGAGCGCCAGAACGGCGACGAAGATAATCCCGTAGATAATCGGTTCGGTACTGATGACCATGTCGCTTTACTCCGCCGCGAAGGGCTCGAAAATGTTGGCAGGAAGGTCGTAGCCCCACATCCGGAAACGTTCCGAGAAGTGGCTGCGAACGCCCGTGGCCGTGAAATGGCCGATGATCTTGTTGTCCGGGGTCAGACCCACGCGCTGGTAACGGAAGACCTCTTGCATCGAGATCACTTCGCCTTCCATGCCCGTCACTTCGGTGATCGAAACCATGCGGCGCGAACCGTCCTGCAGACGCGAGGCCTGCACGATCAGGTTCACAGCCGAAGAGATCTGCGAGCGCACCGCCTTGATCGGCATTTCGATGCCAGCCATCGAGATCATGTTTTCCAGATGGCTGATGCCGTCACGGGCCGAGTTGGCGTGAATCGTGGTCATCGATCCGTCGTGGCCGGTGTTCATGGCCTGGAGCATGTCGATCACTTCCTCGCCGCGCGTCTCACCCACGATGATGCGGTCCGGGCGCATCCGCAGGGCGTTTTTCAGACAGTCACGGGGGGAGACCTCGCCCTTGCCTTCGACGTTGGGCGGGCGGCTTTCCATCCGGCCCACATGGGTCTGTTGCAACTGGAGCTCCGCGGTGTCCTCGATCGTCAGGATGCGTTCGTCGTTGTCGATGAAGGACGACAGCGCGTTGAGCGTCGTCGTCTTACCCGAACCGGTACCGCCCGACACGATCACATTGAGGCGTGTGGCAACAGCGGCTTGCAAATACGCGGCCATCTCTTCGGTAAAGGCGCCGAACTGGACGAGATCATCGACGCCCAGCTTGTCCTTTTTGAATTTCCGGATGGAGACGAGGCTGCCATCAACCGCAATCGGTGGCACCATCGCGTTGAAACGCGAACCGTCCTGCAGACGGGCGTCCACATAGGGGTTGGATTCGTCGACACGACGACCCACGGCGCTCACGATCTTGTCGATGATGCGCAGCAGGTGCTTTTCATCCTTGAACGTAATGTCCGTCAGTTCGAGCTTGCCCGCACGTTCCACAAAGATCTGCTTGGGGCCGTTGACGAGAATATCGTTGACCGTGTCGTCCTTCAGCATCGCTTCGAGCGGGCCAAGGCCGGTCACCTCGTCAAAGAGTTCCTGATTGAGGGTTTGCCGGTCCTCACGGTTGAGGATGATGTTCTTTTCTTCCAGCACCTCGCCGGTGATGGCGATGATCTCCTGGCGCAGGTCCTGTTCGGACGCGTGTTCAAGAGCGGCAAGGTTGAGGTTGTCCAGAAGGGCGCGGTGCAGTTCGAGCTTGATCTCGCCGATCCGCTCCTTGCGCTTGCGCTCCTTGTCCATGGGCGTGACCTGGGCCGCAGCTTGCGGGGCGGCCTTGCGTGCCACTTTGGACGGGTTTGCTGCCTTGGGCAGTTCCGTCACCTTTTCCGCTGGGGCGGGCGCAGGTGTCGCTGCGGGTTTTTTGTATTTGGAAAACATTGGCTTACCTCAAATTGCCACGCGTTACGCTGCCTCGGATTGGTTGGCGCTGAGTTCGTGAATGGATGCGGCCAGTTTGGCGATCTCGCGACGCAGGGGGTTCTTGGCTGCGGCTTCGGCCAGCGGCTGTCCGTGGTCTGCGGCTTGCGTGATCGGCTTGCCACCGTCGGGCAATTGCACCTCGATGGAGATGTCGAGGCTTTCGCCCAGACGCTTGACACGGGCGCGGCCCCCCAGATCGGTGAATTTGGGCGCGCGGTTCAGCACATAGCGCAGCTTTTCCACCGGCAGTTCTTCGGATTGCAGCGCGCGTTTGAAGCGCAGGGTGTTTTGCGCCGACCGCATGTCAATCTCGAGCGTCGTGAAATAGAGATGCGCCGCCGTGAGGACCGTTTCGGTCCACTGCACCAGCGTTGACGGCATGTCGATCACGACATAATCGAAATGCGCACGCGCCATATCAATCACGCGGTTGATGTCCTCGGGCGAGATGATGTCCAGCGGGATCATGTCGGACGGTGCCGTGAGCACCTGCAGCTTTTCCCCGTAGGTCAGCAGCGACTGGCCAAAGGTTTCGTCATCCATGCTTTCGGTGTCCGACAACATCTCAAAGACGGCCTCGCGCCGGGCGAGGTCCAGATAGGTCGATGCGGTCCCGAACTGGAAATCGAGGTCCAGCAGACAGACATTCGGCGTATCGCCGTCACACAGCTCGGCCAGTTCCCAGGCCAGGTTCACGGCGAGGGTGGTCGAACCGGTTCCGCCCGCAATCCCGTGGGTCACGAACACGGCGCCCTGCTTGTTGGTGCCGGATTTCAGTTGTGCCGTGCGCTCGGCTTCGGCCGGTTGCGGTTGCTGTGCGGTGCGGATGCGTTCGACGGCCTGCTGCAACTCGCCTTCGGGAAGCGGGTAGGGAACAAACTCGTCCGCGCCTTGCCGCAGCAACTGGTGGAGCGAGGCGGGCGTGACATCCTCGGCGATCAGAATGACCTTGATGTCATGTGCCTTGGCTTGCGTGATGATTTCACCCAGCAGGACCAGATTGTCCTCGTCGGTGTCGTCAATGGCGAGGGCGACGAATTCCATCGCTTCGGCATCGGGCTGGTTGAAATAGGCCAACGCTTCGGCAAAGCCGAGGTCGCCCCAGTTTTCCCCCATGCACTGTTCCATATCCTCGATCAGCAGATCGAAGTTCTGCACATCACGGCTGATGGTGCAGGCGGCGATCGGTGCCGTTTCGGGTTGTGGCATTGTGCTGCTCATTGCCATCTCGTCCTTTTATTCCAGGGCGCGGCAGTCTTGTTCGGGATCTGTCCCGAGGCAGACGGCCTTTGCCCACCCAAACACGCATGTGGTTAAACGCACGTGTCCCTTGGCAAGCGTTGTCGCAGCGAATTCAGGCGAGATTTGGGCCAAAAAACTCCAATTGTTGGGTATCTCAAAACGATAACGGGCGCGGACTGGTGATTGTCCGCGCCCGTATCGTCAGGCCAATGAGGTGAAATTTACTATTGTTCGGTGCGTAGATCCGCGCCGACGATGCCAGACAGGGTCGATGGTGCCTGGGCCGATGTGATGTAATCGCGATAGACGATCTGTGCGTATTTTCCGTCCAGAACGTTGGGATGGCTGCGCACGAATCCGGTCACCTCGGTCACGGTGCGGCGGTTGCGACGCTCGCGCCCTTCGGTCACGATCAGGGGCTGCGTTTCGCCGAAAGAGGCGACCGCCTCGAGCCGCGAACGGTTGATTCCCTGCGTGGTGAGGAAGCTGACGACCGCGCGGGCGCGCGCCAGACCCAGACGTTTGTTATAGGCATTGGAGCCCACCGCATCCGTATGGCCATAGACCCGGAAGCGCACTTCGGGAAACTGCCGGATCCATGTGGCTTGCTGGCGCAACGCGTCCTGCGCCCCTGCATCCAGCTGCGATGAGTTGAATGCAAAGTTGACGGTGGTCAGCACTTCCGACGCAAATCTTTGAGCAAGATCAAAGGAGTACTGACGTTCGCCTGTCAGGATCAGCGTGTTGTTCGCCGTGGCGTTGCCAAACGCTCCGGTGTCGGCAATGGCCCCGGCCTCGCGGTAGAACTGGGTGTAGACCGGATCATTGGACGGCCCGCACGCGGTCAATGCGACGCTGCCTGCCAGAAGGGCTGTGGTGATCGGTTTCATGACCTGTCCTTAATCCAACACGTAGCCATATGAGCCGCTGAAGTCCTGTTTGGCAACCTCGCCGACGGCACCGGCCTTGGGCGTGCGTGTGCCAGCGGCCACGCGACCATGCAGGAACAGGTCCTGTTCGGTCGGCGGCTTGATGCGATCCGTGGGGAGCGCCAGGACGTCACCTTTGACCGGGGTCACAAGGTGGGCGGTGATGATAATGACCAGCTCGGTCTGTTCGCGCTGATACGAGGCGCTGCGGAACAGCGCACCCAGCACCGGCACGTCGCCCAGCCAGGGCAGTTGCTGGTTGTTGTCGACAAAGTTGTCTTCGAGCAGGCCCGCAATGGCAAAGCTTTCGCCGTCCCGCAGTTCCACGGTCGATGACGTTTCGCGGCGGCTGAAGGCGTCGATGGTAAACGCGTCGATCGTGATGCCGTTGGTGGGGTCGATGGCCGACACGGCCGCCTCAAGCTCGAGGTTGATCAGATCCTTGTCCACCACGCGAGGGATAAAGTTCAGCTCGACACCGAAAGGTTTGAATTCGATAGTAATGACGCCGTCTTCCTGGCTGACCGGCACGGGATATTCACCGCCTGCGAGGAACTTCGCCTCCTGCCCGGACAGGGCAACCAGGTTCGGTTCGGCCAGGGTGCGCACAACCCCTTTGGATTCAAGGGCTTCGAGCAACAGACCCACTTGGGTGTTGCCTGCGTTGAAGCCGAAGAGAACGGCGCCTGCGTTGTTGTTGTTGGCTGGCAGGTTGCCCGCCAGAGCGCCAGTGCTGCCGCCCGCGGTGACATTGGTGTTCGTGCCGCCGCTCAGACCGACATCGCCGGAAAAGATCGTCCCACCGAGGGACAGCGAGGAGCTCAACGACTTGGACACCGACCGGTTCATCTCGGCAAACCGCACCTTGAGCATGACTTGCTGGATGCCACCAACGCTCATGAGGTTGCTGACGCGCCCTTCGGCGTAGCGTTCGGCCAGATCAAGCGCCCGTTGCAGCTTTTGCGAGGACGAAACGATGCCCGACAGCACGATACCGTCATTGGCGGTGCGCACTTCGATCTTCTCGCCCGGCAGGATTTGCTTCAGCCGTTCCTTGAATTCCGAAATGTCTGCCGCAACGCGAACATCCACGTTCGTGATCAGCCGTCCGTTGCCATCCAGCAAGGTCAGCGTGGTCAGCCCGGGCGCCTTGCCCAACACGTAGATCGTGCGGTCACTCAGGGACGAGATGTCTGCAATGGCGGGGTTTGCGATGCTCAACTCGGCAAACGCCGTGTCGCTTTCGACCACAACCGCGCGGTTCATGGGAACGTTCAGGGTGCGCGATGTCGATTCACGTACCACCCGCAGCGTTTCCGCCGATGCCATGTCCACCGTGATGGGCGCCATGGTCAATGCCAGCCCGGTGAGGGCCGCTTTCATAAGTCCGTCGATTTTCATGTGACCTGCCTTTTTGATCACGCCTCAGAACCGGGTCTTGCGCCCGTATTTCGATCAACATGTCCGCATTTCGATTTTTTTGCAAGAATCAATGACTTCAGAGGTGGGTTTTATGTGGATAACTGGCAACACGGCCACAAAGGCAAAGCGGCGCCCCCAAGAGGGGACGCCGCGTTAAACCATTGAATTCCGGTTCAGTTTGTCGCGCACTCGATCGGGCGTTGCACGATCTCTGACCCGCGGCGTTCAGAGATGAAACACTCTTGTACTTCCTTGGCCTCGGCGATCTCGGCTTGCTCCGCGATACCCAGCAAGGAACGCTGATCCACTTCGATGGCACCGGCGATGGTGTCGTCTTCGGCGCCAACAAGGGACAGCGACAGGCGACCCGTGGATTGCGCTTGCGCCAGCCCGGCCACCTGATTGGGGTTTGCCGCCACGGTCACCGTCTGCGCAATGGTCGCGCCATCCAGATCGCCTTGGGTATTCTGGTCAATGGCGATCAGCTTCACGCCCGCCTCGATCAGTTTGGTGACTTCGCCGCGGCCCTGGCTCAACGATTGGTCCACACGGCCGGTCCAGTAGACGTCCACACGGTCGCCCGGCCGCAGGAAACCGGACACACCGGTTGCCACGTCAACCTTGATCGCAAAGGCACGCATGCCACGTTCGAGACGCGACGTCAGGCCGGCCTCTTCGCCAGGCTCTGTGACTTTGACGGCGAGGATCGCCTCGTCCTTTTCCATCGCGCGCAGGACGACGCGGGGATCGGAGACACCTTCGGGAAAGACCGGATTGTCGGCTGTGAATGCGCCTTCGGGGATGGACGTTTCCGGCCAATCCACGGTGCGGATGTCCTCTGCGGTCAGCGCTTCACCATATTTCATCTGGCGGTCGGCAACAAAGACAGGAACGGTTGGCACGATCTTTTCGCGCTGCGCGCGCTCCTTGGCCAACGCCACCTGGTACTGACCAATATAATTCTTGGCCATGTAGACTGCGCCACCCGCAAGGGCGACACCGGCGACCAATACCAGTCCAAATACCATTCGCATCTCAGCACCTCATTAATTTGGGCCCGATTGATTGATTTTGGCCCTCTTGTCTCCGGAGCTAGACTCCGATTGTGGCTTTTTGAGGGAAAGCTCGCGGTCGCTATGGGGCACCTTCGGTGACCTCGACCCCCTATGTTTTGGCGTCGGCTTTGCCGCAGCAAGCCAAGCCGTGTCGCGCCGCACACGCGGCGCGGCAAGATCAGAAGAAGTTTGTCATGAACTCCTCGACGCCGGCGGAAACACCGACCGAGCCTTCGGACAATACGAGGACCAGCGCCACGGCCAATGCGACAACGGCTGCAGTGAGCACAACCCAGTCAACGGTGACCGCACCGGACTCGTCCTGGCGAAATGACTTAATGAATTCAAACATGGCGTGTCCTCTGCTTAACTGTCGGAACTGCACTCTTATCGTACAAAGGGCCACGACCAAGGTCTGGTCGCGGCCCTGAGCAATTTCAAACCGTCAGGTCAGACCAACTTAGTTGGGGTCTTGTGCCTGCAGGAATGTGTCGGTGTCGGCTGTCAGTTCAGTCGCACCGGTTTGGATCGAAGTGTAAGCAGCAACGGCCAGGCCAACCACAGCAGCGGTCAGAACAACCCAGTCAACTGTCACGGCGCCGTCTTCGTCTTTACGGAAGTTTTTGATGAATTTGATCATTGTACGTCCCTCCAAAGGATCAGTAAGTTTACGTTTCTACCCTGCCGTCCGTAGCAAGGCCGCTCTCTCTCATTGGCCTTTGTCCGACTTGGTATGGCTGCATATAGCCGTCCGAATGGGGCACGATTTTGGCGGCAAGGCGGGCATTTCACGTCGCCTGTCAAATTTTGCGTAACTTCCCGCTAACACTCTGAAAGTGAATGGAATATTTTTCCGTAAAACGCTGATCTTTCGGATCATCCCGGAATCAGCGCGGCAATTATGGCAATCCTGCCGATATTCAAATTTACAATGCTGGAAGGGCGCGCCGTTTTTTGCGATACTGGAAACAAAGGGCGGTCAAAAGAACCGCAGACAGTATTGAGCAGGCAGGCAGTATGTTCAGGACATTGTGTATCGCGGGGCTCGTGGCGGGATTGGCGTGCGGAACGGCCGTGGCCAAGGACCCGCCACCGTTCAAGGATTTTTCCGCCAAACGCGTGAAACCACCTGCGGCGGGCGCAAAGCGTCGCATTACCGTACAGATCGATCCCGAGGAGGCCGTGCGGGCAGCACCCGCGCCGGATGCGGGTGCCGATGCGTCTGCCGCAGCCCCGGCTTACGCATCACGTTACGAATGGTTCTGGTCGGATGTTTCCGCCGGATTGGACACAGCGGGCGCCGGACGGCTTGAACCCGCGTTGAGCGCGCTGGCACGGGCCAAGGCGCCGGTCGCGGCCCCCAGGCTGCAGCAGATGCAGACAGTGGCGCAGACCCACGGTGTGGATATCCTGCGGGCGACCATCGGGACGCAGGTGTCCCCCGCGCTTGTGCTGGCCGTGATGATGGTCGAATCCGCCGGGCAGGCAGATGCTGTCAGTGGCGCCGGTGCGCAAGGGCTGATGCAACTGATGCCTGCGACCGCCGAACGCTTCGGCGTGTCAGACAGTTTCGCAGCAACAGAGAATATCGTGGGCGGGGTCAAGTACCTCGACTGGTTGATGGGCGAGTTCAACCGGGATCCGATCCTCGTGCTTGCGGGGTATAATGCAGGCGAGGGCGCTGTGCGCAAACATGCGGGCGTGCCGCCCTTTGCCGAAACCCGGGATTACGTGCCCAAGGTGCTCGCAGCGTTTCAGGTTGCGCGGGGGCTCTGCGTCACGCCCCCGCAATTGGCCAGTGATGGCTGTGTGTTTGCCGCGCTCAACTGAATGTGCGCGGCGTAACCGCGTCTCAGGCGACAGAAAGAAACCCGGTGTAATCCGGACGCGCTCTTGGTTTTGGTTCAGACGAGCGTTGCCTGTGTTGCCGCGCGCAACTCGTCCTCTGTCACGCCGTCTGCCGTTTCGACAATCCTCAGGCCGCCTTCGACCACGTCAAGAACGCCCAGATTGGTGATAATACGGTCCACCACGCCTTGGCCGGTCAACGGCAACGTGCATTCCTTGAGGACCTTGCTGTCGCCATGCTTGTTGGTGTGGTCCATGACGACCACCACACGGCCAACGCCCGCCACCAGATCCATCGCGCCGCCCATGCCCTTCACGAGCTTGCCGGGGATCATCCAGTTTGCCAGATCGCCGTTCTCCGCGACTTCCATGGCGCCAAGGATCGCCATGGCGATCTTGCCGCCCCGGATCATGCCAAAGGAGGTTGCGCTGTCGAAATACGCGGTCTGGGGCAGTTCGGTAATCGTTTGCTTGCCCGCATTGATCAGGTCTGGGTCTTCCGTCCCTTCGATCGGGAAGGGGCCCATACCCAGCATCCCGTTCTCCGATTGCAGCGTCACTTCGATGCCTTCGGGGATATAGTTGGACACCAGTGTCGGAATGCCGATCCCGAGATTGACATACCAGCCGTCTTCAAGCTCCTGCGCGGCGCGCGCAGCCATCTGGTTGCGGTCCCAAGGCATTTTGTCGTTCCTTATTCGTCTGTCAGAGTAGCGCCCGCAGGCACGTCGATCGTGATGTAGCTGCCCGCGGCGCCACGGCCCAGCTG
>CAZRUV010000113.1:0-3960 GCA_964603315.1 uncultured Rhodobacterales bacterium
GCGCGGTGATGGGGTATCAATAACAGATCAGAGATACAGAAGGGTCAGGACCCTAGCGGCCTTTCCACACCGGATCGCGTTTTTCGGAAAAGGCGCGGGCGCCTTCCAACTGATCCTCGGACCGGTAAAGCGTCTCGACCGTCGCCAGTTTGCTTTGCGTGATGCGGTTCATGGCGTCCTGGAATTTGCTGTCTTCGGCGTCGCGCACGATTTCCTTGATTGCCGCGTATACCAGCGGCGGGCCTGAGGCGATGAGGCGGGCCAGTTCCCACGTGCGTTCCATCAACCTGTCCGCGGGCACAACCTCGTTGATCAGCCCCAAGCGGTGCCCTTCGTCGGCGTCAAACCAGCGCCCGGTCAGCAACAGTTCCATCGCGATGTGGTAGGGGATGCGCTTTGGCAATTTGACGCTCGCCGCGTCCGCAACCGTGCCGGACCTGATCTCGGGCAGGGCAAAGGTCGCATGCGCGGCGGCGAGGATCATATCCGCGCTCAACGCCAGTTCCAGCCCGCCGCCACACGCGATGCCGTTCACTGCGGCGATCACGGGCTTGTTCAGGCCGCGCAACTCCTGCAAGCCGCCAAAGCCCCCCACGCCATAGTCGCCATCCACCGCGTCCCCGTCTGCCGCCGCCTTCAGGTCCCAACCGGGCGAAAAGAACCGCTCGCCCGCTCCGGTGATGATGGCGACGCGCAAGTCCGGGTCATCTCGAAAACGCAGGAACGTCTCGCCCATGACGCGGCTGGTGGCCAGATCGATCGCGTTTGCCTTGGGGCGATCCAGCGTCACCTCGAGAATGCTGCCTTCGGTGCGGGTTCTGATGGGGCTGTCGGTCATGCGGTCTCTCGTTTCAAGGCGCGGTGTGATGCGCGGGCTTCATCATGGGATCACTGTCCGGGGCATGTCCATAGGCCCGCTTTGCGCAGGTTCCGCCGGATACCGAGCGCCCATCATGCGGGGGCGCCAGTCTGCACAAGCGCGTCCACGGCGACGGCGCGTGTCGGGGTGCACAGCAACGGGTTGATCTCGACCTCCATGATGGCGTCCCGGTGTGCTGCAACATAGTCCTGCAAGGCGAGAACAGCGTCGACAATTGCGCCCGTGGAGGCTGCAGGCTGCCCGCGGTAGCCACTGATGACTGGCGCAATCCGAAGACGCTGCAGAGCCTGAGCAATATCGTCTGCCGTCACGGGCAGCAGCAAGGACACAGTGTCACGCATGATTTCGGTCAACACCCCACCGGCGCCCATTGTCAGCACGAACCCGTGCGCCGCGTCTCGCGTGACGCCGATCAGCAATTCGACAACAGCACCCTCGATCATCTCCTCGATCAGTACGGTGTCGGTGCCAATGTCGGCTGCGACATGCGCTGCATCCTGCGGGGATATATTCAGACGAACGGCGCCGGCTTCGGTCTTGTGCGCAAGCCCCTCGCCCTTGATGGCCAGAGGTGTGACAAAGGTTGCGGCGACGGCCGCCACGTCCTGCAGCGCGCAACTGACGTGGCGTGCGGTGTCGACCCCATGCGCCGCAAGCGCGCGCTTGGCCTGAGCTTCGCTGAGTGTCGCGCCAGAGGCGATGGCGGGGGCTGGCCACAACGCGTCCTTGCGTGGCGCGCCAACCGATGCAGCGGCCTCTGCGGCGACGAGGGCCTCGTGCAAGCCGCACAAGGGCACCACACCGCCTGCCATGAGCGTCGCCGCGGTATCCGGTGGCATCAGTTCGGGCAGGGAGGCGACGATGGCAAACGGCCGTTGCGTCCGCGACCGCACGGATATGGCGGCCTCCACCGTGCAGGCCCAATCGGTCGGATCGGTGCGGGGATAGTCCACCACGGACAGCGTCAGATCGATGCTGTGCCCTGTCATGGCCGTCCACGCGCGCGTCATCCGTTCGGTGTCGCCCCAGATATACGTGTGATAATCCAGCGGGTTGTTGAGCGCGACCCGGGTCCCGAGCGCATCGCGCAACGCCGCGATTTGCGCTGGCATCAACGCGGGAAACTGCAGGTCCCGGGTCAGCGCCATATCCGCGACCAGACTTGCCTCCCCGCCCGAGCAACTGATCGACGCCAGCCTGTTGCCGCCCAGCGGGCCAACGCAGTGCAGCAGCTTCAGAGTTTCCAGAAAGGCTGCGGGCGCATCGACACGCGCAAATCCAAGCCGGTCCAGCAACGCCTGCGCGCCGGCATCCGATCCGGCAAGCGACGCGGTGTGCGACAGGGTCGCCGCCTGCGCCTGATCCGAGGCGCCAACCTTGAGCGCGACCACCGGAACACCGCGCGCATGCGCTTTTGCGGCAAGCGCTTCCCAGGCGGCGATGTCGCCAAACCCTTCAACATGCACGCCAATGGCCGTCACCCGCGCATCGTCCAGCAGCGCCAGTGCGATCTCCGCCTGACTGGTCTGTGCCATGTTTCCGCACGTCACCATGAACGCGACAGGCAAGCCGCGTTGCTGCATCGTGAGGTTGATGGCGATGTTCGAGCTTTGCGTCAGGATCGCCACGCCGCGCTCGACCGGGACGCAGCCGTGCTGGTCCGGCCACAGCAGCGCGCCATCCAGTGCATTGATGAACCCGTAGCAATTGGGGCCGAGGATCGGCATATCGCCCGCCGCAGCAATCAACGCGGCCTGCATGTCTCCGCTCGTCGCATCTTCGGCCTGTGCTTCGGCGAACCCGGAGGCAAAGCACACCGCACCGCCCGCGCCCATCGCTGCAAGGGCGGCAACAACGTCCACGCTGGCCGCCCGATTGACGCCGGCAAAGACCGCATCAGGCGGTTCGGGCAAGTCATCGACACGTGGAAACGCCCCGTGCCCGGCGATCTCGACCGCGCGCGGGTGCACCGGCCAGATCGGTCCGTCAAATCCCATTTTCTCCGCCTGACTGATCACCGACGCGCACCAGACCCCTCCGCCGACCACGGCAATGGATTTCGGACGCAAAAGTCGGGTCAACGCACGGGTCATCCCGCTTTCCTCTTGCCAAGAATATCCCGGGCAGCGCGAGGGGCTGGCCCCGCGCTCCTGTCGGATGAGACTGGCTCATTCGAAACCATTCAGGCCCCCAGGGGTCGCAGAAGATCGCGGCTGATGATGTGTCGCTGGATCTCGGACGTACCGTCCCAGATGCGCTCCACCCGCGCATCCCGCCAGAACCGCTCGATCGGAAAATCGTCCATCAGCCCCATGCCGCCGAAGATTTGCAAGGTCGTGTCCGTCACCCGGGCCAGCATCTCCGAGGCATAAAGCTTGGCGGACGCGATCTCGCGGTTTGACGGCATCCCTTGGTCGAGCCGCCAGGCGGCTGAAAGGGTCAGCCAATCCGCCGCATCGATTTCGGTGACCATATCCGCGATCTGGAAACCAACCCCCTGAAACTTGCCGATGGGCTGACCGAACTGCTTGCGTTCGGCGGCATAGTTCAGCGCGTAGTCAAAGCACCGCCGCGCGCGCCCCACCGAAAACGCTGCCACCGTCAGGCGGGTGGCGTAAAGCCATTCGTTCATCACCGCAAAGCCGCCATCGACCGCGCCCAACACTTGCGCATCCGGCAAACGACAGTCCGAGAAATCGAGGATGCAGTTCTTGTATCCGCGATGACTGACCGAGGCATAGCCGTCCCGCACCTCAAAGCCCGGCGTGCCGCGATCCACCAGAAAGGTCGTGATGCGCTTTTTCGGACCCTTGGGTGTCTCATCCACGCCCGTGGCTATGAAAACGATAAAGAAATCAGCGTGTTCCGCGCCCGAGATGAAATGCTTCGACCCGTTGATCACCCAGTCGCCACCGTCTCGTAGGGCCGTGCATTTCATGCCGCGCACGTCCGATCCGGCGTCAGGTTCCGTCATCGCCAGCGCGTCCATCCGTTCGCCCCTGACCGCAGGCAACAGGTACCTTTCACGTTGTTCATCGTTGCAGGCCATCAGGATGTTTTGCGGACGGCCAAAGAAATGC
>CAZRUV010000113.1:3970-10562 GCA_964603315.1 uncultured Rhodobacterales bacterium
TGAGCGCCATCGACCCGCGCCCCAACTCGCGTTCCACAAGCGTGAAGTTCAGATGGCTCAGGCCAGCGCCGCCGACCTCTTCGGGAAAGTTGCAGGCGTAAAAGCCCATCTCGATGACCTTGCGCTTGATCTCCTCGCCCAAGTCATGCGGCACCTCGCCTGTCCGCTCCACCTCCGCCTCGTGCGGGTAAATCTCGTTTTCCACAAAGCTGCGCACGGTGGAGACGATCATCTCCTGTTCCTGGCTCAGTCCGAAATGCATGGGCTATCCCTTGTCTGTCAAAAGACAGCAAAGCGCAGATTGGCGGACGGTGCCGCCCCGGTTTGCGACCCATCTTGTGTCGTTATCGGTCCTTGTTCGCCTCACCGGCAGCGCGAATGGCGCTGAGCGTCATGCGCGGCGTCAGCGCCTCTGCCGAAATGACAAGGTCAAGAACTGCCCCGGTGGGTGAGGCCAAGGCACGCTCAAAGGCGTCGGCAAAACCCTCGGTCTGTTCGACCCGTTCGCCGTGGAAACCATAGGCCTGCGCGAGGGCCGCGAAGTCCGGGCTGACCATGTCCGTGCCGGAGACCCGCGCCGGGTAGTGACGTTCCTGATGGGCGCGGATCGTGCCGTATATGCCGTTGTTGAGGATCAGGATAATGGGGCAGGCCCCGGCCTGCCGCGCTGTGGCAAGCTCTTGCGATGTCATCTGAAAATCACCATCCCCGGCGAAACAGACGACCGTGCGGGTCGGTTCGGCGACCTTTGCGGCAACGGCCGCCGGAACGCCGTACCCCATGGCGCCCGATTGCGGCGCGAGTAGCCGGTGCCCGGGCCCGAAACAGAAATGCTTGTTTGGCCAGATCGCGAAATTGCCCGCGCCGTTCGTGAGGATTGCATCCTCCGGCATTGTGTTTTGCAGATGTGCCATCACCGCGGCCATGTCGACAGGGGATGGCTGCGGCGGGGCGGACAGTCCGGCCTCATAGGCATCCCGTCCATCCGCACGCCACGCCGACCACGGACCCGCCACCGGTCCGATGTCTGCCAGAGCCTCCGCAAAGGCCCCGGGATCTGCATGGATGCCCAATGCGGGCTGGTAGACCTTGCCCAATTCGGCGTCGGACGCATGCACGTGGACGAGCCGTTGTTTCGGCAAGGGGACGTCCAGCAGGGTATAGCCGTCGGTCGAGTTTTCGCCGAACCGGGCGCCGAGAGCGAGGATCACATCCGCCTCTGCCATCATCCGTTTGACCCAGGGGACCATGCCGACACCGGCTTCGCCGACAAAGGCGGGCGAGCGATTGTCGAACTGATCCTGAAAGCGGAAGACGGCCGCAACCGGAATGTCGGACGCCTCGGAAAAAGACTGCAACGCCGTGCTGGCCCGGTTGGACCACTGGCTGCCCGCATAAATGATCAGGGGCCGTTGCGCGGTGCGCAGAGTGTCGTGCGCCTGAGACACCGCATCGGGTGCGGGATGTGGCACGTGCACCGGCGCGAGACGACCCGGCGGGGCCGCATCGGTGAGGGTGGTCAGCATGTCTTCGGGCAGTGCGACAACAACGGGGCCGGGGCGGCCTGTCGTCGCCGTCCGCCATGCGCGCGCAACGATTTCGGGGATGCGGTCCGCGTCGTCAATCTCGACCGCCCATTTTGCCACGCTTCCGAAAACCGCTTTGTAATCAAGCTCCTGAAACGCTTCCCGACCCTTCATAGACGTGGCGACCTGACCAACAAACAGGATCATCGGGCTGCTGTCCTGCATCGCAGTATGCACGCCGATGGCGGCATTGGTGGCCCCGGGGCCGCGTGTGACCATGCAGATCCCCGGCTGACCTGTGAGCTTGCCCCACGCCGCTGCCATGAAGGCCGCGCCGCCCTCCTGACGGCACAGAACAAAGTCGAGCGCACCGCCGGTATCGTGAAGCGCGTCCAGCACGGCGAGGTAGCTTTCACCGGGCACGCCGAATGCCTTGGTCGCGCCCAGACCGCGCAGACAGTCGACCAGCAGATGCCCCCCGATTTGCGCCATGTGACCCTCCCCGATGTCTGGCTTCAGTTGTGCGCGGCTGCGCGGCAGATGCAAGTGTGATAAAGGGATGGGCAAAGGAGAATTGCGATGTTGCTGGACACACCCGTTTGCGACTTTGGCTGGCAGGGGCCGGATTTCACGCTGCCCGACGCCAGCGATGTCATGCACCGGATGCAGGACCACCTGAGCGACAAGGGGCTGTTGGTCGCGTTCATCTGCAATCATTGCCCTTACGTGATGCGGATTGCCGAACAACTGGCGGCTGATACCGCTGCGCTGATGGAGGACGGGATCGGCGTTCTGGCCGTGATGTCCAATGACTTCGACGCCTACCCGGCGGACAGACCCGAGGAGATGGTGCGCTTTGCCGACCGGCATGGCTTCCGGTTCCCGTACCTCGTGGACGCCGATCAGGCCGTTGCGCGCAGCTATGGTGCGGTGTGCACGCCGGATTTCTTTGGCTTCGATGGATCGGGCGGGCTGCAGTATCGCGGTCACATGAACGATCTGCTCGCAAGCATGCGTCAGGTCGCGGCGACCGGGCAGGGCCCGGAGGATCAGGTTGCTTCCATGGGATGCTCGATCAAGTGGCGCTGATCCTAGCGGATGGTGCGCGCGGCCTTCCAGTTTTCCCAGTCGGCGGCGGAGCCGTTGAAGGCGTTGATGTCGATGTCACCGGGTGTGCCGGGCAGCGTGCCGGTCGCGGTGTATTGCCAAAAGCGCCAGGGCTGGCCGGGATAGGCCTGCGCCGGGGTCTTGGCGGTTGTGCGCAGCCAGAATTCGTAGCCCTGCAAACGGTTTAGCCCCGCATCCTTGTAAAATCCGGGCGTGGTGTAGATCAGCGGGCGCAGACCGTAATGCGCCTCGACGATGTTGAGCCAGGTTTGCATCTCCGCCCGTATCGTCGCGGCGTCCGGGCGGCGCTGACAGGTGGGCGAAAACGGGTTCCATTCCATGTCGAGCACGGGCGGCAGGCTGCCGCGCGTGCGCGGCACGTTGCGGATGAACCAGTTCGCCTGCACCTCCGGTGCGGTACAGAAATAGTAGAAATGATAGGCCCCCCGGGCGATGCCCGCGCGGGCGGACCCGCGCCAGTGATCCCTGAATTTCGGGTCGAGGAGGTCGCCGCCTTCGGTCGCCTTGAGAAAGGCGAATTCGATGCCCACGGTCTTGGCGCGCGGCCAGTCCACATATTGCTGGAACCGGGCGGCATCCATGCCGCGCACCGGAAAGCTGGTCGGTTGCCGCCCGGCAAAACGCACCGGTGCGCTGTCGCCAATCACCATGGGACCGATGGGAAAGGGGGGCGGCGGCGCGGCACAGGCGGCGAGGAAAAGAAGGACAACGGCAGCGATGAAGCGGATCATTGTGCGGGCTCTGCGGTTTGAGAAAATCTTGTGGCTTGAAGGGCTTCGACGGTGGCGCGGTCGAGGCTGGGCGCGCGTTCGAGCGTGAGGTCGGCCAGCAATTGACTGGCGGCGGGCGCGGTTTGAAACCCGTAGCCGCCCTGACCTGCGCACCAGATGAAGTCGGGGTTTTCACCGTCGGGCCCAAGAACCAGGGCGCGATCCGGGGCAAAGCTGCGCAGACCCGCCCATGAGGACAAGAGGCGCGTCACAGGTTCGGTGACATGCGCCGCGTAGCGGTCGAGCCCTTCGGCCAGCACCATGTCGTCAGCCCAGGCATCGTGCGGCTCGGCCGGGTCTTCATCTGCAGGTGAGACCAGAAGCGCGCCCGCATCGGGCTTGGCATACCAGCTTTCGCCGACACCAAAGAGCATCGGCCAGTGGCGCGTATCATGCCCGCCCGGAGCAGGGATGCGCGCCATGGAACGGCGGAAGGGTTTGATGCCAATCGGTTTTATGCCCGCCATGCGCGCGATGTCATCGGCCCATGCCCCGGCTGCGTTGACGATCCGGCGCGCGCTGAAGGACCCGGCTGTGGTCACCACCTGCCAGCCCGGGTCGATGGCCGTGACGCGGGCGTTGGTGATGACCTGTCCGCCGTGCGACCGAACCGTGCGGGCGAAATCCTGTAACATCCGGTCGGTGTCGATGTCCTGCGCATCCACGTGATAGGCCGCGCGTGTCACGGCGTCGTTCAGGATCGGGACATGGGCGCGCGCCGTTGCCATGTCGATCTCGGTCAGGCCCATTTCGGCCTTGTCAGCCTCGAACGCATCTTCCTCGCCCGCGCGGGCCACCAGCATCAGACCACGGGGACTGAGATAGGGCTGATGGAAAGCGGCGCTGGCGCGGTTGAGGGCGCGCACCGGCGGCAGGCCGTAACTCTGTTCGAACATGGCCGCCGACCGCCCCGAGGCGTGATACCCCAGTGCGTCTTCGGCTTCGAGCACGGTCACGTGCCCGAAGGGCGCAAGCCGTGCCGCAGCCGATAGCCCGCCGATCCCGCCACCGATGACGACAAAGTCGCTCATGCCTCTTCGATCCGGTCCGTCGCGGGCGGTGGCGTGACGCTGAGCGCTGTGATCCGATCATAAAGCTCGGGTGTCATCTCGATATCCAGAGCGGCGAGTGAGGGCGCGAGTTGCGCCTCTGATCGTGCCGAAACGATCGGGCGCGGCCGGGCCGGATGGGCCATCGCCCAGGCGACGGCGAGGCTGGCCGGGTGCACGTTCATGTCCCCCGCAAGGGCGGCAAGTTCGACGGCGGCCTTGTGCATCCAGTCCACGTTGTAGCGGGCGGCGTAACGGTGATCTTCGGTCAGGCGCCCGGTGCCACCACCGGCATATTTGCCGGTGAGCAAGCCACCCCCAAGGGGGGAGTATGGTGCAATTTCAATGCCTTGGTCCACGCAGGCGGGGAAAATCTCGACCTCGGCCTGACGTTTGACGAGGCTGTGCATGGGTTGGCAAATGTCGATGCGTATCTCGAAACCGGCGGCGATCTGCTGTGCCTTGACGATTTGCCAGGCGGCAAAGTTCGACACGCCGATATGGCGGATGCGCCCCGTATGTTTGAGCGTTGCCAGCGCGTCGAAGGTTTCCTGCAGCGGTGTGTCATCGTCGAAGCGATGCAGATAGAGGATGTCGACCACATCCATGTCGAGGCGCTGTTGCGAGATGTCAAAGCCGTCGAGGATGTTGCGGCGACTGGAGCCGCCATCATAAGCGGCCTTGGTTGCGATGATCAGGCTGTCGCGGTCGGCTTTGGCGAGTTGTCCCAAGAGGGTCTCGGACTGCCCGCCGGTATAGACATGCGCGGTGTCGAAATGCGTGATGCCCGCAGTGCGTGCGGCGTGGAACATGGCTGCGCTGGCATCCGCATCGGCGCTGCCGCCGAACTGCATCGTGCCAAAGGTCAGCGGCGAAAGCGGGGTACCGTTGAGAGACGTAATCATGTCCGAATTGGTGGCATGTGGGGCACCGTACGCGCAACGGTTAACGCGTTCCCTGCCACGAATCGGCAGTTTCGCCCGTTAACGTGGGCTTTTACGGGGTCACAAGGCGTACACCCCCCGTACACAACCTGTGCACCGGCGCGTGCACCGTTCGCAGGGTTAACAGTGCGCGCGGTGCAAACGTGAACAGAGTATGAATTTGCGCTAGGGTGAGGCGCATCGCAGTGCGGAGGGCATGATATGGCGGACGGGTTCGAGGCGATGGTGGACGCAGCGCTGACCTTTTTTCCGAAGCTGGAGAAAAACAACACGAAGGCGTGGTTCGAGCCGCACAAGGAGCACTACAAGGAGGCCATTGCGGGACCCGCCGGGTTCTTTGCGGATTTGATGGCCGAGGATATCGCGCGGCTGACCGGTCAGGCACACAGCCCCAAAGTGTTTCGCATCTACCGCGATGTGCGGTTTTCCAAGGACAAGACACCGCTGAACACGCATTTGCACCTGATGTGGTCGCCCGCAGACAAGGACGTGCTGGCGCCCTCCTGGTTCTGGGGGCTGGCGCCGTCCTATTTCATCCTCGGGATGGGGGTCATGGGGCTGAAGGGTGAAAACCTCACGCGGTATCGTGCCTTTGTCGACAGTTGGGGCGACGGATTGCAGGACGCGCTGGACGGTGCGGCGCAGGCGGTGGGGGCCGAGATCAGCGATTGGGGACCGGAGCCGCTCAAGAAGGTGCCGAAACCCTACGATGCCGCGCACCCCCATGCCGATTTGCTGAAACGCAAGGCGTTGGCTGTGTCGGCTCCGATTGGGGAGGATTGGCGGGAGGCCGGGGTGCTCAAGGCGTCGTTGGCGCGGGTTGAAGGGGTGTTGCCGGTCTGGCGGATGTTCCATCAACACCTGTGACGGGTCAGCCCGCCCAGAGCGCGCAGTCGCCTTCGCCGAGGACCGCCCCCAACCAGCCGCCGCTGAGCATGGTGCCGTTGCCGTCATGGGTGGTCAAGCAGGGTCAGGACCCATTGCTCCTGCGCCGTCAGCGCCAATTTCACGAAAATTCAGGGGTTTGGGGCGTGCGGGTCTTGTGGGTTCTATGTCCAAACGGACCGCGCGGCTGAATTGAAGAGAAATTGCCGCCCGAAGGGTTTGACGGATTTTCCGCGTGAGATGCGTCCCATCTGATTGAAATAGAACCACTATTTCTGCTCAGATGGTCC
>CAZRUV010000114.1:0-10466 GCA_964603315.1 uncultured Rhodobacterales bacterium
GAAAACAGGCCATATCAGCCTGCTTGAACAACACACTTGCCCGGGGGAAGCCGCAAGGCCGGGGGCAAAGCCCCCTGAAACATGGTGTCGCGCGTCAGCGCGTCCTTTGGATCACGCGCCGTTCAGCCGTTGGCTTCCCGGATCTTGTCGGCAGCATCCTTGTCATAACCCACACCGTTTTCTTCAAACAGCGTGTCCAGCTCGCCCGACAACGTCATCTCGGTGATGATGTCGCATCCGCCCACGAACTCGCCTTTGACATAAAGCTGCGGAATGGTTGGCCAGTCGGAAAAGTCCTTGATGCCCTGCCGGATCTCTTCATCGGCCAGCACATTCACGTCGGCATAGTCCACGCCCATGTAGTTCAACACACCTGCGACGCGGCTGGAAAATCCGCATTGCGGCATCGACTTGGTGCCTTTCATGTAGAGCACCACGTCATTGGCCTGAATGGTTTCGGTGATCCGTGCGCTTGCGTCACTCATCGGAATTCCCTTTCGCTTGGAAGGCGCGGTGATACCGCGCGGCATAGGTTTCGTCTTCTGGCATCGGTTCGACATCCGTGCTGGCGGCCGCGGTCCAACTGCCTGGCCTGTTGTTCATGCGCACCTGACTGACACGCTCCAGTGCGTCGTTGCGCCGGTTGATCTTGTCGATTAGGTCAAAATCCACGGCTTCCATGCCCAGGGGCACCGCGCTTTGGCGCTGCAGGTCCGGACGACGTGTCGCCAAAGGGCGGCGGGCCGTACGCCGGAAAGGGGCGGATATCTTGTCCCACAGGCTCACATCAGGGCGCTTTCGTCGTTAGAGCCAGGGCGTGCAACTCGCCGTGACTGCCGTCCATCTTGCCCTTGAGCGCCTTGGTCACTGCCCGGTGCTGCTGCACCCGGTTCATGCCCGCGAACGACGCGTCAATCACCTCGGCCGCATAGTGGTTCCCGTCGCCTGCAAGATCGGTGATGGTGATCTGCGCATCGGGAAATTCCGCGCGTATCAACTCTTCGATCTCGTGGGCTTGCATGGGCATGAGCGGTCTCCAAATCCTGTTGCAGCAGATGTAGGACGCGACGCCATGGCGCGCAAGCACAAGCGGGTGTGCGGACGGGCAGGGTTGCCTCTGTCCCGGCAGGCTGCGAACGTGACGCCCAGACAAGGCGGGAGATCCGATGAAAGAGACCGAGACCGCACCGGAACAGGCGCTGGCCTGGCAGCGCGCAGGCAAGGGCGCGGCCCTGGCCACGGTGGTGGAGACCTGGGGCAGCGCGCCGCGCCGCGCGGGTGCGCAACTGGTCGTGTCGGGGACGGGCGACATGATGGGGTCGGTCTCGGGCGGCTGCGTCGAAGGCGCCGTTGTGGTCGAAGCGATCGAGGCGATGGAAGATGGCGCCCCCCGCCTGCTCGAATACGGTGTCAGCGACGATGATGCCTTTGCCGTCGGCCTGGCCTGTGGTGGCACCATCCGCGTGCTTGTCGAACCGGTCGGCGCGGCCTTGCCCGTCGACGTGCTCGAGCAACTGGTGGCCGCGCGCGCCGCGCGCCGACCTGCCGCATACGTGGTGGATCTGGAAAGCTGGGACAGGCGTCTCGACCATGATGGGCATGTCCGCCGCTTTGCCTCGGACCGCTCGGGCGTCGAAGAGGACGGGCGCACCTTTGTCGCCATCCACAACCCGCCTTTGCGCCTTGCCATCGTGGGCGGGGTACACATTTCACAGGCACTTGTCCCCATGGCGCGGCTGGTGGGCTATGACCCCGTGATCATAGACCCGCGTGAAGCCTTCGGTGCGCAGGCACGCTTTCCCGGAGAACAGTTGATCAACGACTGGCCCGATGAGGCTTTGTCAAAGGTCGGCCTCGACGCCCGCACCGCGGTTGTTCTGCTGACCCACGACCCCAAACTGGACGATCCCGCCCTGCATCTGGCGTTGAAATCCAATGCCTTCTATGTCGGCGCACTCGGCTCCACCCGCACCCACGCCAGGCGCGTTGCACGCCTGCAAGAGGCCGGGTTTGCATCCCGGGATATCGGGCGCATTCGCGGACCCATCGGCCTCGACATCGGCGCGGCGAGCCCGGCCGAGATCGCTGTGTCGATCCTCGCGGAGATGGTGCAGACCCTCAGGAAACCGGCATGATCTTCGGCCCGGTCCCGGCGGCGGACGCCGAAGGCACGGTGCTGGCCCACGCCATGACCGGTGCAAAGGGCAAGATCGCCAAGGGAACGGTCCTGCACGCGGGCCATGTGGCGGCGCTTGTCGATGCCGGTCACGACACGGTTGTCGTTGCCCGGCTCGAGCCCGGTGACATCAGCGAGGATGAGGCCGCCGCCCGGCTCGCGGCCGCCATTGTGCCGGATCCGGAGGCGCAAGGGATGCGCATCAGCGGCGCGGGTGCAGGGCGCGTGAACCTCTATGCCACGGGTCCCGGTGTCGTATCCCTCGACCGTGACGCGATCACGGCCCTGAACGCCATCGATCCGATGATCACACTGGCCACGGTTCCGCCCTGGCACAGGGTCGAGGCGGGCACGATGGTCGCCACGATCAAGATCATCTCATATGCCGTCGCGACCAGCGCCGTGCAAAGGGCGCAGGCCACGGCCGCGCGGACCATTTCTGTCCGCGCGCCGCGCTACGCCAGCGCAACCCTGATCGAAACACGCGTAGGCACAAGTGCTCCGAGCGGAAAGGGGCGCGCCGCCCTGACCGGGCGGCTGGACCGCCTTGGGTTGACGCTCAGCCCGCGCATCATGGTCCCGCATGACGTCGCGCCAATCGCGGACGCATTGCGCGCGGCACCCGGCGCGGTGCTGTTCGTGCTGACAGCGTCGGCCACGTCGGACCCGCAGGATGTGGCTCCGAACGCCCTGCGCGCGGCCGGGGGGCATGTGGAGGCCTACGGGATGCCGGTCGACCCCGGCAACCTGCTCTTTCTGGGCAATCTCGGTGACAAACCGGTGATCGGATTGCCGGGTTGTGCCCGGTCGCCCGCGCTCAATGGTGCGGATTGGGTGATGGAGCGTTTGATCTGCGGCGTGCCACTGCGTCAGTCGGACGTTGCCGCCATGGGGGTCGGCGGGCTCCTGAAGGAAATCCCCACACGGCCACGGCCCCGCGACAGCTGAGCGCTGCCCGCTTGCATTATCCTGCGCCAAGCCGCGGGGCTGAAATTTTCAGGTTCTCAAGTTGCGCGCCCCATGCTTAACTCCGCTCAAACAAACACGTCAAAAGGGAGGAAGACCATGACACAGGTCACAATGACCGTGAATGGCAAGGCCGCGTCCGGCACAGTCGAAGGGCGCACGTTGCTCTCCGGATTTCTGCGCGAAGAACTGGGCCTGACCGGCACCCATGTAGGGTGCGACACATCGCAATGCGGGGCGTGCGTGGTGCATGTGGACGGCGTGGCCGTGAAGGCCTGCACCATGCTGGCCGCGGAGGCGGATGGCGCCGAGGTCACCACAATCGAAGGCATGGCGAATGCAGATGGATCGCTGAATGTGATCCAGCAGGCGTTCCAGGATCACCACGGGCTCCAGTGCGGGTTCTGCACGCCGGGCATGGTGATGTCGGCCGCAGCACTGCTCAAGGAAAACCCCAAGCCCTCCGAGCAGGAGGTGCGCGACTACCTTGAGGGCAATATCTGCCGCTGCACCGGCTACCACAACATCGTCAAGGCGATCATGGCGGCATCGGGTCAGGACGTGCCCGCAGTGGCTGCAGAATAATCCATTTCACGCGCGCATCGGCGCCGGATGGCGCCTCTTCGCGAAGACAGCCCGCAAGGGCTGGATGAGCGCTACTAGAACCTAGGGAGGACAATCATGCCGAAGGATAGTGGCATCGGCGCCAGCGACAAGCGGCGCGAGGATCTGCGGTTTCTGACCGGATCCGGGAACTATACGGATGACATCAACATCGCGGGTCAGGCCTATGTGCATTTCCTGCGCTCGGACATTGCACACGGGACCATCAAGTCGATCGACACCACGGCGGCCGCGGCCATGCCAGGTGTGGTCAAGGTCTTTACCAGCGCGGATTTCGAAGGCGTGGGGGGCATCCCCACGGGCTGGCAGGTGACAGACCGGCACGGCGAGCCGATGAAAGAACCCGCGCATCCTATTCTGGCCGTCGGCAAGGTGCGCCATGTGGGTGAGATGGTGGCCGCCGTCGTGGCCGACACGGCAGCGCAGGCGCGCGACGCCGCCGAAGCCATCGTGCTCGACATCGACGAGTTGCCCGCCGTGGTGGACATGAAAGCCGCATTGGCCGACGGGGCCACCAAGGTGCATGACGATCTCAGCGACAACCTCTGCTACGACTGGGGTTTTGTCGAAGAGAACCGCGAAGCCGTGGACAAGGCCGTCGCGGACGCAGCACACGTGACCACGCTGGAGCTTGTGAACAACCGGTTGGTCGCCAACCCGATGGAGCCGCGCGTGGCCGTGGGCGACTATGCCCGCCATTCCGATGAATCAACGCTCTACACCACGTCGCAGAACCCGCATGTGATCCGGCTGCTGATGGGCGCCTTTGTGCTGGGCATTCCGGAACACAAGTTGCGGGTTGTGGCCCCGGATGTGGGCGGCGGTTTCGGCGCCAAGATCTTCCACTACGCCGAAGAGGCGTTCTGCACCTTTGCCGCCAAGGCCTGCAACCGGGCGGTCAAGTGGACCTCATCACGGACCGAGGCGTTCATGTCGGACGCCCATGGGCGCGATCACGTCACCAGGATCGAACTGGCGCTGGATGCGGACAACAACTTTACCGCGCTGCGGTGCCTGACCCATGCGAATATGGGCGCGTATCTGTCGACCTTCGCGCCGTCCATCCCCACATGGCTGCATGGCACGCTGCTCGCGGGCAATTACAAGACCCCGCTGATCTACACCAACGTGAAGGCGGTGTTCACGAATACCGTACCTGTCGATGCCTATCGCGGGGCAGGCCGGCCCGAGGCGACGTTCCAACTGGAACGCGTCATCGACAAGGCCGCGCGCGAACTGGGCGTGGACCCGGTGGACCTGCGGCGCCAGAACTTCATCACCGAATTCCCATATGCCACGCCTGTGGCGGTCGAGTATGACACGGGCGACTACAACGCCACCATGGACAAGATGCTGGAACTGGCCGACCGTGACGGGTTCGCGGCGCGCCGCGCCGCATCCGAGGCCAAGGGCAAGCTGCGCGGCTTTGGCGTGAACTGCTTTATCGAGGCCTGCGGCATCGCCCCGTCGAACCTCGTGGGGCAGTTGGGCGCGCGCGCAGGGCTTTATGAGAGCGCCACAGTGCGGGTGAACGCGACAGGTGGCCTCGTGGTCATGACGGGCAGTCACAGCCACGGGCAGGGGCACGAAACGACCTTCCCGCAGGTGGTGGCCGAGATGATCGGCATCCCCGCGGATCAGGTCGAGATCGTGCATGGTGACACGGCCAACACCCCGATGGGCATGGGCACCTACGGGTCGCGGTCCATCGCGGTCGGCGGGTCGGCCATGGTGCGCGCAACCGAGAAGATCATCAACAAGACCAAGAAGATCGCGGCCCACCTGCTCGAAGCGGCGGAAGCCGATATCGAGCTGAAGGACGGGACATTCTCGGTCGCGGGCACGGACAAATCCGTGGCCTGGGGTGAGGTCACGCTGGCGGCCTATGTGCCGCACAACTACCCGCTGGAAGACATCGAGCCGGGGCTGGAAGAGACGGCATTCTACGATCCGTCGAACTTTACCTACCCGGCGGGCGCCTATGCCTGCGAGGTCGAGGTCGACCCCGACACGGGCGTTGTCACAATCGAAAAGTTCGTCTCGGCGGATGATTTCGGCAACGTGATCAACCCGATGATTGTCGAAGGCCAGGTCCATGGCGGCATCGCGCAGGGCATCGGTCAGGCGCTGCTCGAAAACTGTTCCTACGATGAGAACGGGCAGCTCCTGTCGGCGTCCTACATGGATTACACCATGCCGCGCGCGGACAACCTGCCAGCGATGGAGCACTATACCGTGGACCATTCCTGCCAGACCCCCTGCACACACAACCCGCTTGGGGTGAAGGGCTGTGGCGAGGCCGGGGCCATCGGCTCGCCACCCACGGTGATCAATGCGATCATCGACGCGTTGCAGTCGGGCGGGCACAGTGTCGATCACATCGACATGCCCGCCACACCCGATCGCGTCTGGGCCGCAATGCAGGGCTGAGTTGAACGGGTGGACCGGGGGCCAGCCCCCGGACCCCCGGAGTTTATCTGGCAAGATGAAGAAGGATCACCTTGCCGACAGAAAGGACCAAAGATGTACAACTTTGAGTTAGAGAAACCCGCGACAGTGGCGGATGCCGTTGCGGCGTTGGGTGGAGATGAGGCGCAGGCCCTAGGGGGCGGTCAGACGCTCATCCCAACGCTGAAGCAGCGCCTGGCCAGCCCCGCAACACTGGTCAGCCTGACAGGCATTGCCGAGATGAAGGGCGTGTGTACGGGCGATGATGGTGCGCTCTGCATCGGTGGGGCGACCACCCACGCGACCGTGGCCGCAGAGGCGGGGGCGTATCCGGCCTTGGCAGAAACGGCGGCACATATCGGTGATCCGGCGGTGCGCAACCGCGGGACCATTGGCGGCAGCCTTGCCAACAACGACCCGTCGGCCTGCTATCCGGCGGCGGCGCTCGGATCGGGGGCGACCATCGTCACAAATACGCGGTCCATTGCGGCGGATGACTACTTTCAGGGCATGTTCGAAACCGCGCTGGACGAGGGCGAGATCATCACCGAAGTCCGCTTTCCGATCCCGGAGGCGGCGCATTACGAGAAATTCGTGCAGCCAGCTTCGCGTTTCGCATTGGTCGGCGTGTTTGTGGCGAAGTATAGCGATGGCGTGCGTGTGGCCGTCACCGGTGCCTCCGAAGAGGGCGTGCACCGCTGGACTGCCGCGGAAGAAGCCCTGTCGGCCAATTTCTCACCCGATGCGGTACCCGCCGCCCCGGGCGCGGACGGTATGATCAATGACCTGCACGGCACGGGCGCCTATCGTGCGCACCTGGTCGCGGTGATGACCAAGCGAGCCGTCGCGGCGGCTGGGTAAGCGCAAGGACACAGTACGGTTCAGGACGGCACGCGAACCCGGCGTGCCGTCCTTTTTGTTTCCGCACGGGTCTGCAAACGAAAAAGGGCGCCGCACATGCAGCGCCCTGATCATGTGCCGGGACCCGGTTTAACCTTTGGACGGGAGCGGGCCAATCATCATCACCATCTGACGGCCTTCCATCTTGGGGAAGTTCTCGACCTTGCCGATGTCCTTTGTGTCCTCGACCACACGCTCCAGCAGTTCACGGCCAAGGTTCTGGTGCGCCATCTCGCGTCCGCGAAAACGCAATGTCACCTTCACCTTGTCGCCGTTTTCAAGGAACTTGAACACGTTCCGCATCTTGACGTCGTAGTCGTTGGTGTCGGTGTTGGGCCGGAACTTGACCTCTTTGACCTCGATCACCTTCTGCTTCTTGCGGGCTTCGCTCTCGCGTTTCTGCTGTTCGTATTTGAACTTGCCAAAGTCCATGATCTTGCACACGGGCGGGTTGGCGTTTGGTGAGATTTCCACGAGGTCCAGCCCGGCATCATCTGCCATATCCATGGCGCGGGCGGGGCTGACAACGCCCACATTCTCGCCATCGGCGCCGATCAGGCGGATTTCAGGGGCACGGATCTTGTCGTTGACGCGCGGGCCGGTATCCCGTTGCGGCGGCGCGTTGTGTGGTCTGCGAGCGATGGTGGTCGTCCTTTGGTCGTTTCGACAAATTGAGGCCAGAAAGTACCCATTGCCGTTCGTATCTTCAACCCCGCAAATCGGCCAACCTGCGCGCAAAATCCGGATTTTCCCCCTTGCACCTTGCGGTTGCCGGACGCATCTGGGACGCAGAACCGGGGGCGCGCTGAATTGCGCTTTGGGGACCCAAAAATGAGGACTGGGACATGAGAAACCTGATTTGGATAGCAGTTGCGGCGGTGATCGCGGGCGGGGCATATCTGCTCTATTCCGGTCAAACACCGCAAGAAGCCTTGAACGAAGCGGCGGATGCCGTGAACGCACCCGAGGCCCTGGACAGCGCCAGCGATGCCGTTGGCGATGCCGTCGAGGCCACCGAAGGCGCGGTCGAAGATGCGGTTGAGGCTGCCACCGATGCTGTAGAGATCGCGACCGAAGAAGCCGCAGATGCGGCAGAGGCTGCTGTGGACGCCGCGGAAGATGCGGTGGACGCAACCGCTGAGGCCGCCGAAGAGGCGGTTGATGCAGCAACCGAAGCGGCCGAAGACGCTGTGAGCCTCGTGGAAGATACGGCTGAGGGCGCGGTCGACGCGGCAAGCGAAGCCGTCGAAGACGCGGTAGACGCCGCAACGGACGCGGTTGAAGGCGCCACAGATGCGGCGGAAGATGCGGCAGATGCCGCAGCGGACACGGCCAGCGACGCGGCTGATGCGGCCACAGACGCGGCTGATGCAGCCACTGACACTGCGGCCGAGGCCACGGAGGCTGTGACCGAAACCGCCGAAGAGGCTGTCGATACCGCAGCCGAGGCTGCCACGGACGCAGTTGATGCCGCGACGGATACGGCCACGGATGCAGCAGAGGCCACAACCGAAGCGTCGAGTGATGATGCGGACGCCACAACCGAAGCAGCAACGGATGCAGCAGAGGCCACAACCGAAGCGACAGAAGAGGCGGCAGAGGCCACTGCGGAAACAGCAAGTGAGGCGACTGAAGCTGCAACAGACGCCGCCGAGAGCACCGGCATCACCGATTTGCTCACCGTGGACGGTTTCGATTTTGACCGTGTCATCGAAGCGATCGATGGCTCCGAGATGGGCACGCTGCAAAAAACCACTCTGAAGACCGGTCTTGAGCAGGCACGCGACAACCCAGAATTGCTGCAAGGCGTTCTGGAGCAGATCAAATCGGCCATGGGTCTCTAAACCCATCACCGGTCAAACCAGAAGAGGGAACGCGTTTTCGGGAAACCGAAGGCGCGTCTTTCTTGCGGGTTTACGGCGCTTGGCGGCTGGCTTGTCGATCCATCAAAACCTGCACAACGGCGCCAGACAACTTGATCAGTGCAGCGTTGCGCGCCGCAAAGCTGACTTCGGCATCTGCCAAGTAGATTGCGACAAAATACGGCAGGTCGTCAGCAGGGCGCAGCATGGCAACCAGACTACGCGTGGAGGAACCCGCGCCGGACTTGTCCGCGACCGCCCAGGTGTCGGGCACATATGCGCGGAGAAAGTACTGGGTCACACCGCCAAGGCGCATCCAGTCAAAAAGCTGTTGTCGGGACGCGTTCGACAGCCCGCTGCCGACAAGCAGATGTTGCAGCGTCGAGGCCATGGCTGCGGGCGTGGTGGTGTCTTGCAGCCTGTCGGCTGAGAGCTCGTTGAGCGCCGGTTCGAGCCGGTCCAACCGCCCGACTGTGTCGCCTATCCCGCGCAAAAACGCGGTCACGGATTGCGGTCCGCCCAATCGGTCGATGAGCAGGTTGGCGGCGGTGTTGTCGCTCTGGTCGATTGTCGCGAAACACAAGTCCCGCAGGGTCAGGGCATTCCCGATCTCTCGCTGTGTGACCGGCGCGTATCTTTGGATGTCAGTCTGACGGATGGGCAGCGTTTCGTCGAGTGACAGCGTGCCCTGTTCCACGCGATGCAGAACGGCGGCACATAGCAGGGCCTTGAACGTGCTGTTCATCAGAACCCGTTCGTCGGCGCGGTGCTGCCAGGACCAGCGCGTGCCGGTTTGCAGGATCGCGACGCCCACGCGGGCATCCAGACGTGTTTCGATCTCCGCGATGGTGGATTGGAGCGCATGGACGGAGGATTGGCTGGCAGCAAGATGTGGCAAGGCGAACATCGCGGCGGCGGCCAAAGTGGCAAGGGAGGCTGCCCGAGCTATGACAGGCCCGGTGACCGAGAGTGTGAAATGCCACATGAACATACTGGTGAAAGCGGTGATCCGCTTTCAATGCCGCCTGCATGGTTTCCGGTCAAGCCATGCCGTGCGCCGGGCCGTGTGCAGGGCGTTGCCGCGCCGCGATGGCCTTTGCAGAGTTGCGCAAAAACACACGCGTCAGTCGAGAAACGCCTTTTCCACCACGTAATGGGCAGGTTTGGAATTGGCGCCTTCTTCCAGCCCGTACTCTTCGAAAATGGCCTTGAGTTCGAGGTTGAAGGCGAGGTTGCCGCAGATCATCGCCCGATCCGTCTCGGGGTTCAGCGGGCTGACGCCAAGATCTGCAAAGGCTTCGCCCGACTTCATCAGATCGGTGATGCGGCCCATCTTGGGGCTCTCTTCACGGGTGGTGGTGGGGTAGTATTTGATCTTTTTCCAGAAGCCCTCGCCGATCAGTTCGTTCAGCAATTCGTCGGTTTTCAGGCTTTCGATCAGGTCGCGCCCATAGGTCAGCTCGCCCACCTCGCGGCAGGTATGGGTGATG
>CAZRUV010000115.1:0-10422 GCA_964603315.1 uncultured Rhodobacterales bacterium
CGAAATGACACCGACAAAAGCGCCAAAAACAAATCTCGTCATAAACAGTCCTCCCAAAACGCGTGGAGGCATCAAAGCCCATTTGCTGACCGAACACACATGAAGAAATTCGCAAGTGCGTCAGCTGATGCCCTGCGGTTCTCCGCAGAGCCCGAGGCAGGACCCTAGAGCAGCGCGTCCTTGTCGAGGCCCAGCTTGACGATTTTCTCATTGAGCGTGCGCCGGCCAATGCCGAGCGCGTCCGCGACATCGTCCATCCGGCCGTCCCGGTCCTGTATTGCCCTGCCGATCAGTTGGCGTTCAAAGGCGGCGACGGCCGCACGCAGACCCGACCCCGCAGACGGATCCAGCGCGCCGCCGGGCAACACCTCGGCCACGCGCGTCACGCCGTGATGGCCGAGAATGATCCGTCTTTCACAGACGCTGCGCAACTCGCGGACATTGCCCGGCCAGTCATGCGCCAGAAGCGCAGACATATCGTCTTCATCCAGATCAGGCGCGTCGACGCCATAAACCGCCGCAAACTCGTCCAAGAACCGATGTGCCAGCAACGCGATGTCATCCAGACGCTCCCGGAGAGGCGGCAGGTGCAGCCCGAACGTGTCGAGGCGAAAGAGCAGATCCCGGCGCAACCGCCCGTCTGCAACCGCAGCATCCGTGTCCTCGTTTGTCGCCGAGATGATACGCAGATCAACCTTGTCGGGCGCGCCTGCCCCCGGCGACAGGACCTCACCGGCATCAATCAGTCGAAGCAGGCTCGATTGCACCTCGACCGGACAGGCGCAGATCTCGTCGAGGAACAGCGTCCCGCCGGACGCGCTCGACGCGATGGCGCTCAGCTGTTCCGCCTCGAACTGTGCGGCGTTCACGGCAATATATGGCCCGTCGCAACGCGCGGAAATGTCATGCAAGGCCCGCGCCACAAGGTCCTTGCCCGTCCCTGTTTCGCCGTGGATCAGCACCGAAGCCGTGCTGTCGGCCACCGACGATATCGTACCGCGCAGATGCTGCATCGGTGACGTCTGACCGATCAGAACGCGGTCCAGCCCGGACAGCTGATGCAAGCGCAGGCGCAACCGTTCATTGCTTTGGCGCATCCGGTGCTGTTCGGCGGCATGGCCGAGGATCGAAAGCAGGCGCTTGGGCTCGCACGGTTTTTCGACAAAGCTGTAGGCACCCTGGTTCATGGCCTCGACCGCCATGGGAATGTCGCCATGGGCCGAAATCAAGACGATCGGAGGCGCCATGGCATGCAGGTGCAGCAGCAACTCCATCCCGCTCATTTCAGGCATCCGCATATCGGACAGAACGACATCCGGGGCAAATTGACTGATCCAGCGTTCGGCTTCTGTGGCACGCGCCAGCGCCTTGGCCGTCCAGCCCGCGGCCTCAACCAGGTCCACGAGCGATGCGCGCATCTGCCTGTCATCGTCGATGATGAGAACGCGAAACCCGCTCATGTCGGAAACGCCGCGCGGAACACAGCACCTCCGGCGTCGCGGTCACGCGCCGTAAGCACGCCGCCATGATCCGAGACGATGCCCGCCGAGATGGTCAGGCCCAGCCCCATGCCCTTGCCGCTTTCGCGGGTGGTGGCGAATGGTTCGCGCAGGTCTGTCATGGTCTGTCCTTCCAAACCGTGTCCGGTATCGACCACCTCGAACCAAACCTCGTCCTTATCAGCACCCAGACGCACGTCAATGCGCTGGTCCTGTGCGCCTTCGACCGCGTCCAGCGCATTGCGCACCAGATTTGTCACAACCTGTTCCAGTCGCAAGCGGTTGCCGGTGAAGCGCACAGGCGTCGCGGGCCGTTCAAATCGCACATGCGCGCCCACAGCCGATATGGTCGGCGCCAGAAGTTCAAGCGCGGCGTCAATGACGTCCGCCAGATCCACATCCTCAAACTGGTCGCGCCCCTTGCGGGAAAAGAACTTGAGCTGGCGGGTGATGTCCTCCATCCGGGCCACAAGGCCCTGCATCTTGGTGTTCAGCGGCGTCGCACCTGATCCGATCTCGGCCGCGGCCAACTGGTTGCGCATGGCGGCAATCGGTTGGCCCAACTCGTGCGTTACGGACGCGGCAAGCTGCCCAAGGGCGGCGAGCCGCCCGGCCCGTTCCAACTCGGCCTGGGTCTTTTGCAGGTTCTTTTCGGCCACGCGCCGTTCCTCGATCTCGATGGCCAGCCGGTCGTTGGCCTGCCGCAGCGCCGCCTCTTCCTGTTCGGAACGGGCAAGGGCCGACCCGATCTGGCGGACCCGGCGCAACTGGTAGGCAATGAACACCAGCCCGCTGAGCATGATCAACAGGCCCGCTGCCAGCCATGCCCGTGTTGTCGCCTGATCATCCGGCGCAAAAAAGTGCAGCGACCACGCGTTCGGCAATTCCTGGGTCTGAAGGTACAGATACCGATCACCGCCAATCGTCGCCGTCTGCTGGTCCGGTCGCGGGGACCAATCCAAAGTGTCCAAAGGCTCGTCCCCGAATTGGCGGGCGTCGATGATGCGCGTGCGTTGCGCCTTGGTCAGCGCGGCGAGTGTCGTGTATCGCCATGCCGGATCCGACGCGAGGAGCACAACACCGTCCGCGTTGGACAGGATGATCCGCGCGCCGGAGGCTTGCCAATTGTCCTGTAGCTGCGACAAGTCCAGCTTGATCGCGACAACACCCCTGTTGTCGACACCATTTGGCCGAACGGCCATCGCGTAGAAATACCCCGGAATGCCCGTCGTCGCCCCGATGCCGTAGAATTCACCCAACTCTCCGTTCAACGCCGTCTGGAAATAGGGGCGAAACCCGTAGTTTTGCCCGACAAAGCTGCCGCTTGCCCCGGCGTTGGAGGCCGAGATGGTCAGCCCGTCCCGATCCATCAGATAAATCGCGTCGATCCCCGCGCTTTGCGCAAAGCGCGCCAGGCGTTTGTCGAGCCGAGACCGATCGCCTCCGGCCAGCGTTGCCGTGACAACCGGATCCTGAGACAGCAGAAACGGCAGATGTGCGAAGTTGCGCAATTCGGCCTCGACCGTACTGCGATAAAGGGTCAGACGCGCCGCCGCTTTCTCAAGTTCCTGCGCCTTGAAATAGGCGTAGGACGCCCAGAACACGCCATAGGCGCAAAAGGCGACCAGCAGAAAAAAGGCGAGCTTGGGGTATCGCATGGCGCCGTGGTTCAACATGCGCGGCCAAAAATCAACACCCCGCCGCCTTGGCGCAACGCATGCGGCAGCCCTCGGAACGCATTTCCGGGCTTATGCAGGGTCGAATCCGCTCGCCAGCCAGCGAGCGGATCCATTCATATGTCGCAGGTGCTACTGGCGTGCCAGTTCGACCCAATTGCCATCTTTGATGACCGAGATCACAACCTCGTCTGCCCCCTGATGGTCCGTGGCGGAATAGGTCACGGTGTTGCCTGAGACCACGTCTTCGTAGTTGAGGGTTTCCATACCCGCCTGGAACGTCTTGGCGTTCAGATCAGGGCCCGCCGCTTCAAGCGCCTTGACCATCGTCACCGCCGCCGAATGGCCCAGCAGCGCGCCGGAACCGGGCAGTTGCTCTCCGGTCGCTTCGGTGTAGCGTTTGAAGAACTTCTGCACCTCGGGCTTGTCCATGCGCGACAAGAGGTCAGCCCAGCCGGATGCGGCATACATGCCTTCGGTTACACCACCCGGCACCTTGGCCATGACGGTGTGGAACCCGGCAGACGAGTTGAGAAAGGACATGTCGGTCAGCCCGAGTTTCTTGGCCGTGCCCGACACCGTGATCGCCTGCCGCACACCCAAGGCCAGCGTGACGATGTCGCAGCCATCGGCGCTCAGCTTTTGCAACGCACCGACAAAATCGGAATCGTCGGGTTTGTGCGTGGTCTCGGACACAAAGGTCAGCCCGTCGGTCTCGGCCGCGATGGATTCCGCGCCTTCCTTGATGTCCTTGCCAAAATCGGTGGGCAAATACATTGCGCACACGGTGTCCGCGCCCTTCAGGTCCGCAAGGTATTTCACCCCGATGCGGATCTGGTCATAGTATGTCGCCGTGCCCGCATAATGCAGCGGATGAAACGGCTCGGCCATCTGGCGGGCGGCAGACAACGGCGACACGTTGGGCACGTTCTTGGCATCCTGAAGCTTGAAAGCGGCGATGTTCATCGGCGTGCCCAGCGATAAGAGCATGGCAAAAACCTTGTCGCCATTGATCAGCTTGTTCATGCCCTGAATGGCCTTGGGCATCTGGTAGGCATGGTCTTCGACCACGAAGCGGATCTTGCGACCATGAATGCCGCCTGCTTCGTTCACCTCGTCAAAAACCAGCTGTGCCGCCTTGGTGGCCGGTGCGCCAAAGGCCGCAAACGGACCGGAGAGGTCATTGTTGGACCCGATCAGGATCTCGGTGTCCGTGATGCCCTGTTCGGCGACAACCGGCGTTGCGAGTGCGGCTGCGGCGACAGCGGCTGCGGCCCATCTGGATATGCGTTTCATGTGTCTTCTCCCTTTTTATGCGTTGTGCGTGGCGGATCCTTGCGACGTCAGTACATCTGCTGGATCAGCGCGTTGTGTTTTGTTTCTACAAAGCTGCGTTTCAGCTTCATCGTCGGGGTGAGTTCATCGTCGTCCGCGGTGAGCAACACGTCAATCAGGCGAAAATCCTTGATCTGTTCGACACGGGCAAAATCCTTGTTGACCGTCTCGATCGTCTCGCGGATGAGATCCTGCACCTCTTTGGCGGCGCAAAGCGAGGCGTAGTTCGAAAACGGCACACGCCGATCCTGCGCGAACTTTTCGACGTTTTCCTGATCAATCATCACGAGGCAGGTCAGGAACTTGCGTTTGTCACCGATCACCACGACGTCCGAGATGTAGGGCGAAAACTTCAGCTTGTTCTCGATCTCGGCCGGCGTGATGTTTTTCCCGCCAGCGGTGATGATAATGTCCTTGAGCCTGCCCGTGATGGTCAAAAAGCCCTCATTGTCCAGAACGCCCACATCGCCGGTGCGCAGCCAGCCATCCTCGGTGAAGGTTTCAGCCGTTTTGGCCGGATTGTTCCAGTACCCCTGAAACACATTGCCTGCCTTGTACTGAACCTCGCCGTCCGGGCTGATGCGCAATTGCGCGCCGGGCAGTGGCGGGCCGACCGTGCCAACCTTGTTGTTGCCAAGGCTGTTGATCGCGATCACGCCTGCGCTTTCGGTCATCCCGTACCCTTCGAGCACCGGCACGCCGATGGTGTGATACCATTGCAAAAGATCTGGCGATATCGGGGCTGCACCGGACCCGCCGCGCCGCAATCTGTCCATGCCGATCATGCGCCGCAAGTTGCGCAATAGAACCATGTCCCAGAACCCGAAGGCGAGGCGCAGGCCAAAAGGCACGGGCTTGCCGTCGGCCAGACAGGCCGCCCGTGCCGCCCCGGCCTTCAACGCCCGCGCATAGGCCCATTGCTGCAAACCGGTCGCGTCGCTGACGCGGATCGCGACCTGCGAATAGATCTTTTCCCAAACACGCGGCACGGCGACGAAGTTCTGGGGGCTGACTTCCTGCAGGTTGTCGAAAATCGTCTCCGGGCTTTCGGCAAAGTTGACGGTCGAGGATGACGCGATCGGGCCGTTCACGGAAAACACGCGTTCCAGAATGTGACAGAGCGGCAGGAAACACAGCTGCTCATCCGTGTCGAACACGGCGGCATCGCGCAAACCGGCGGCCACCGAATAGATGAGATTGCCGTGGCTGATCATTGCCCCCTTGGGCTTGCCCGTGGTGCCCGACGTGTAGACCAGAATGGCCGTATCTTCCGGCCTTGTCGCATCAATGGCCGCGCCAAACGCCCCCGGATGCGCCGCATCGTACACGGCCCCGATTTCATAAAGCGCGTCCAGAAACATGACCTGCGGGTCCGAAAACCCGTGCAGCCCGTCCCGTTCGATCACGATGACCTTGGTCAATCCGGGCATCTGGTCACGCACCTGCAGGAACTTGTCCAACTGCTCGTCATTCTCGACGATCAGGAACCGGCTGTCGGAATCGTTGACGAGGAACGCCAACTGCCCGGGCGTGTCGGTCGTATACACGCCCGAACAAATGCCGCCGACACATTGCACACCCATGTCGGTGTACATCCACTCCTTGCAATCCTCCGACAGGATCGAAACGACCTCGCCGCGCTGCAATCCCAGCGACACGAGGCCAAGTCCAAGATGACGGGCGCGGGTGAAATAGTCGTCCCACGAATGGGATCGCCAGATCCCGTAGGTCTTTTCCCGATGCGCCGTGCGGGGGCCAAGCGCCTCGCAGCGCATGCGGAACAGTTTGGGCGTCGTGTCCGCCCCGTCGACGTAAAAGGGGCCGGTGGCGAGGTCGGCGTTTATCATGACGCCATTGACGTTCTGGAGGGGGGGCAGCGTGTGTTCCATCATCCCTACCGCCATGTCTTGCGCTGTTTCCAGCGCCGTTGCCCGCGCTGGCTTTCGTTCTGGCTGACGCCCAGATAAAACTCCTGAATGTCCTTGGAGGCGGCCAGAACCTCGGCGCGGTCGTCCATCACGATGCGGCCCAGTTCCATCACGTAGCCATAGTCCGCGGCATCCAGCGCCACCTTGGCGTTCTGCTCCACCAGCATCATGGTCACCTTCTGCTCGGTGTTGAGACGCACGATGATCTCGAAAATCTCCTGCGTGAGAAGCGGCGACAACCCTAGGCTCGGCTCGTCCAGCAGCATCACCTTGGGCTGCGACATGAGCCCACGGCCAATGGCCAGCATCTGTTGCTGTCCACCGGACAGCGTGCCGGCACGCTGCGCGCGCCGTTCCTTGAGGATTGGAAAATAGGAATAGACCATGTCCTCGTCCGCAGCGATGCCGCTGCGATCCGTGCGGGTGTAGGCACCCATGGCGATGTTCTCGGCGACACTCATCAGCGGGAAAATCTCGCGCCCTTCCGGCACGTGCACGATGCCGCGGCGCACAATCGCGTCCGGGTCCAGCGCCTGTATCTCGCGGCCTTCCATGCGCACGGTGCCCTTTTCCGGGTCCATGACGCCGGACACCGTCTTGAGCAGGGTCGTCTTGCCTGCGCCGTTCGCCCCCAGCACCGTCACGATCTGCCCCTCGCGCACCGTCAGGCTGACGCCGCGGATAGCCATGATCGGGCCGTAATAGCTTTCCAGATTGTCGATCTGCAGGACGATGTCGGACGCGGTGCTCATGTGCGCGACGTCCCGGTCTTGGACAACTCGCCCGTGCCCAGATAGGCCTCGATCACCGCCGGATGCGACTGCACGTCGGCCGCGGTGCCGGTGGCCAACTCCTTGCCGTCCGACAGGGCCATCACACGGTCGGACACCGCCGACACGAGGCCCATGTCGTGTTCAACCATCATGACGGAAATGCCCATTTGCGCCTGAATATCCTCGATCCAGAAGGCCATGTCCTGCGTCTCTTCCACCGACAGGCCCGACGCCGGTTCATCAAGCAGCAGCAGCTTCGGTTCGGATGCCAGCGCGCGCCCCAGTTCCACGACCTTGCGCACGCCATAGGGCAAGCCCCCGATCATCTTGTCCCGGTAAGGCTGCAGGTTGAGAAAATCGATGACCTCTTCGACAGCCGCGCGGTGGCGGAGCTCTTCGCGATAAGCCTTGGGTGAAAAGACGATGTTGGACAAAAGACCGGTTTGACGGTGGCGATGCCGCCCCACCAGCAGGTTCTGCAAGACGGTGGCCTGTTCGAACAGTTCGATGTTCTGAAAGGTGCGCGCGATACCAAAACCGGGCACCTGATCCGCGTTGCTTTGCAAGAGGTCATGGCCGTCAAACCGAATGCTGCCCGCAACCGGATCGTAGAACCGAGACACCAGATTGAAGACGGTCGACTTGCCCGCACCATTGGGGCCAACCAGCGCAAACACTTCGCCTTCATTGACAGTGAGCGATACGTTGTCCACGGCCACCAGCCCGCCGAATTTCAACGTCACGTCCTGAATGTCCAGCAAGCTCATTGGACACGGTCCGTCTTGAGGTAGGATTTCTGCCGCTTGAACATGTCCTTTCGGTAAAACGGGAACAGCTCGAAATACGTCCGGATCTTGAGCCAGCGCCCATAAAGCCCCATCGGTTCGAACAGGATGAAGCACACGAGGATAAAGGCAAACAGTGCGCTTTCCAAACCCGGCACGTTGACGTTGATGTCAAAGGTCGTGGCCAGAAATGACCGCCCGTTTGCGATGGCTACGGGGATGATGCCGATCACGATGGCGCCAAAGAACGCGCCATGGATGAACCCCAGCCCGCCGATCACGATCATCAAAAGCAGGGTGATCGACATGACCAGATCGAATGTCTCGTTGGTGACGTAGCCCGCCGAATGCCCGAACAATGCACCCGCAAGCCCCGCCGCCGTGGCGGACAGAAAGAACGACGTGGCCTTGGTGCGGGTCAGATTGATGCCCATGGCGCGCGCCGAAATTTCGCTGTCCCGGATTGCGGTAAAGCTGCGCCCCGTGGGTGTACGCAACAGGTTGCGGTAGAACCAGACCAGCAGGATCGCGACGAAAAGGACAAGGTAGTAGAACTTGTAAGGCGTCGCGTACCGGTTGATCTCCATCCCGAAGATATTGATGTCCGGCACCACAGCACCTGCAATCCCGCCCGTCCAGGGCTCGGCAATCACGACGAAATCACTGGTCAGGATCGACATGGCCAGCGTTGCCAGTGCCAGATAGACGCCGTGCAGTCGCAACACCGGCAAGGCGATTAGTGTCCCGAACGCCCCCGCAATCAGCCCTGACAGCGGGAAGGCCATCACCCAAGGCACGCCCGCCCCCAAAAGGTTGATGTTCACATAACAGCCCATGGCCATGAACGTCGCATGCCCGAGGCTCGGCAGGCCGGTATGCCCGGTGAGCAGCATCAGCCCCATGCCCGCAATCGCGAGGATCAGAACCCCGGTGATCTCACCCAGCAGATAGGCATCGCCAATGGCCACAAAGTACAGGGGCGTGGCCAGGACCAGCGCCAGCAAAAGCATGTACCAGACCGCCTGCGCGCGGTGTTTGAACATCCGTATGTCAGCATCATAGGAGGTCTTGAACACAAAGCGCATCGTCAGACCTTTTTGCTCAGGGTCTGGGAAAAGATGCCGCCCGGGCGATAGATCAGGATCACGAGCAGGATCGCATAAGGCGCAATCTGGCTGACACCGGGCGGGCCATAGCGCGAGGCCAAAGGTTCCACGAGGCCAATGATCAACCCGCCCAGGAGCGCGCCCGGCAGTGACCCGAAGCCACCGATCGCAGCGGCTGCAAACGCCTTGATGCCCAAAAGCCCGGTCGACGGGTCAATCGCACCCTTGGAGGCAAAGAGAATACCTGCCACCGCCGCCACCATGCCCGACAGCCCCCAGACCAGACTGTGCACGCGTTTGACCGGGATACCCATGTAGTAGGCCGCAAGCTGGTTCTGGGAGGCGGCCTGCATCGCCAGGCCAACCTTGGTGCGCGAGAAAAAGAGATAGAACGCCAGCGTCAGCACCGCCGTCACGACAACGATCAGGACCTCATCCACACCGAGGACCACTCCACCGGGGCGCAAATCCTGCCCGGCATACGGGGTCTCGAGCGATGTGGGCTCGTGGCTCCATACGGCACCTGCGAAGAACCGGATGATAAAGCCCATCGCGATGGTCAGGATGACAATCGACGTCTGCGACTGGCCAAACATGTGGCGCAGTATGCCCCAGTTGAAGAGGTACCCAAACACACCCATCACGAGGATCGAGAGGGGGACCGCCAGCCAGAAATCAAGCCCCATATACTCCTGGTTCGTAAAGCCGATGCAGACAAAGGCACCCAGCATCATGAAATCGCCCTGCGCGAAATTCACCGCTTCGGTCGCCTTGTAGATCAGCACAAACCCCAGCGCGATCAGGCCGTAGACGCACCCGTTGGCAAGGCCACTGATAATCAGCTGCAAAAGGTCCATCCCGCTCCCCTCCCAAAGAGCCGTGGCATGACGATAGGCGGGGACACGCGCCGTTCGCAATGGGCTTCTACCCGCGTGGCGTGTTTGCGCAGCGTCACCCTGCGCCGGTCTTTCACGGCAAAACGGGCACCATCCCGCACAATTCAGGCACGTTTTGCGCAGATCGCCCGTGGATCGTACGGAGCAGCGCGCCGCCGCGCGACGGGTGTTCGTTTTCTGATCGCAAAAGGCAGGGTTGGGCTTGCAGTCCCCTGCGACTCGGCGTAGACGAGCCGAACCGATTGGCGCGGGATGGAGCAGCCCGGTAGCTCGTCAGGCTCATAACCTGAAGGTCGTAGGTTCAAATCCTACTCCCGCAACCAACCGAACGTCAGAAGCGCCCCTTGGGGCGCTTTTGTTGTTTTTGGCGCGGCGTTTCATGTGCCACTAGTCCGGCTACCTATCCGAGTTTTCGAACAGCGTC
>CAZRUV010000116.1:0-10384 GCA_964603315.1 uncultured Rhodobacterales bacterium
TACACTCTTTCACTACAACGTTGCCCGTGACGTCCAAGGGATCCTTCAGCGCTACAAGTCGCTGCAGGACATCATCGCCATCCTCGGCATGGACGAACTGAGTGAAGAAGACAAACTGACCGTGGCCCGCGCGCGTAAGATTCAGCGCTTCCTGTCGCAGCCCTTCGACGTGGCGAAAGTGTTCACCGGTTCGGACGGTGTGCAGGTGCCGCTTGAGGACACGATCAAGTCGTTCAAGGCGGTTGTCGCTGGCGAGTATGACCACCTGCCCGAAGGCGCCTTCTACATGGTGGGCGGCATCGACGAGGTGATCGCCAAAGCCGAGAAAATGGCCGCAGACGCGGCCTAAGGTGCATGGCGGGGTGAAACCCCGCCCTACCGAAGACCTCCGGGCGTAGGGTGGGGTTTCACCCCACCGGCCCCGAAAGGAGAGAGACATGCAATTTGATCTGGTATCGCCCGAGCGCAGCCTTGCATCCATGGATGCAACAGCCGTGCAGATCCCGGGAGCCGATGGCGACATGACCGTCATGGCCGATCATGCGCCGACCATCACGACCCTGCGCCCCGGCGTGCTCCGGGTCGAGGCGGGCAGTGACACGCATGAATACGTGGTGACGGGTGGTTTTGCCGAAATCGGTGCTGCCGGCATTTCGGTGCTGGCGGAACAGGCCGTGGCCAAAGGTGATATGACCCAGGGCCAGCTGGACGCGATGATGGACGATGCGCAGGACAGCTACAATCGGGCCAAGGATGGCGGCAACGTGGACGATGCGGCCAAGCTGCTGGCGGACATGGTGGCAATGGGCGGCGAAATCGGCCTAAGCCCCAAGCAGCCCAGCCTGTAAACCCGACGGCAGTGACGCAATCAAAACCCCGCCTCGGCGGGGTTTTTTGTTTCCGCAGATGTCCCATAAATGGGGCTTCCTTTGCGGGCTGGACATGCTAACCCATTTGCACTGGGGACGAACGCATAAATTGTCATGAAGCGACTGCGCAATCATTTGGTAGGTATCGATCAGGGCGATACCGTGCTTTTTTCGGATTTTGAAGACGACGGCGAGATGTGGACCGGGCGCGGCCAACGGGAACGCAGGCGCCGTGTCGCCTTTTCCGAACCGTTTCGCGCAGCGCCTGTCGTGCATGTGTCCATCTCGATGTGGGATGTGGACACGGCGACAGCGATGCGCGCCGATGTGACCGCCGAAACAATCACAAGGGACGGGTTTGATCTGGTGTTTCGCACATGGGGCGATACGCGTGTGGCGCGGGTACGCCTGGCATGGCTGGCCATGGGCGAGTTGCGGCAGACGGATGAGTGGGATCTGTACTGAGGCGTGCGCGCTGTTTGGTTGATCGGACCTCCGGTGGGAGTTTTTCTGGCAAGGTGAAGCCGGGATCAGCGCAACACGCTGGCAAGGAACTGGCGCGTCCGGTCGCGTTTGGGGTTGGCAAAGATGTCTTCGGGCGCGCCTTCCTCGGCCACGACACCCTGATCCATGAACACCACCCGGTCTGCCACGTCCCGGGCGAAACTCATTTCATGCGTGGCCAGAACCATGGTCATGCCGTCGTCCCGCAACTGTCGCAACACGTCCAGAACTTCGCCCACCAGTTCCGGGTCGAGCGCGGATGTGATTTCGTCCAGAAGCATCGTCTCGGGGCGCATCGCCAGCGCGCGGATGACCGCGACGCGCTGTTGCTGACCGCCGCTGAGTTGGTCAGGGTATTTGTTCATGTGCGCGCTGAGGCCGAACCGTGTGAAGAGGGCTTCGATCCGGGGACGGGCCGCGTCGGTTTCGCGCAACACGCGGCGCGGGGCGAGCGCCACGTTTTCAAAGGCCGACATGTGCGGAAAGAGGTTGAAGCTCTGAAATACGATGCCAATGCGTTGGCGTATGGGCCCGAGATCGAAACCGGGTTCTGCGATGTCGATACCGTCGAGCAGCACCGCGCCGTCATCCACCGGCTCCAACCCGTTCATGCAGCGCAGCAGGGTCGATTTGCCGGAACCAGAGGCCCCGATCAGGCAGACCAACTCGCCTACGCCGATGTCGAGATCAATGCCGCGCAGTACATGGGCGTCGCCAAAGCTCTTCTGCACGCCGCGCAGGGACAGCTTAGGATCTCGCATTGCGGTCCCTGTTCAGCAGGTAGTCGGCATAGCGCGTGGCGGGCACGGTCACGCAAAGGAAAATGACGGCTGCCACCACATAAGGCGTGAAATTGGCCAGCAGGGACTTGAAGATACCCGCCTGCCGCAGGATTTCCACGGGGCCGATGAAGCTGAGCAGTGCCACGTCCTTTTGCAACGCCACCAGCATGTTCATGTTGGCGGGGACCACGCGGCGGATCGCTTGCGGCAGGATCACGTAGCGCATGGTGTCGCGGCTGCTGAGGCCCAGACAAATGGCTGCGTTGCGCTGGCTGGCATGGATGCTTTCGATACCGGATCGCAGCACTTCGGCCACATAGGCCGAGTAGGTCAGCACAAGGGCCACGGTGCCCCAGATGTAGGGGGAGTTCCATGGACGGGCGAGCCCGAGGCCGGGCACGCCAAAGCCGATGAGATAGACAAGCAGCACGACAGGGATGCCGCGAAAGAGGTCGACATAGACCGCCCCAAAGACGCGCAGGGGAAAGAGTGCCGCGGATTGCGCGCCGCGCGCCAGCGCTATGGCCAGCCCAAGCGCAAAGATCAGCGGCACCGACCACGCAAAGATCGCCACATCCAGCAGGAAGGCACGCAGCAGCGTCGGGAAGGTGTTCACAAAGGTCTCTGCGTCAAAGAAGGACCGCTTGACCGCGTCCCAGCCCGGCGCGAGCGGCACCAGGATCACGACAAGGGCCAGCACGACAACTGTGCTGATCCCGGCGATCGTATTGGCCCGGCGGCGTTGCCGGGCCTCGTAGATGGCGCGCCTGCTCACTTGATCAGGGGCACGCCTGTCGCTTCCTGCAGCCACTGCGCCTCGATCTCGGCCAGCTTGCCGCTGTCGGTGAGGGCCGTGAGTGCCGCGTCAACACAGGCCTTGAGCGCAGAGCCTTCGGGCATGAGCGCACCGAATTGATCGGGGTTTTCGGCGGCAGCCGGGTCGAACTGACCCAGGATTGCGCCGCCTTCGACCACAACGGCAGAGAGGTAGAGCGCGGTTGGCAGGTCGAACAACGCAGCATCAATCTGACCCGCCTGAATGGCTGCGGTGACGTTGACGTTGTCGTCATAGACCAGCGGTGACTGGCTGGGCGCGATCTGTTCCATGACCACGGGCAGCGCCGTGGTGGACGCAACCACACCCCATTTCAGTCCCTTGAGGCTGTCCAGCGTGCCCGTGGCGCCGCCGTCAATGACGGCTTGTGTTGTCAGAACGGCTTGTGGCGCGGTGTAGTAGGGGGCCGAGAAGTCCACCACCTTGTCGCGTTCGGCGGTGATGGAATATTGCTGCATGTTGAGGTCGAAATTCTTGGCCCCCGGCTGGATCGCCTCATCGAACGAGGTGCGCACCCATGTGACGGCGTCAGCGGCAAACCCCATTTCTTCGGCCAGCGCATAGGCCACCGCGGCCTCGAAGCCCTGTCCGCTTTCGGGCGCGTCATCGATGACCCAGGGGTAGAAGGCCGGGTTCCCGGTCGCGATGGTCAGCGTGCCTTCGGTCAGGGTATTGCCTGCGGCGCAGTGCCCATCTGCGAGGGCGGCGCCTGCGAGGGTTGCAAATATCGTAGCGGTTAAGACGGTCTTCATCTGGAAACTCCCTTATGCTTTGATTGAAATCTTGACCAAGCGTGCGGGGCTGTCCACCCCTGATGCAGGTGCAGGCTGGCCACAGACCCGCATCTGCCCGCATTCCCGTCGCTTGTTCGTCCGGGGTCGAAAGCCTAGGCTGCCTGCAAAAGTCAGGTCACGGGCAGAGCAACGAGGCAGAACGGATATGGCCACGCCACGGCGCAACATCATGCTCATCACCTTTGATGACGCGGTGGCGTTCTGGAAGTACAAGACGATCTTTGGGCAGGCGTTGCAGACACCCAATCTGGATCGTATCTGCGCCCAGTCGACGGCCTTTCACGCGGCCTACACCCAGGCGCCGGTGTGCAGCCCGTCGCGCGCCTGTTTCATGTCGGGCAAGGCGCCGCACCAAAGCGGGCTGACGACGCCCTACAAGGAGATCTTTGAAAAGATCCCGCCGCAGGAGATGTGGCCTTACCTGTTGAAACAGAACGGTTATTTCAATTCCTCCGGTGGCAAGGTCATGCAGGGCTTTCCGCCGATCGTGGATGACATCCATTCGGTGATTTACTCGGACGAGCCGAAATCCTTCCGCGTGGATTGGAAAGTGCCGCCTGCGATCAGCATGGAATTCGGCGGATTTCGCGGGGGCAAGGCCACGGTCAGCGACGAATATGACCGCCGGTTCTACGATTTTCAGGCGTCGAAATCGGCGATCCAGTTCCTCAAGGCGCAAGATGGCGCGCAGCCGTTTTATCGGGAAGTCGGGTTCTACGGCCCGCACGGGCCATGGATCACGCCGCGCCGGTTCAAGGACATGTACGAGGCGGACAAGTTCCGGATGCCGACCGCATGGGGCGACGGGATTGCGGGGCACCCCTATCTCGACCAGCACTGGACCGAGAATTTTGACCCCAGCCGGGTGAATATCTGGCGCAAGTCGGTCCGCAACTACTTCTCCGCGCTCAGCCATGCGGATTACCATCTGGGCCGCGTTTGGGATGCGCTGAAGGCCTCGGATCATGGCGAAAACACGGTGGTCATCATCGCCTCGGATCACGGGATGCATCTTGGCGAGCGCAACCGGTTCCGCAAGCATACGCTGTGGGAGCAGGTGGCGAATGTGCCCCTGATCATTCACGACCCTGCACGCCCCGTGGCCCATGTGGTGACGGACCCGGTGGGGCTGATCGATATTGGTCCGACCGTGATGGACTATGCCGGGCTGCCGCCGCTTGAGGGGACACCGGGCCGGTCACTGCGCCCCTTGTGCGAATGGGGGCGGGCGCCGGATCGCGCTGTGCCGACCATATTGCGTGACAACGCAGGCATCCGGAAGGGCAAGTACCGGTTTATCCGCTATGAAGACGGGTCGACCGAATTCTTTGACCTGTCGGAGGACTGGTGGCAGACGCGCGATCTGGGTCCGGACCATCCCGATTATGCCGAGATGGAAGCCGCCCATGCCGAATGCTGTCTCGAGTACGGGTTGGACCTGTCCAAGGTCGAGGTGGCGGCCTGATCCAAAGCCGATTGACCGCGTAGCAGCGCGCCGCATAGCGTATCGGCATGGAACGCAACTATTCATTGGCCGAAAGCACCCCGCACTTGTCCAACCCGTCGTGGTTCCGGCCCAAGGTGGACCCGGACCAGATCCGTCGGCTCATGCAGAAATCCGATGCGATCGCGGGGCGCGACGCGCTGCTCTGGCTGGGTCTCATGGTGGTGAGCGCAGGGATTGCCGTAGCACTTTGGCCCTCCTGGTGGTCGGCGCCGTTCTGGCTTGTCTACGGGGTGTTGTACGGCTCGGGCGCGGACGCGCGCTGGCACGAATGCGGGCACAAGACGGCCTTCAAGACCGAGTGGATGAACCGTGTGATCTACCACATCGCGAGCTTCATGTTGCTGCGCAATCCCTATGTCTGGCAGGCGAGCCATGTGCGGCACCACACGGACACGATCATCGTCGGTCGCGACCCCGAGATCCAGCAGATGCGTCCGCCCGATCTGGCGAAACTCGTGCTCAACATCTTTGGGCTGGTGGATGGCTATCACATGATACGCCGGATGGTGCTGCACGCGCTTGGCGGGTTGCACCCTGACGAGGCGACCTATGTCAGAGAGGATGATAGGGGCAAGATCACTCTGGCCGCGCGGATCGCCCTGGCCATCCATCTGAGTGTGATTGTCCTGGCGGTGACAATGGGGTCGTGGATACCGGTCTTGCTGATCGGGCTGCCCAGCTTCTACGGCGCCTGGCAGCGGGTGATGACGGGAACACTCCAGCATCTTGGGCTGGCCGAGAACGTGACAGACCACCGCCTGAACACGCGCACCGTGCTGATGGATCCGGTGAACCGCTTTCTCTATCTCAACATGAATTACCATGTCGAACATCACATGTTCACCATGGTGCCCTACTACAACCTGCCGAAATTGCATGCGCTGGTGGCGCATGAACTGCCCGCGCCGGAACCGTCGATCCTTGCGGCTTACCGGCGTCTGTTGCCAGTCCTGGTCAAACAGTTGCGCTACAGGGATGCGGTGATCGTGCCGGACCTGCCCGAAGGTGCCACGCCCTACCGACCGGAGGTGGAGGCTCTGCGACCGCACGCGGCCTGAGGATCATTCCGCGGCATACATTCCGTCATAGATGGGGCTGAGCGTGTCCGCCTCGAACAGGGACGACACCGACGTGCCATTCCAGATGTTCAGGATGGCTTGGGCAAAGATCGGGGCCACGGGCACGATGCGGATGTTTGGCGCGGCCTTGACCGCTTCGGTCGGCTGGATCGAATCCGTGATCACCAGCGACTTCATCACCGACTTGGTCACACGTTCGACCGCCGGGCCGGACATCACGCCGTGCGAGATGTAGGAGTGCACTTCCCTCGCCCCGTTTTCCATCAGCACTTCGGCCGCCTTGCACAACGTGCCCGCCGTATCGACCATATCGTCGATGATCAGGCAGACCTTGTCCGTCACGTCGCCAATCACGGTCATCTCGGCCACTTCGCCCGCCTTTTCGCGGCGCTTGTCGACGATGGACAGGGGCGCGCCAAGCCGCTTGGCCAATTCACGGGCGCGCGCCACGCCGCCTACGTCGGGGGACACGATCATCAACTCATCCAGCCGTCCGGAAAACTGCGTCTTGATGTCGAGCGCAAAGACCGGCGAGGCATAGAGGTTGTCCACCGGAATGTCGAAAAAGCCCTGGATCTGTGCGGCGTGCAGGTCCATCGTCAGCACCCGCTCAATACCCGCGCCGACCAGCATGTTCGCAACCATCTTGGCCGAAATGGGCGTGCGCGCCTTAGTGCGGCGATCCTGACGGGCATAGCCGAAATAGGGGATGACAGCCGTGATCCGCTGTGCGGACGAGCGCCGCAGCGCGTCGCACATGATCAAAAGCTCCATCAGGTTGTCATTGGCCGGGTTCGAGGTCGGCTGGATGATAAACATATCCTCGCCACGCACGTTCTCGAACACCTCGACAAAAATCTCGCCGTCATTGAACCGTTCGACCCGCGCATCGACCAATCCGGTGTGGATGCCCCTGTGCATGGTCATGCGTCGTGCAATCGCCTGCGCCAGCGGCAGGTTGGCATTGCCCGATATCAACTTGGGTTCTTCGATAATCGGCATCTCATCTTCCCCGTGGCAGCAGCGAATGTGACAGATTCGTGATGTTGACTCCGCTTAGCACGGGCTTACCGTCGCGCGAAACCAAAGACCCCTGAACCGGAGACCAAAATGGCCCATATCGACTATTATTTTTCGACGCTGTCCCCTTACACCTACCTGGCCGGGAAACGGTTCGAGGATGTCGCGGCGAAGCACGGGGCCACGGTTGTCTACAAACCGCTCGACGTGATCGCGCTGTTTGGGCGGACGGGGGGCACGCCGCCCAAGGATCGCCACCCCAACCGGATCGAATACCGCGCGCAGGAACTCGTGCGGCAGGCAAAGAAGAACGGTTTGCCTTTCAATCTCAAACCCGCGCATTGGCCAACCAATGCGGCGCCGTCCTCTTACGCCATCATCGCGGCCCAATCCGCGGGAGGCGGTGATCTTGGCACTTTGGTGCACAGCGTTCTGCGCGCCGTCTGGGCCGAGGAAAAGGACATCGCCGAAGACGAAGTCGTCAAAGCCTGCCTGACCGAGGCTGGTTTTGACCCCGGTCTGGCCGACAGCGGCCTCCTTTCCGGGGCGGAGACCTATGCCGCCAATCTCGAAGAGGCGGTGAATGCGGGGGTCTTCGGTGCCCCCTTCTACATCGTGGATGGGGATCAGCGATTCTGGGGGCAGGACAAGATCGAAGATCTTGACGCGCATCTCGCGGGTACTTTGTGACGCCCAATATCCACCGCCGGACCTTCGGGTCCGGCTCACACGCAATTCTCGCCATTCACTGTTCGCTGGCCCATTCCGGCGCGTGGCGCGGGTTGGCAAGCGCTCTGGGCCCTGCGGTCACGCTCCACGCCTTTGATCTTCCCAATCACGGGAAGTCCGGCGACTGGGATGGCACCGGCGACCTGCACGACACGGCGACAGAATTGGCGCGACAGGTGATGGACGACATTGGCGATGCGCCGATTGACCTGATCGGGCATTCCTTTGGCGCGACGGTCGCGTTGCGGCTGGCGGTGGAACGGCCGCGCCGGGTGCGGCGCGCAGCGCTGTTCGAGCCGGTCTATTTTGCGCCGCTGTTTGCAGATGAACCGGGCTTTGCGGCCGAATATGCGGCCATTGATGGCCAGCGCGCCGCTGCATATGCCGACAACCGATTGGAAGAGGCCGCCCGCATTTTCAACCGACACTGGGCAGGTGCCGGAACGTGGGCGGCTTTGCCCGCCAAGACGCGCGCCTACATGACCAAGCGGATCGGCTTTGTGCATCACAGCGCGCCGTTTCTGGTGGAGGATTGCGCGGGCCTGCTCGCGCCGGGCCGCCTGGATCAGGCGCAACTGCCGATTTTGCTGGCGCGCGGAGCGCTGTCGCCCTGGGCCGCAAGGGTCAACGCCGCAATAGCCATACGTTTGCCGCAGGTCACCGAGCGCTGCATCCCCGATGTGGGCCACATGGCCCCCGTGACGCATCCGGCACCCGTGGGCGCCGCCATCCTCGATCTGAACGGCTAGTCGCCCAGAGGTTCTTCGATGATGTGATCTTCCCAATCGTCGTCGGCGACATCGAACTCACTCACCGTTCGGTCTTGCATCGACACCCCTGCTGCATGAACCGACTTTGGATCACCGGAAATCAACGGATGCCAGTCCGGCAGTGCCTTGCCCAGATGCAGCAGGCGATAGGCGCAGGTCTGGGGCAGCCAATACATGTGCGCGTCGATCGTGGACGGCTTGAGCACGATGCAATCCGGCACGAACTGGTGCCGGATGTCATACTGCGCACAGCGGCAGGTGCTGTCGTCCAGCAAGCGGCACGCCACGCGTGTCAGCGCAACCGCGCCGGAGTCCTCGTCTTCCAGCTTGTTGAGGCAGCACTTGCCACAGCCGTCGCACAGCGCTTCCCATTCGGTGGGGGACATTTGGTCGAGCCGTTTCCGCTCCCAAAAACGCGGCTGCAGCCCGCTGCGCTTGATCGGATCACTCATAGTGCTGCAAGGATGGCGCGCGCTTCGGCGCTGTCACGGTCCATCTGCTCGATCAATGCATCCAGCGAGTCGAAGTTTTCCTCGCCCCGCAAATGCGCGATCAGTGCAACAGACACCGCCGCCCCGTAAAGATCGCCGGAAAAGTCGAAAACAAAGGTCTCAAGGTTGGGCGTGTTCACCCCGAACATCGGCCGCACGCCGAGTGAGGCGACACCCTGATAGGCACCTTGATGAGGTCCCTCCAGCACGTCAAAGAGTACGGCGTAGACCCCGAATGCAGGCAAGTGCAGCCCGTCTATCGACATGTTCGCTGTCGGATATCCCAGTTTGCGGCCCCGTTGCTCGCCCCCGATCACCGGGCCTTCGATCCTGTGCCAGTGACCCAGCATGGTGGCCGCATCCTGTGGCCGTCCATCACTGAGCGCCTGTCGGATCGCGGTTGACGACACGGTCCGGTCAGACCGCTCGAGCAGCGGCGCGATGGTCACGCCGAACCCCATTTCGGCCCCGAACGCCTTCAAATCATCCGCCGTTCCCGCGCGCCCCTTGCCAAAACAGAAATCCGCGCCAACCACCACGTGACGCAACCCAAGCCCATCAGCCACAACATCCTGCGCAAAGGCGCGCGGTGTCAGGCCAGCCAGTTCGGCGTTGAATGGCAGTTCATAGAGGCTCTGAACCCCCAGCTTCTCCAAGCGGCTTGCCCGTGCTGCGGGGTTCATCAGGCGAAAGGGCGGGGCTTCGGGCGCAAAGTAGCTGCGCGGGTGCGGCTCAAATGTCAGGATACCCAATGGGGCATCAGGGTCGGCCGCACGCGCCAGATCAATGACGGACTGGTGCCCGACATGCACGCCGTCAAAATTCCCGATCGCCACCGACGCACCCCGGTCGTCCGCGCCCACAAACTGATAATCCCGAACAATTCGCATGGGGCCTGCCTAGCCTTGGATATTTCCAAGAGCAACCATGGCTTTCCTCTTGCCGTAAGTATCCAGTCCGTCTGTGCTGTGTCAGGATGGGAACGGGCGGGTGCTCGTAAATAT
>CAZRUV010000117.1:0-10354 GCA_964603315.1 uncultured Rhodobacterales bacterium
TGATCAGGGAAAACAGGCCATATCAGCCTGCTTGAACAACACACTTGCCCGGGGGCGTTTGAGGGGGCAGACAGCCCCCTCATCACAAAAACAAAATCGCGTGCGCGCCAGCGCGCAATGGGATCACTCTACTGCCCGGATCAGCTTGCGTTCCAGCACCCGCAGAACCGTCTTCAGGTCATGACCGCGACGCAAGACCTGACCGTCCATGCCGATCACCGCGTACATCCCCTGCCGCCCACGCAGTTTGGGCCGCTTCTCGATCCGGTAGAGGGGGTGTTCAGCCGTGCGCCGGAACACGGAAAAGACCGCTACTTCGCGCAGGGAGGAAATGCCGTAGTCCCGCCATTCGCCCGCTGCCACCATGCGCCCATACAACGACAGGATCACCGATAGCTCCGTGCGATGAAACGCGACCTGAGCGGGTGGTATCTCGCGCGTGTTGGACGGCGGCGGCGTGTGAAATGTCATGCACACACCCTTGCCCGCCCCGCCCTTGATTACAAGAGGTCTGTCATCAGCCTTGAACATGTTACAGAACGCGTGCAGTCTGCCAAAATCTGAAACGCTTTGGGAGGGGCGCAGATGACACCGCAAGCGCGCGCGGATCAATGTGCCGCAACCATGTGGGCCGCGGACCGCGCCAGCCAGGGTCTGGGCATGGCCCTCACCCATATCGCGCCGGGTGCCGCAACCCTGACCATGCTCGTCCGCGCGGACATGATCAACGGGCACGGTCTGTGCCATGGCGGCTTCATCTTTGCCCTTGCCGACAGCGCCTTTGCCTTTGCCTGCAACAGCTACAACCAGAACACCGTCGCGCAGAACAACCAGATCACCTATGTCGCCTCCGCCCAAGGGGGCGAGGTGTTGACAGCCACAGCCACGGAAACCGAGCGCAAGGGACGTTCCGGCATCTATGACGTGACCGTCACGGGCGATATGACCGGAACCGTCGCCCACTTCCGGGGCCACAGCCGCACCATTCCCGGCACGCTATTCGAGGAAGCGCCATGAAAGACCTCACGCCCGACCCAAAGACGCTCGACCCGATCGAGATCGCCAGCCGTGACGAAATCTCGGCGCTCCAGCTTGACCGCCTGAAATGGTCCCTGCGCCACGCCTATGACAACGTCCCGCACTACAAGGCCAGCTTTGACGCCGCTGGTGTCCATCCCGATGACCTCACGGACCTCGGCGATCTGGCAAAATTTCCGCTGACCACCAAACAAGACCTGCGGGCCAGCTATCCTTTCGGGATGTTTGCCGTACCGCGCGATCAGGTCGCGCGCATCCACGCGTCTTCGGGCACCACCGGCCAGCCCACTGTCGTGGGATACACCGCCCGTGACCTTGAGACGTGGGGGTTGGTTGTTGCCCGCTCCTTGCGCGCCGCCGGGCTGCAGCCGGGCGACCTGCTGCACAACGCCTACGGCTACGGGCTCTTTACGGGCGGGCTCGGCATCCACCTCGGCGCAGACGCGCTTGGCCTGACCACGGTGCCCGTGTCGGGCGGCATGACGCCCCGCCAGGTCCGCCTGATCACCGACTTTGAACCCAAAGGCATCACCGTCACGCCCTCCTACGCGCTTTCGGTTCTCGACGCGTTCCGGGCCGAAGGGATCGACCCCCGCGCCACCGCGCTTCAGGTTGGCATCTTTGGCGCCGAACCCTGGACCAACGCCATGCGCACCGAGATCGAAGAGGCGTTCGACATGCACGCCGTGGACATCTACGGCCTCAGTGAAATCATGGGGCCGGGGGTGTCCATGGAATGCGTGGAGACGAAGGACGGCCTGCACATCTGGGAAGACCATTTCTTCCCCGAAATCATTGACCCCGAAACCGGCGATCCGGTCCCGGACGGCGAGATGGGAGAACTTGTGTTCACCTCACTGACCAAGGAGGCCTTCCCGATCATCCGCTACCGCACCCGCGACCTGACGCGCCTGCTGCCCGGCACCGCACGGTCCATGCGCCGCATGGAAAAGGTGACGGGGCGGTCAGACGACATGATCATCCTGCGCGGCGTGAATGTCTTTCCCACCCAGATCGAGGAATGCCTCCTCGCCACCCCCGGCTTCGCCCCGCATTTCCAGATTGAACTGTCGCGAGAGGGTCGCATGGACACCATGTGCGTCCATTGCGAAGGCAGCGGAGACGAAACCGCGCTGGCCACCCGCATCAAAGAGACCATCGGCGTCACCGTCGAGATCTCCAAAGGTGACACAGGCACCGTCGCCCGGTCACAGGGCAAAGCTGTGAGGATTGTGGACCGGCGGTAGGGCCATGTCTGCTCTGAGCCCGATACGAACCTTGCATTTCGAACCATCTTTTCTTTCTGCGCCAAGTTGCCTGAACGCGGACAAGAACGATGCGCGAAAATTCTAAATGAGTTCAACCGGCACTTCGCGTTGCAAAAATTCCAGCACCGCTTCGCAAAACTGTTCCGGCTTCTGAACTGGTAGCAAGTGCCTTGCGCCATGAATGATGATCAATTCGCTGAATGACATGTGTGCATGCGCGGCGCGTGCGGAAATTTGGTAGAAAGTTCGGCTTTGCGCCCCCAGGCCAATCGTCACCGGAAGCCGCAGACTGCGCAAAGCCTGGCCGTCTACGGGTGGCGCGGGAGGGCCAGCAAAAAGCAGTGGCAACATCCGCGCATTTTCCAACATCATCCGCTGAATAATTTCGGAAAGCTGAGCAAATGCGCCGTCTTGCGCGTTAACATCCTCCACGAACTGCTGCACCGAAGCGTCGAGGTCTCCCGCTTCAGAGGACACGCGCGCGCGCTCACTCATTGCGATACGATCTTCGAGGGCTTCTTGGCGTTTTTCGGCGTCAGAAACAAACGTCGCCAGCGCGGGTTCATACAGGAACATACGCTTGACGAGACTTGGGTTCTGTGTCGCCAACGTCAGACAGACAGCCGCGCCCAACGACCAGCCAATAAGCGTTACAGGTTGCAATGCCAGGTTTTGAATGAACGCAGCCAGATCGTCCGCAAGGACCTCAAGGCTGAATTTCTCGCCCCGGTCCGGCCATGCATCTGCCCCGAAGTAACGCATTGTCACTCTGATCATACGGCAGTGCGGCACCATCATGTTGCGGTGCGCGTCCCATACACGATGGTCTGCATTGGAACCATGAACAAAAATCACAGGCTCTCCCGCGCCGTCATCGGCGTAAGGGGGTTGAACAGAATTTACCGCAACTCTGTGATCCATCGCTCTAACGAAGCATTCGAGACGTGCCTGTTTGCCGGATTTGCCGTCCAACCTGACAGCATTTTGCGCAACGCATCATGCGTGCTCAGCCAGGAAAGCCAACGCGTCTCTTTCGAAGCGTGGCCACTCCGGGTCGTTGTCCGGGATTGTATGGTTAGAGCTTTCGTAGGCGATGAACTTCGCGTTGGGCAAACCCTTGGCAAACAATCGTCCCTGTTCGACCGGTTGCATCCTGTCCCCTGTCGCATGGCAAACAAGACACGGCACGTCGACCTTGGACAATATCGGTGTGATATCAATGTTATCAATCACGCCCCGGTACCGTCCCATGTTTTCGGGTGAAATCATCTTGCGCATATCTTCGGCATACTGCCGCTGTTCTTCCTGGCTTGCGCCCGGCACGATGATTTGCGCCATCAAATCGCGCAGCGACGGATAATCATCGTCCCACCCGGCAGTCATCATTTGCTTGATTGCGTTGGCGCGTTCCACATCTTTTTGTGACGTTCTTTTTGCCCGACCAACTGGGAATCCACCTATCATTACGATCGCGGACACGCGGTCAGGTCGGCGCGCAGCGAAGGCGGCTGCCACCGCAGATCCCTGCGATATCGCAAGGATTGGCGCGCGCTTGATACCGGCCGCATCAAAAACGGTTTCCAGGTCATCCACGAACCGTTCAAACGTGCATGTTTCGGCGTCCCAGTCCGAGAGACCGTTAAGCCGGGCATCGAAACGAACCAAACGATGTCGTTGTGCGACGGAGGTGTAAATTGGTGCTTTCCCGGGATTGCGCCAATCAAGTTCCAAGTGTCCAATCCAACTTGGTGCCTTTACGACCGGAGAACCCTCACCGACTGAGCTCCAGGCCAGACTAATGTCATCGTCAGTTTTGCAATACCGAATTTCCTGTGTCTTGGCAAAGCTAGCGCGCGACTTGGATACAAGCGCGTCGGTGAAGTTGATCGACAATACCTCGATAGGTTGTTCAATTCCTTTGAATGTCCGCAGTCCCTCGCGACGCAGTCTGCTGGCGTAGTCCGCTCCGGCAAGATCGCACAGTACTTTTGACACGAGAATACCGCCAGGCTCGGCTGCAGACTCAAGCCGCGCCGCGATGTTTACGCCGTCGCCAAAGATATCGTCGCCATCCACGGTAACGTCGCCAACGTGCAAACCCGCTCGCAATTGAATGCGCTCGGGGATCAAATAGGGGTGGTCCGGCTGCCTGAGGCGGGTCTGTATCGCAATAGCCGCTTCGAGCGCTTGTCCAGCTGACGGGAATTCAATCAATGCTCCGTCGCCAAGCAACTTGACCACACGGCCGGAATTGCGTTCGATGCACGGTGTTACCAGATCACGGTACAACGTGTTGAGCGTTTTGAGCAGTGGCTTGGGACCGCTCTGCATCATCCGACTGAAACCGGCGACGTCGAGCGAAAGAATTGCAACAAGGCGACGTTGGCTCATCGTAACGTCCCAAAAGGTAATGCGCAGGCGATACCATGTTCTCACAGTGTTAGAACAGGCAAATCTCCCGATGTTTAGCAATTGCGTTCAGGAAAGGCGGCTCCGCCCGCAGACCGAACCTTTGGCCAAATGCTAACTCGTCTCACCCATCACCAGTTCCGAGCCGACATCGACCCGTACGGGCGCGTCGACCGAACCTTCGAAAATGTCGCGCAACAGGGCCACGACCTGTCGGCCGATCTCTTCGGCCTGCACGTTCACCGTGGTGATGCGCGGGTTGGCAACCTTGGCCACTTCGAAATGGCCAAACCCGGTCACGGCCAGATCATCCGGCACGCGCAAGCCCATGCGTTGCGCTGCGCTCAGACAGCCGAACGCCACGGGGTCCGACACGCAGACAAGCGCGTCGTATTGCGCCACATCGCGGCCCATTGCCTCGATCGCAGCTGCGCCATGGCGCATCGACACTGGCGCAGGGCCCGCGTCGATCATCGCAACCTCGGGCAAACGATGCGCGCGTGCGGCGCGCACGACACCCGCACGGCGCACGGCCCCACGCATATCCGCACCCTCGGACGCGCCGACAAAGGCCAGCTTGCGCCGACCTGTCCGGACGAGATGTCCGACGATATGCGCCATCGCGTCGCTGTTGGAAAACCCCACGACGTGCCCCAGAGGATCGGCAGGCAGATCCCACATCTCGATCACGGGCAGCCCCCGCCCCTTGATCAGCGAACGTGTCGCCGCCGTGTGATGGCCGCCCGTCAGAACCAGCGCTTCGGGGTTGCGCGTCAGCAACTGGCGCACCAGTTCCTCTTCCCGCTCGACCCGGTAGTTCGTACTGCCCAGCAGCAACTGTAGCCCAGCGTCACCCAAACCGCCTGTCAAGGCGCGGAACGTCTCGGCAAAGTTGGCATTGTTCACCGACGGCAGGGTGACCGCGACAAAGCCGCTTTTCTGCGTGCGAAAGGCTTGCGCCGTGCTGTCGTAGACATAGCCCAGCTCATCTGCGGCCTGCCGCACGCGGGCGCGTGTCTTGGCGTTGACTGTCCGGTCCTCGCGCAGGGCGCGGCTGACGGTCATGGGCGACATGCCCACCACCTGTGCCACGTCTCGCATGGTGACACGCGTTGCCATGGGTCAGGCCCGATGCTCGTGGCATTGCGTGACGTGATGGTGGATGCGACCGTCGAAATGCTCGGCCACGATCTCGCCCGTCACATCACGCGACTGCGCGCGATAAGGGCTGGCCAGCGCGCTTTCCATCCCCACCTCGTCCGCGTAGCTGATGGCCAGGATCAGCGGAAATTCCGGCGCGCCTTCGTCGCGGTCATCGCTGAACATGACCCGAACGTCCGTGTTGCCGGGAAACTGGGTCCAAAGCGGCACCAGACGCTCCAGTACGGCCGCCCGAAAAGCGTCCACGTGGCCCGGCTTCACCGATCCTTCGAACATGGCAAACCGTGTGATCATGGGGCTATCTCCTCTTTGGCACCGTTGAAAAATTCCATGACAGCGGCCTGATCTTCGCCGCCCAGTCCCGCTGCCGTGAGCATCCTGTGGATCTCGCCGCAGAGCGCTGTCATCGGCATCGACGTTCCGGTTTGCCGCGCCAGATCATTCACCGCGTTCAAGTCCTTGACCATGTTGTCGATGCGACCGGTGCGCCGGTAATCCTTGGTGGCAAAGCGCGGCAGATACTCTTGCAGCAGCGCGGAATCCGCGCGCCCGCCCTTGAGCGCCTGCGGTATTTTCTCGGCATCGACACCGGCATCCAGCGCCAGTTGCGTGGCTTCGGCCACAGCGAGAAAGCCCAGCCCGCACAGCACCTGATTGATCAGTTTCGTCGTTTGTCCGGCACCTGATGGCCCCATATGCGTGTAGTTCGAAGCGACATGTTTCAGCGCCACATGGGCGCGTTCCACATCCGCCGCCTCGCCCCCGGCCATCAGGGTCAGTTCGCCAATCAATGCCTTGGGCGCGCCGCCCGACAGCGGGCTGTCGACCCAGGCGAGCCCCCGTTCCACGGCCATCCTGGAGAATTTGCGCGTCGCGTCAGGTTCGATCGACGACATGTCGATGATGACAGTCCCAGGCCGGGCGCCCTCAGCGATCCCGTCCTTGCCGAACGCGGCAATCCCGACGATGCGCGACGCGTTGAGGCTCGTGATCACGAAATCGACGTCTTTTGATGCTTCCGCCGCGGTTGCTGCGGCAATGCCGCCCTTGGCGACCAGCGCGTCGACGCGGTCTTTGTCGAGGTCAAAGACATGCAGCGTGTTGCCGGTCTCCAGCAGGCGCGTGCCGATGGCGCCACCCATGGCGCCCGCGCCGATCAGGGCAATCTTTTCGCTCATATCATCGTCTCCCGGACATAAGTTTCGGATTGCGCGACCACCTGCTCAAAGGGTCGGTTGATGTCGATCTCTCCGCCCCATTCGTCTTGTTCCAGCCGTTCGAGCGCGTCGAACTGACTATCCAGCAAAGCCGCCGGCATGAAGTGACCGGGCCGGTGCGAAACACGGGCGCGCAGCACATCGCGCGGCGCATCCAGGTGCAGAAAGTGGACGGGTTCCGCGACTTCCTCGCGGATCCAGTCGCGATACCGTTTCTTCAGTGCCGAGCAGCCGATGGCGATGGCACCGTCGTGTCGGGCCAGCGCGCGCCCCACATCGGCGAGCCACGGTGCGCGGTCGTGATCCGTCAACGGGGTGCCGCGCGCCATCTTGTCGATGTTACGCGCCGGATGCAGGTCGTCACCGTCGACAAAATCCATATTGCAGAGCACCTGCAGTGCCGTCCCGACAGAGGACTTGCCGCAGCCGGACACGCCCATGAGTACATAGCACCGCATCAGAGCGACGCCGTAATGCCGCCGTCCACGTAAAGAGTGTGGCCGTTCACGAAACTCGACGCTGGCGAAGACAAAAAGACAGCCGCACCCACCAGTTCCTCGACCTGACCCCAACGGCCAGCGGGTGTCCGTTTTTCTAGCCAGGCGGAGAACTCCGGGTCCGCGACAAGTGCCGCGTTGAGCGGCGTGTCGAAATAGCCCGGCGCGATCGCGTTGCATTGCAGCCCGTGTTTGGCCCAGTCCGTCGCCATGCCCTTGGTCAGGTTGGCGACAGCGCCCTTCGTGGCCGTATAGGGCGCAATTCCGGGCCGGGCGAGCGCGGTCTGAACACTTGCGATGTTGATGATCTTGCCCGCGCCGCGTCCGATCATGTGCCGGGCGACGGCCTGCCCGACGTGAAAGACGCTGGCGATATTGGTCTGCAGCAGCCGTTCGAACGCATCAGCCGGGAAATTCTCAAGCTCGGTGCGGTGCTGCATGCCCGCGTTGTTGATGAGGATGTCGATGGCGCCATGGTCGGCTTCAAAGCCGTCAACGGCGCTGCGCACGCCCTCATGGTCCGTCGCGTCAAAGGCCAGTTGGTGCACCTTTGCCCCTTGCAACGCGTCGGCGGCCGTGGCCAGCTTGCCGGTGTCACGACCGTTCAATACGATCTCGGCCCCGGCGTCCGCCAACCCCTTGGCAAGCGCAAACCCGATGCCTTGTGACGATCCGGTGATCAGGGCCCGACGCCCGGACAGGGAAAAAAGGTTGGACATGAGGTGCTCCGGATTGGTGAGTGCGGGATTGACGCCCGGTGACTGGTATCGGTAACATGATATCGATAACATTGCTTGTCAACGCCAGAGTCTGCAAGCTCGGATCACACGCTCAGAAAGGCCGCCCATGAAAGTCATCGTTGCCCACGCCGCCAAGGATTTAAGGGTGGAAACCCGCGACATGCCCGTGCCCGGCCCCGGTCAGGTGTTGGTCAAGATGGCCGCTGGCGGCATCTGCGGGTCGGACCTGCATTACTACAATCACGGTGGATTTGGCGCGATCCGGCTCCGCGAACCGATGATTCTGGGGCACGAAGTGGCCGGACACATCGAAGCGCTTGGCGACGGTGTCGAGGGCCTCGAGACGGGCGCGCTGGTGGCGCTGTCCCCATCGCGACCGTGCGGCGTTTGCAAGTACTGCGCCGAGGGCAGGCAGAACCACTGCCTGAACATGCGTTTCTACGGCTCGGCGATGCCGTTTCCCCATATTCAGGGCGCATTCCGTGAATACATCGTGGCCGATGTCGCGCAATGTGCACCCGCAGGCGATCTGAGCCCGGGCGAGGCGGCGATGGCCGAACCACTGGCCGTGGTTCTGCACGCAGCGCGCCAAGCCGGTGACCTGATGGGCAAGCGGGTGCTGGTGACCGGGTGCGGCCCGATCGGATTGCTGGCTGTGCTGGTGGCGCGGGCGGCGGGTGCCGTTGATATCGCCGCCACGGACATTTCGGATTTTACCCTGTCCAAGGCGCGCGAGATTGGTGCGGATCACAGCGTGAACGTGGCGAACACACCCGATGGTCTGAAGCCATTCGAGGCCGACAAGGGTCATTTCGATGTGCTCTTTGAATGCTCTGGTGTCGCATCCGCGCTGGCCTCGGCCGTCCCGGCCCTGCGCCCGGGCGCAACTGTTGTCCAGCTTGGTCTGGGTGGGGACATGACGCTGCCGATGCAGGCGATGACAGCCAAGGAATTGCAACTGAAAGGGTCCTTCCGCTTTCACCCCGAATTCTTTATCGCCGTTGACATGATGCGCACCGGGCGGCTCGACGTGACGCCGTTGATCACGCACAGGATGGGGGTGGACGCTGCCGTAGATGCCTTTCAACTGGCGGGCGACCGGTCGCAGGCGGTCAAGGTCAACATCACGTTCTGAGCCGGGCTGGCGCAGGTCGCGTCCGTGCATATTCGTGTCGTGAAAGTTCTGGACAGGTCTGTCCAGTAGCCGTCACGCTGTCCGCAAATACGACTCATGCGGACAGGGACGGACATGAATACTCAATACAGAGTGGTGGTGATTGGCGGCGGTGTGGTCGGAGCTTCGGTTCTGTATCACCTGGCCAAGATGGGGTGGACGGATGTGGCGCTGATCGAACGGTCAGTGTTGACGGCCGGGTCATCCTGGCACGCGGCAGGCGGCATCCACGCACTCAACGCAGATCCGAACATGGCCGCACTGCAGGCCTACACCATCGACCTGCTGAGCGAGATCGAAGCGGAATCCGGCCAAAACATCGGATTGCACATGACCGGCGGGCTGACCCTCGCGGGCACACCTGAACGGTGGGAATGGCTGCAATCGGCCTACCGCGTGTTCCAGTCCATCGGCATCGAGGACTGCGAATTGCTGACCCCTGCGCAGGCGCAGGAACGCTGCCCGATCATGTCCACAGACGGTGTTCTGGGCGCGATGTGGGCCGACCGCGAGGGGTATGTGGACACGACCGGCACCGTGCACGCCTATGCCACCGCCGCCAAGAAACGGGGCGCGCGCGTCTTTGAGCACACCAAGGTCGAAGCGCTGGAGCAGGTCCACGACGGCTGGATTGTCAAGACGGACAAGGGCGACATCCGTTGCGAGCACGTGGTCAATGCGGCGGGCCTCTGGGCCAAGCAGGTGGGGCGCATGGCGGGGATCGAGTTGCCCGTCAGCCCGCTCAAGCACCACTACCTGATCACCGACCAAATCCCCGAAGTGGCCGCTCACGACTTTGAAATGCCCATGACCGTGGACCTCGAAGGGTTCACCTATATGCGGCAGGACC
>CAZRUV010000118.1:0-10313 GCA_964603315.1 uncultured Rhodobacterales bacterium
ATCTGGTTGGCGGCCGAGTCGCCGTAGTTCTGGTCGGGCGCGCCGTCCTGTTCGTGCTTGCGGTACTCCATGCAGTGCGGCACGCGGATGAAGCCGGGGGCGAAGGGGCCGTATTGCGCGTTGCGTTCGTCCTGACCGCCGGCGGACATCGTGGCGAGGGTCGAGCCGTGGTAGTCGCGGTCGCGGTAGAGGATCTTGTGCTTCTTGCCGCCGTATTTCTTGTGGGCGATCTGGCGGACCAGTTTGAACGCCTTCTCGTTCGCCTCGGAGCCGGAGTTGGCATAGTACACGCGGGAGAGGCCCGGCATCTTGGTCAGCAGTTTCTCGGCAAAGAGCGCGCCGGGGATCGAGCCCACGGTGCCGCCAAAGAAGTTCATCTTCACAATCGCGTCGCGTACCGCGTCGCCCATGCTCTCGCGGCCATAGCCCACGTTCACGGTCCAGACCCCGCCAGACACGGCGTCGATATGCTCAACGCCTTTCTGGTCCCAGACACGCAGGCCCTTGCCTTCGACGATGATCTTGGGATCGGCGCCGGTGAAGAACGGCTGGTGCTGGATCAGGTGGTGCCAGACATTGGCGCGGTCGGCTTCGACCACACGGCTGATATCGTTTTCGTTGAACGTCCCGTCCATCATTGTCCTGACCTTTCAAAAAGAGATGCGCTGGCCCACGAATTCAGAGGCGTCTGTCCGCGCTGCGGCACACAATCGCCTAGAATCTGGTCGCGTAAGTAGGGCCAGATTTGGCCCGTAAGTAAAGCCAGTTGAGGGGTATCGGACGGGTCATCGCCCAGCCTTTCGCCTGAAATGTCCTGTTTTTCAGGCGTCTGGAGTGATTTTCGGGAATCTTCATGCGCGCGTTGGCTGAGCCAAAATGTCCGGGATCACGCGTTTTAACGTTGAAAGCTGCGTCATTATCGGCTCGGATCACGCCAGCGCCGCGAAAACGCGGCCCGGATGTGGCGGGAAACCGCCATCTAAGTTCGATAGCGCAAAGAAATTGCGCGATAACACGGGAGTAAAATCATGACATTCAAGACCAAGCTGATGGGTGCGGTTGCCGCAACGGCCATGCTGGTTGGTGCGCAAGGCGCAACAGCGGCAGGCCATGGCGGTGAGATCACCGTTGCCTACTTCCTGGAGTGGCCGATGCCGTTCCAGTTCGCCAAAGAAACCGGCATGTACGAAGAAGCCATGGGCACCAAGATCAACTGGGTCAGCTTTGACACCGGTACGGCGATGTCCGCCGCGATGGCATCCGGCGACGTGCAACTGTCCGTAAGCCAGGGCATCCCGCCCTTCGTGGTTGCCACATCCGCGGGTCAGGACCTACAGGTGCTCGACGTGGCGGTGTCCTACGCGGACAACGACAACTGCGTCGTGCGTGCTGACCTTGAGATCGACAAGGACAGCGCGGCCGAGCTGGCCGGCAAGAAAGTTGCCGTGCCGCTGGGGACTGCGGCCCACTATGGCTTCCTCAAGCAGATGGAGCATTTCAACGTCTCCCTCGACAGCCTCGAAATCGTCGACATGGCCCCTGCCGAAGGCGAAGCGGCCCTGAGCCAGGGTTCCGTGGACATGGCCTGTGGCTGGGGTGGCGCGCTGCGCCGCATGCTGGAGTCTGGCAACGTGCTGCTGACCGGTGCCGAAAAGACCGAGCTGGGCATTCTGGTGTTTGACGCGACAACCGCGCCGACATCCTTTGTGGCCGAGGAAAGCGAACTGGTGTCGCAGTTCCTCGCCGTGACAGCCGAAGCCAACGCGATGTGGGCGGACGAAGCCAACCACGCCAAGATGCTGCCGGTGATCGCGAAAGACGCGGGTATGTCCGAAGAAGACGCGGCATCGACGCTGTCCACATTCGTGTTCCCGACCGTTGACGAACAGCTGAGCGACGCGTGGCTGGGCGGCAACGCGGCAACCTTCATGAAAGGTGTTGCGGACGTGTTCGTGGCCTCCGGTTCGATCGACGCGGCCAAGGCGTCCTACAGCGACAACGTGAACGCAGAGCCTCTGGGCGCTGCCAACTGATCACGTCTCGTGATGGGGTGGGCGCGCCTTTGCCGCGCCCACCCTTTTTTCGCTCTGAACCAGAGCGGCCAACCCTGGCAAGAGGGGGGCAGGAATGTCCGGACTTCTCATAAATGATATTTCGATGCGCTTTGACCTGCCCAATGGCGGGCATGTGCAGGCGCTCAAGAACGTGACGCTGGACATCAAGTCGGGCGAATTGATGAGCGTGCTGGGGCCGTCCGGTTGCGGCAAGACCACATTGTTGAACATCGTGGCGGGGTTCCTGGCCCCGACCGAGGGCGAAATCCAGTTGAATGACGAGGTCGTCCATGGCCCCGGTCCCGAACGCGGGATGGTGTTCCAGCAAGGCGCCTTGTTCGAGTGGATGAGCGTACGGGACAACGTGAGCTTTGGCCCGGACATGAAGGGGATGAGCCGCGCGGAAAGCAAAGAGAAGGTGGAGCACCTTCTGGATGTCGTCGGCCTGCAGGATTTCAAGGAAAAGGCGGTTTACGAACTGTCGGGCGGGATGCAGCAGCGTGTGGCGCTGGCCCGTTGCCTCGCCAACGATCCGGATGTGATCCTGATGGACGAACCGCTGGGCGCGCTCGACGCGCTGACGCGTGAAAAGATGCAGAGCCTCGTGCTGGATCTGTGGAAGGACACCGGCAAGACGATCATCCTGATCACCCACTCGGTCGAAGAGGCCCTGTTGCTGGGCGAACGCCTGCTGGTGATGGCACCGCGCCCCGGCCGGGTGCACAAGGAATACCGTTTGCCGTTCGCGGATATGGGCGTGGGCAATGACCTGCGCGAGGTCAAGAAGGATCCCAAATACGCGCCGACGCGCGAGGAGATCCTCGAAATGATCTGGAACATGGAAGAAGAGATTATGGGCCGCACGGAGGAAAACGCATGACCGGGTTGCTTGTTCTTGCGCTCTATGTGGGCGCGTTTTTCGGGTCGTTCTTTGTGGCGCGCATCCTCTTCAAGAGCGCGTTTGAAAAGAAGGGTTTCAACAAGCTGAAGACCGTCACCTTTGGCGACGAGAGCGCGATTACCGCCAACCGGGTCGCGTCGGTCATTTCGGTGATCACGGTGTTCTGGCTGTGGGTGGCGTTCACCAACTCGGCCATTCCGCTGCCGAAATTTCCGGGGCCGTTTCAGGGGGACATGAGCTTTACCTACACGGCGCAGCTGGAGGATGGCACGACGGACGACGCGACCGTGACCATGCGCGTTTACCGCGAGGATATCCAGCAGACGGTCGACGACGAGGGCAATCCGGGGCGCGAGCCTGACCCGGCAGAGGTCGAGGAGGGAGACGGCTTTGCCAAGAACGACAGCCTCACCGTGGCGCGGTACTCGTTCAAGGTGATCAATGTCTGGCAGAATGACGAAGTGTCCAAGCGCGACGGCTCGACCGTTGTTGCGATCAACGGGCAGCCGATTGAACCCGGTGGCAAGATCTCGGTCCCGGAAGGCACGATTGGGCTGACCGACAAGGGCACGCCGACCTTTGAGCCTGCGGTGGGTCTGCGCATGGCGCGGCTGTATCTGCCCGCGCCGGAGGTGGTGTTTCAGCGCTTTATCTGGCTGAACCAGGAGGGCTATCAGGGCTACACGCTGCTGGAGCACACCTATTATTCGCTGATGCGGGTTGTGCTGGGCTTTGTGCTGGGGGCGCTTGTGGGTGTGCCCATTGGCTATGCCATGGGTCTGACCGGTTGGGCCCGCGGGTGGTTCGACCCGATCGTGGAATTCATGCGGCCCATTCCGCCGCTGGCATTGATCCCGCTGATCATCATCTGGTTCGGGATTGGTGAGGTTGGCAAGGTTGTGCTGCTGTTTCTCGCCGCACTCTGGATCATGATCATCGCGGCACGCTCGGGCGTGTCCGGGGTGGCGATTTCCAAGGTGCACGCGGCGTACTCGCTGGGCGCGTCCAAGTGGCAGATCCTGTCCAAGGTGATCGTCCCGAACTCGTTGCCGGATATCTTTACCGGTGCGCGGGTTGCGATGGGGGTTTGCTGGGGCACGGTTGTTGCGGCGGAACTGGTCGCGGCGAATGTGGGTCTGGGCAAGATGATCGTGACCGCGTCGAAGTTCCAGCTGACCGACATCATCATCGTGGGCATCATCATCATTGGAATCATCGGTTTTGCCATCGAGGTGGGGATGCGCGCGCTGGAAAACTGGCTGATCCCGTGGAAGGGCAAAGTCTGATCCGGGCATGGCCCGGGGAAAGGTCCGGTGGACCTTTCAAAGACTTTGCGGGCGGAGCGCCGGGTCTGATCCGGACTTGTCCCCGTTCTCGCGCGTCGCGTCGCGACACGCTGCCACGGCATCGCGGGCCAAAGGATGGCCCGCTTGGGTGAAAGCTCCGGTGGACCTTTCAAAGACTTTGCGGGCGGAGCCCCGGGTCTGATCCGGCAGGATCAGGGAACGTTGGGGAAGGCGGAGTCAGGTGACCCCGCCTTTTTCATATCAGGCCGCCGCCATCTTGGGTTGGCCATTGCGCAGCGACATCGCGAGCCCATAGGCGGAACGCCCGTAGAACCAGATCTGGCCGACGATGCCGACAAGGAAGCCGATCGAAAACAGCATCGGCACGCCGGATCCCACAGGGGTCGTATCGAGCGCAAATGCACCGACCATGAGGACGAAGGCGGCCAGCCAGATGTTCGCACAGCGCCAGAACACCTTGATTTGCAGTTCATGTTCCGCGCGGGCGGCCGCATCCGCCTTGCCCTTCCACATGTAGGCAAAAACAATGCCGATGAATGGTGTGAAAAAGATGAGGAACCCTGCAATATAGAGGGCCCAAACGAGGCTTGGCTTGTTGTCTGTCATGGCGTGTCCCGATCACATGTTTTTGGTTCCGTGCGCGTCAGACTGCCGTTCCAATGGGGCGGGAATTTGGCGGATTGTGGGGGATTTGGTGCGGATGCGCGTCACCCCGCGCCGGACCTTGATCCAGCTTACGTCGTCAACCAAGGATGTGAGGGATGGTGGAGCATAGCAGGACCCGACCGCTGCACTCAGCGTAGCGGCGGAGCCGATGCGCGTCAGTCAGCGCCCGCCGGTGATCCGGGTCGATACTTTTGTTTGGCAATGTGAGGGATGGTGGAGCATAGCAGGACCCGACCGCTGCACTCAGCGTAGCGGCGGAGCCGATGCGCGTCAGTCAGCGCCCGCCGGTGATCCGGGTCGATACTTTTGTTTGGCAATGTGAGGGATGGTGGAGCATAGCAGGACCCGACCGCTGCACTCAGCGTAGCGGCGGAGCCGATGCGCGTCAGTCAGCGCCCGCCGGTGATCCGGGTCGATACTTTTATTTGGCAATGTGGGGATGGTGGAGCATAGCGGGATCGAACCGCTGACCTCCTGCATGCCATGCAGGCGCTCTCCCAGCTGAGCTAATGCCCCATCCTTGGTGACCCGTCGGGCCGTGCGCCGCTGATTAGGCGCTTTGCCGGGCGGGATCAAGCGAAAACCGACCCCGCCCGAAGCGTATCCTGACAGGCCTCAGGAGTCGTCGTCTTCGGACGCGACGTCGGCCAATTCTTCGAGGGGGACGGTATCCTCTTCCTCGTCATCGTCGAGCAGGTCGTCGTCCAGTTCGACATCGACATCCTCGTCATCGTCGATCACCTGATCGTCATCATCGTTGGCTGTGGCCACCTTGGCCTTGGTGGTGGCGGCGTCGGCGGCGTCGGCGGCAATCATGCGGGTCTTGGAGCTGTCCAGCTCGACGACATCACCGGTATACGGGCTCACGATGGGCGAGCGGTTCATGTCGTAAAAACGCTTGCCGGTGGTGGGGCAGAGGCGTTTGGTTCCCCATTCTTCCTTGGGCATGGATCATCCTTTTGCGTCAGGTGGCGAGGCGAAACCGCCCCGATTGGTCGCGGTGATATTGCGACGATTCTGGGCAAGTGCCATAAGCGAAAGGTGGAGTCAAAGGCTTAGGCAGAACTTGGGAGATGGGATGAGCGGCCACGTACTTCAAGGCGATCCCGATATCCCGCTGATCCTGCGCGCCTCGGCCCGTGCGCGGCGCATCACATTGCGGGTCAGTCCGCTGGATGGCCGTGTCACCGTGACCCTGCCACGCCATGTTGCAGAACGCGAGGCGCTGGACTTTGCCGCCGAGAAAGAGCCGTGGATTCGCAAGCATCTGTCGGCGCGTCTGGCACAGGTGCGGATGGAACCGGGCGCGGTGCTGCCCATTGCGGGGCAGGATGTGTCACTGGCCTGCGCGACGGGGCGTTCGGTACGGCTTGAGGGCGACAGGTTGCTCGTGCCGGGACCGGCGGACGCGATGGGGCGCCGGGTCGCTGCATATCTCAAGACACGGGCGCGCGATCTGCTGGCCGCGGCGTCGGATCATTATGCGGTGCGATTGGGGCGGCCCTATACAGGGCTTTCGCTGCGCGACCCGCGGTCGCGCTGGGGGTCGTGTTCGTCGTCGGGGCGGCTGATGTATTCGTGGCGATTGATCCTCGCGCCGCCGCGTGTCCTTGACTATGTCGCGGCCCATGAGGTCGCGCATCTCGCAGAGATGAACCACAGTCCTCGGTTCTGGGCCGAGGTCGAGCGCATCCACGGCCCCTATGCCGAATCGCGCAACTGGTTGCGCGCGCATGGCGCGCAACTGCACCGGTTCCGCTTTGGCGATTGACGCGGTGCGGCCTTTGTGATCACAAACGGCCATGAATACCACGACCCGTGACACCGCTTCTGCCGCCCATGACCGCGTCTATCGTCGTTTGCGCACGCGCATCATGCATGGCGACATGGCGCCCGGTCAGGCCCTGACATTGCGTGGCATCGGCAAGCAATATGATGTGTCGATGACACCTGCGCGCGAGGCCGTCCGGCGGCTGGTGGCCGAAGGTGCGCTGACGCTGTCACAATCGGGTCGCGTGTCGACCCCGGAACTGTCGAACGAGCGGATCGAGGAACTGGCGGCGCTGCGCGCGCTGATCGAAGTGGAACTGGCGACGCGCGCCCTGCCGCGCGCGCATCTGGCGCTGATCGAGCGGCTGCAGAACATCAACGCAGCCGTGGCCGAAGCCGTGGCCCATCGCGATGCCGTCAGTTACATTCGCACAAATCTCGAATTTCACCGCACGTTGTATTTGCGCGCACAGGCTCCGGCGATGCTGGCCATGACCGAAACGGTCTGGTTGCAGATGGGGCCAACCATGCGTGCGCTCTATGGCCGGTTGCGGCGTACGGAGCCGCCGCAATATCACCGGCTCATTATTGCCGCCTTGCGTGCGGGCGACGAGCCCGGCCTGCGCCTCGCCGTGCGGTCGGATGTCACGCAAGGCCTTCGGATGCTGGCCAGCTGATCTCAACCATTTGCTAAGAGCCTTGGGCTACGGTGCAGCTGCGCAATCTGGATGCGATGCTGATGCTGCCCGACTTTTCGAACTACAACGCGATTGGATCGCCTGTCTTTGTCCTGACCCGGAATACGGAGGGTCAGGTTGTTTATGCGTTCCTGAACACCGCCGGATGTCGGCGGTTGCTTTGCGGGCCGGGTGATGTGGTCGGCAAGACGGTTGCGGACCTCTTTGACGGGCGCGCGGGCATGGCAGCCTATGAACGGCACTGCGCCGCCTGGGATGCGGAGGTTGAGGCCGCTTACGAAATTCCGCTGACCATCGGGCAGGAAACGATCTGGGTCATGACGCACCTGACGCCGCAATTTGATGCGACCGGCGCGCTCAGCCATTTCGTGGGGATGTCGCTGGACATAACGATGCAGAAACGGCTGGAACAGGCGCACACCATGACGCAGGCCATGACATCCGAGATCGAGGATTTTGTGAGGTTTGCCGCGCACGACCTGCGCAGCCCCATCGCCAACGTCAAGATGCTGACGGATCATCTGCGTGACGGGTTTGTGGACATGGGCGATGGCAAGGTCGAGATCATCGACATGATTGAAAACATCTCTGAGCGGGCACTGGATCTGGTGTCTGATGTCCTGGTGCAGACCGCCGCCGTGCAGGAAGAAGCGCGCCCGGTGCAATTCGAATTCAGCACGATGTGCGAAAACGTGCTGGCGATGCTGGACCCCGCGCGCCAACACAACGTGACGATGTCCGATGCCCTTGTTGACGCGGATTTCGCGGCCGTGCAGATCATCGTGCGCAACCTTGTCGACAATGCGTTGAAATACGCGGGTCTTGCGCGGGTCGTCCTGCATCTCGACGTTGCCGCATTGGACGAGGATCACATTTGCATCACGGTCACGGACAACGGCAAGGGGTTCGACGACCCGGCCCTGGCCTTTCTGGAAAATGACGGATCCGCGTCCAAAGGTGGATTTGGATTGCTGGCCGTGCGGCGGTTGGTGCGCACCCGGGGTGGTACGATCAGCGTCAAAAACGCGCAAGTTGGCGCGGAGATCCGGGTGGAGTTGCCGGGCCGCCTGATCGCATCGGCGCCCGGCCATGACATCGCCATGACAGGCACGGCGCGGTTTTTCTGAAGGTGTCAGGCGGCTGCGACGGATGATGGATTGCAAGGGCCGTCCGGCAACGGCACCGATCAGGCGGCGAGGCCCGTTTGACCCAATGACAGGAATTTCCGGCGTCGGTCCGCGATCAGCTCTGCCGGGCTCTGCCCCGACAACTCGTCCAGCATGGCACCAATCGCATTTCTGACGGATGTCAGCGTTGCATCGCGATGCCGGTGCGCGCCCCCCATGCCTTCGGTGATGATACGGTCGATCACGCCGAGTTGCTTGAGGTCTTGCGCGGTGAGGCGCAGTGCCTCGGCCGCTTCGCGCATTTTTTCCGCGTCTTTCCACAGGATCGAGGCGCAGCCTTCGGGGCTGATCACCGAGTAGACCGAGTGTTCCAGCATCGCGACACGGTTCGCGGTGGCAAAGGCGACCGCGCCGCCCGAGCCGCCCTCGCCGATCACGACCGACACGAGCGGGACACCGATTTGCAGGCATTTTTCGGTCGAACGTGCGATGGCTTCGGATTGCCCGCGTTCTTCGGCCCCCTTGCCGGGATAGGCGCCGGGCGTGTCGACCAGTGTGATCACCGGCAGGCCAAAGCGGTGCGCCATGTCCATCAGGCGGATCGCCTTGCGGTATCCCTCGGGGCGGGCCATGCCGAAATTCCGCTCGATCCGCGATTTGGTGTCATTGCCCTTTTCGTGGCCCATGACCACGACGGGTGTGTCGTCAAACCGGGCAAGACCACCCATCACCGCGTGATCATCGGCAAAGTTCCGGTCGCCGGCGAGTGGGGTGTAGTCGGTGAACAGACCGTTGATGTAGTCGATGCAATGCGGCCGGTTCGGGTGGCGCGCGATCTGGCATTTGCGCCAGGGCGTCAGGTCGGCATAGAGCTCTTCGAGCAAGGCGGTGGCCTTGGCGTCAAGGGCCGTCGCCTCGTCGGTGACATCCATGTCCTCGTTCTGGCGGGCGAGGGCGCGCAGTTCTTCGGCCTTGCCCTCAATTTCGGCCAGCGGCTTTTCGAATTCCAGATATTGCGTCATGGCCCCGCCCGTCTTTGGTTTCCTGCTATATGGCCGGGGCGCGCTGCAGATGCAACTCAGCAAGATTTGTCGCGCGGCTCTGTGCCATCCAGAGACATGGCAAACGGACGGACCCATGACTGCACGTTACGAAGACAGATTGCGCCGCGTGTTGCGGTATATCCACGACAACCCGGCAGGGGACCTGTCGTTGGATACGTTGGCGGATGTTGCGGCGCTCTCGCGATTTCACTGGCACCGCATTTTTCACGCCATGACGGGGGAGACCTGTGCGGATGTGGTGCGGCGTGTGCGTGTGCATCGGGCCTCTTTCTTGTTGGCGCAAGGGGATGCTCCGCTGAAGGCGGTCGCGCGGCAGGTTGGGTACGACAACACGCAGAGCTTCGAGCGGGCCTTTCGCGAGGTGTTTGGCGTCACGCCTCTGGCATTTCGCAAGGACGGGGTTCCGGGCCGTGCGCCTCTTATTCTGAAAACAGGAGATGATGATATGTATGACGTGAACGTCGTGGATGCGCCTGCGCGGCGCCTGGCGGGGTTGGAACACACCGGACCTTACGAAGAGGTGGGGCGCGCGTTCGAGCAGGTCGTGGCGGTCTTTTCCACGCACAGTCTTTGGCCACAGGCGCGTGGCATGGTGGCGGTCGGATATGACGATCCGAACGTTGTCGCGCCAGAAAAGCTGCGCAGCTTTGCCGGGATCGAAGTGGGCGACGCATTTGCCATGCGCTCGGATCTGAGTGAGGTGCGCGTGCCCGCCGGTCCGCATGC
>CAZRUV010000119.1:0-10276 GCA_964603315.1 uncultured Rhodobacterales bacterium
CAGATGTTCGACGACCTCTATGACGGTCTCAAGGAAGAGATCGAAGAGGGCGTGAATATCCTGCTGGAACGCAACTGGATGCCCTACGACATTCTGACCAAGGCGCTTGTCGGCGGTATGACCATCGTGGGCCACGATTTCCGCGACGGTATCCTCTTTGTGCCAGAGGTGCTGCTGGCCGCCAACGCCATGAAGGGCGGTATGGCCATTCTGAAGCCGTTGCTTGCCGAAACCGGCGCGCCCCGCGTGGGCAAGATGGTGATCGGCACGGTCAAGGGTGACATCCACGATATCGGCAAGAACCTTGTGTCGATGATGATGGAAGGCGCCGGGTTCGAAGTGGTCGATCTTGGGATCAACAACCCGGTCGAAGCCTATCTGGAGGCCATCGAAAAGGAAGGTCCGGATATTCTGGGCATGTCCGCGCTGCTGACGACCACAATGCCGTACATGAAAGTCGTGATCGACACGATGGTCGAACAGGGCATCCGCGACGACTATATCGTGCTGGTGGGTGGTGCGCCGCTGAACGAGGAGTTCGGCAAGGCCATCGGCGCAGACGCCTATTGCCGCGACGCCGCTGTCGCGGTGGAAACGGCCAAGGAATTTGTCGCGCGCAAGCACAATCAGCTTGCCGGTTGATGTGGCTTGCGGGTTCTGACCCGCAGGCAGCACCGCCTGCAGGGCGCGGCACGGGCCCTTGAGGAGCAGCACAGCCATGAGCCTGCCCGACGACACGCGCCTGACCGAACAGGGCCTTGATGCTCGGGGCACGGGGCGATTGTTGCTCATTGCCTGCGGGGCGCTTGCGCGCGAGATCCTCGACCTCAAGCGCCTCAACGGCTGGACCCATATGGACCTGACCTGCCTGCCGGCCAAACTGCACTTGTATCCGGACCAGATCACCGACGCCGTCCGGAAGGCCGTCGCGCGCCACAAGGACGCCTATGACGAGATCTTTGTGGTCTACGCGGATTGCGGGACGGGCGGGCAACTGAAGGCGGCCTGCGATGCCATGGGCATCCAGATGGTCGCAGGCCCGCATTGCTACAGCTTTTTCGAAGGAAATGAACGCTTTGCCGCGCAAAGCGAAAGTGAAATCACGACATTCTATCTGACGGATTTCCTCGTGCGCCAATTCGATGCCTTCGTGATCAGGCCCATGGGCCTCGACCGCCATCCGGAATTGCGCGACATGTATTTCGGGAACTATGAAAAGCTGGTCTATCAGGCCCAGACCGACGACCCGGCCCTGACCGAAAAGGCCAAAGCCGCGGCCGACAGGCTGGGGCTGCGCTTTGAACGCCGCATGACCGGGTATGGCGACCTCGCAACAACGCTGGCAGAACTGTAACCACAACTGTCACGCAGCAGAGGGTGTATGAGGGACACCGTCCCTCATTCCCGAAAAATGAATCGTGTCGCGCGTCAGCGCGTCCTTTGGATCACGCGGCGCTGGCGACCTGCCGGATCCGCTCGATCATGGCGCGCAGGCCGTTCGACCGCTGCGCCGACAGGTGATCGTTGAGGCCTAGCCGCTCCATCTCGGCCCGTGCGTCCACTTCCAGTACGGCGTCTACCGGCAAGCCATTGTAAAGTTTCCTCAAAACCGCAATCAGGCCGTTGACGATCATGGCGTCGCTCTCGCCATCGAACCGGAACTTGCCTGCTTCGATCACCGGATGCAGCCAGACCTGGCTTGCGCAGCCATCTACCTTGGTCGCAGGCACCTTGAGCGCATCGGGCAGCGGGTCCATCGCCTTGCCTTCCTCGATCACAAAGCGGTAGCGGTCTTCCCAGTCGTCAAGAAACGCGAAATCCTCTACAATCTCTTCGAAGGCGGCGCTTGCCATATCCATCAGCCTCTTTTGCCTGACCGATCACCTAGTTTCAGCCGCGCCAAAGGTCCACCCCCGTCAACCGACGCTTTTCAAGCGCGCCCGTATCCGTTACCACTCTGCGCAAGGCCAACAGGGCAGAGCAGTCCAATGCAGAAGCTTACCATTCTCGTTCTCGTCGGTGTCCTGACCACTGGCGCATGCAGCACCCGGCTGAACCCGTTCAACTGGTTCGACGGGGGTCGCTCCGAACCCGTTCAGGCCCCCCGCGAGGTCGAAGAGACGAACCCGCTCATTCCCGAACGCGAACGCGTCCGGCTGAACCTGTTCGGCTTCCGCGACAAAGACGAGGAATACCCCGGTGGCCCTGTGGATCAGGTCAGCGGCCTTGTCATTGAACGTGTGCCGGGCGGTGCGGTGATCCGCGCCACGGGCCTGCCTGACTATCAGGGCGCGTATGGGGTGCGTCTCGAGCCCGCAAACGAAGACGAAGTCCCGGTCGATGGTGTCCTGACCTACCGGCTGGAGGTCATCCGCCCGGATCGGGCGCGCGTTGGCGGATCAGAGCCCTTGCGCAGGGTCACGGTGGCGCGGCGCGTGACTGACAACCAGCTTGCCGGCGTGCGAACCATTCGTGTTGAAGGTCTGCGCAACGCGCAGACGTCACGCCGCCGGTAACGCCCGGCTCAGTCGTCGAGGGGCACAATCCGGACGGCTTCGCCCTTGGCCGCCAGTGCCACACGCCCGTCACACAGCCGCAGCGCGTCCTCGCCAAAGACCTCCGCGCGCCACCCCTTGAGGGCCGCGACATCCCGTTCGCCTGCGGCCAGCGCGTCCAGATCAGCGGCGGTGGCGATCAGCTTGGCGGCGACGCCCGCGCTTTCGGTCTTGGCCTTCAGCAGCACGCGCAGCAGGTCGGCCAGTGCCGGGTTCACCTGCAGCTTCTCGCGGCTGCGATCCGGCTTGGGCATTGCATCTGCGGGCATCGCGAGCCCGTCCTGCACCGCCTTAAGGATACCGTCCGCGATGTCACCCTTGCGCGCTTCGCGCAGCAGCAGACGCGAGCGCCCCAAATCTTCGTGCGATTTCGGCTTGTTGCTGGCCAGTTCGACCAATGCGTCGTCCTTGAATACGCGGTTGCGCGGGATATTGCGGGCCTGCGCGTGGCTTTCCCGGAACGCAGCGAGCGTCTTGACCAGGGCCAGGAACTTGGGCAAATGCGTCCGCGTCTTGACCCGTTTCCAGGCGTTTTCGGGCTGCACCACGTAGGTGTCGGGGCTCAGCAGCGTCGTGAGTTCCTCCTTGACCCACCGCGCGCGGCCCGTCTCTTCCAGTCTGGCGGCGAGGAATTCGTAGATCTGGCGCAGATGGGTCACATCCGCAAGCGCGTAGGTCTTTTGTGCATCCGTCAACGGCCGCCGGGACCAGTCGGTAAAGCGCGAGGTCTTGTCCAGTGACTGGCGCGCGATCTTGCGCACCAGTGTCTCGTATCCCACCTGCTCGCCAAAGCCGCAGACCATCGCCGCCACCTGCGTGTCAAAGAGCGGATCCGGCAGCACCTGCGCATCCACATAAAAGATCTCGAGGTCCTGCCGCGCGGCATGGAACACCTTGACCACCGACGTATCGCGAAAAAGGTCGTAAAGCGGCTCGAGCGACATGTCACCGGCCAGCGGATCGACCAGCACGGCGTTGCTGTCGTCGGTGCCGGGCATGGCCATCTGGATCAGACACAGCTTGGAATAATAGGTCCGCTCGCGCAGAAACTCGGTATCCACCGTGACATAGTTGTGGCCCGCAGCCTCCTTGCAAAAGGCAGCGAGTTCTTCGGTCGTGGTGAGAGTTTTCATCGTCGGTATCTTCTTGTTTTTGGGCGTTATGCACCGATTGGTTGTGCGGGTCTAACCTATTTCGGCCACCCTTGGCTAGAGCATCAGGGGCGTGCTGTCGCCACCAGCAAAACGCCGCAGAACCGCAGGGTAAAGCCGGTGTTCCTGCGCCAGCACACGGGCCGCGAGCGTGTCGGCCGTGTCATCTGCCGCAACCGGCACACGCGCCTGTCCCAGGATCGGGCCGTCATCCAGCGCAGGGGTCACAAGATGCACCGTGCAGCCGTGTTCGGTGTCTCCGGCCTCCAGCGCGCGGGCATGGGTGTGCAGGCCCTTGTACTTGGGCAGGAGCGAGGGGTGGATGTTCAGCATGCGCCCCGCCCAGGGTGCGACAAAGCCCTCGGTCAGTACGCGCATGAACCCCGCCAGACAGATCAGGTCGAGCCGGTGCGGCGCCAGACGCGCCGTGATCTCCGCCTCGAAGGCGGTGCGATCCTTGCCGTGCGGGCGATGATCAATCACCTCGGTCGCAATGCCCTGCGCCCGCGCCCAGGCGATCCCGCCCGCGTCAGCGTTGTTGGACACAACCACAGCCGCGCGTGCGGGATGGTCGCCTGTCATGTCCGCGACCAGCGCGCGCATGTTCGACCCGCCGCCCGACACAAAGATGCCGACCCGTTTGGTCAAAGAAGCGTCCCGGCATAGGTGACGCCCTGCCCGTCCTGCACGGTGCCGATCCGGGTGACGGTCTGACCCTCGGCCACAAGCGCGGCTGTCACAGCCGCTTCCTGTTCCGCGGCCACCACCACTGTCATGCCGATCCCGGCATTGAAGGTCTTGAGCATTTCCGCTTCCGCGATGCCGCCCTGATCCGCGAGCCAGCGGAACACCGGCGGCAAGGCCCAGGCGCCCAGATCGATCTGCGCGCCCACGCCCTCTGGCAGAACACGCGGCAGGTTCTCGGTCAAACCACCACCCGTGATATGTGCGAAACCGTGCACGCCCCCCGCCGCGATGGCCGCGAGCGCGGCTTTGACATAAAGCCGTGTGGGCGTGAGCAGCGCCGCACCCAGCCTGCCTTCGCCCCATGGACATTTGGCCCCCCAGTCAAGGCCCGATGCCTCCACCACCCGGCGCACCAGCGAGTAGCCATTGGAATGGACCCCGTCGGAGGCCAGCCCAAGGATCACGTCCCCCGCCACCACGCCGTCGGGCAAGGCTGTGCCGCGTTCCATCGCGCCCACGGCAAATCCTGCAAGGTCAAAGTCACCCGGCGGATACATGCCCGGCATTTCCGCCGTCTCACCGCCCAGAAGCGCGCATCCGGATGCCTCACATCCCGCCGCAATCCCCTCGACGATGCGCGCGGCCTGATCAACCGCCAGCTTGCCGGTCGCAAAATAGTCGAGGAAAAACAGGGGCTCGGCACCCTGACAGACCAGATCGTTCACACACATGGCGACAAGGTCGATGCCAACGCCGTCCACATGGCCCGTATCAATCGCAATCCGCAGCTTGGTGCCGACCCCGTCGGTGGCCGCCACCAGCACCGGGTCGCGGAACCCCGCCGCCTTCAGATCAAAAAGCCCGCCAAATCCGCCGAGTGCGGACGCCACACCGGCCCGCCGCGTCCGCGCGGCCGCAGGCTTGATCCGTTCAACGAGCGCGTTGCCGGCGTCAATGTCCACACCGGCCTCGGCATATGTCAGCCCGTTCTTGCCTGTCTGCGTCATGAATTGCCCCTCGGTATCGCGTTGCGCCCCCGTAGCAAGGCGTGGCGGCGCGGTCCAGTGGGGGCTTACTCTTTGCTGCGGGCCTGCCGCTTGAACTCGGCGCGTTGGCCCATGCCGATGAAGACGCGGGCCGACAGAAAATAGAAACCAAAGAAGATGGCGATCATGATGAGTAATCCAATCGGACCCAAGGCCGCCATCAGGGGCATGATCGGCACCTGAAAGGCGACAAGAAACACGGCCGTGATGGCAAGACTGATCCCGAAATTGATGAACGTGCCGTTCAGCGCCAACCGCCACATGCGCTGACTATTCAGTTCCGCTTGCGTTTTGCGCGCATGGGTCTGGCCCGCGTCCATCGCGGGAACGATGGCCGTGACGATGCCCACACCTGCGCCCGCATCAACGCCCGCGACCAGTTCAAGCGCATAGGTCAGCGCGTAGACACCGATCATCGTAGCCAGCGTCACCAGCGCGTAGCGTTTCAAAATAGCGTTGTCGGTCATGCGCCTCAAATCCTTGTCGCCCGGCCCATTTGAACGGACAGTATGAGAGCGTTTCGCGCGGTACAACCCAACCCCTTGACCCTGCCCGCCCTGCCGCCTACCCATGCGCCATGGCGGGCCTGTAGCTCAATTGGTTAGAGCAGAGCGCTCATAACGCTTTGGTTGCGGGTTCAAGTCCTGCCGGGCCTACCAGACCATACCGCTTCTGTTGCCTTGCACCGCGCCCGCTGACACAGTGCACACATGGATTGGCTGCGGGATCTTTATCTGGCGTTTTTTGATGCCTCGGTGCTGATTGCGCCCGAATACCTGCTTCTGTCGCTTGCCCTCGCCTATCTGCTCTACCGCTTGCGTGGCGTCCGCACCGGCTTTTGGGCGTGGGCCCTGCCCGCGCGCATCTGGAAACACCCCAGCCACAAGGTTGATGTGCAGCTTTTCGTGATCGGGCGACTGCTGGTCTTTGTCGGCCTGTTCAACCGCATCTCGGCCACATCGCTGGTGGCGATCTGGGTCGCCGGGCTTGTGGGCGGAACCGGGCTGAGCGGCGGTGCGCTGAACCCCTGGACGCTCGCGCTGCTGCTGTTTCTGGCCGAGGATGGCACGCTCTACTGGCTGCACCGGTTATATCACACGCAGCGCTACATATGGCCGATCCACGCCGTGCATCACAAGGCCGAAGTCATGTCACCGATCACGGCCTATCGCCAACACCCGCTGGCCCTGGTTCTGGCCGTTCTCGTGGTCAGCACATGTGTCGGTGTGGTGCAAGGTGTTGTCATCGGCGTCGTCGACCCAAGCACAACGATTGCGCAAGTGGCCGGTGTCAACGCGGTCCTGTTCACGCTGTCTCTGGTCTTTGCCAACTTCCGGCATTCGCATATCTGGATCAGCTTCTGGCCATGGCTGGAGCGGCTTTTGATCTCACCGGCACAGCATCAGGTGCATCATTCCATCGACCCCGCGCATCACATGAAGAATTTTGGCGAAACGCTGGCCATCTGGGACTGGATGTTTGGCACGCTCTATATCTCTGGCGCGCCCAAGACGCTGACCCTGGGCGTGGTGGACGAAACCGGCGCACAGGAACCCGGCGCCGGTGTCTTGTCGGACACGCTGTTGCGTCCCTTTCGCGACATGGCTGCCGCGTGGCGCGGTCAGAACTGACTGTCGGCCGATTTCTTGGCCGTGGTCGCGCGCGCACCCGACCGGCCTGCGCCAAAGATCATCGCACCCAAGGCAATGATCAGAATGACGGCCGCCGCTTCTCCGCCGCTGCCACCGCTGGATGATGTCGCTGTTGCCGAGCCCGCATGGCCTTGCATGGGTGCCACAGCCGTCAGGCTGGCGCAAAGAGCTGCCGTAAGAACAATCTTTTTCATGAAATTTTCCCGATCTACCGGCACCTTCCCCGGTGCCTGGCGACAGCGTACGGTGCCGTTCTTTGTTCGGTCAAGCCTTGCGGACGTGCCAGCCCACCTGCATCTCGACCACCGTGTCGCCCGCGTCATCGCGAATATCCACGTCGATATCAAAGGCGACCTTGCCGTCATCCCTGAGGGTTTGCAGCAGTTCGGCCCCCGGCGCGCTGGTTTGTGCGTGGGCGGTCAGGGTGCCTTTGGCGATCTTGACGTAGCGGATTGTGGCACCCGACGCCACCGGACGGACTTCGAGGATCACCGGGGCGAGCGCACCCGCGAGAGCCGCGCCCGACGCCGCTTCCCCCAGCGTGAACATCGCGCCTGCATGCTGCGTCTGGATGTGGTTCGACGTCTCCGTGCGCTGTTCCAGCGTCGCTGTGGCGGCCCCGTCGCTGATGTCCCCCAGAACCACACCGACATGGTTGGCAAAGGGTATGACCGTGCTGAGATGGGTGCGGATCATGTCAAAGGGGTTCATCGGTCTGGCCTATGTTGAAATGCGTTGGCATCGACCAAGCCACGGAAAACACGCGACTGGCAAGCATGCCGTCACGGCAAATGGATCAGCGCGCGATGACGATATCGGCGCACAGCCCGCCCAACCGTTCGCTCTGTCCGAGCCGCAATACGCCGCCATGCCCGCGTGCAATGTCCGTGGCGATGGCAAGGCCAAGCCCCACGCCACTGCCCTTGTCCTGATTGCGCGCCTCGTCCAGTCGGGTGAAGGGACGCTGCGCGTCTGCGCGCTGTTCCTCGGGGATGCCGGGCCCGTCATCTTCGACCCGGAACCGCAGGGATTTGTCGGTCAGCGTCACCGACAGTTCGGCGTTGGAGCCATAGCGGATGCCGTTTGAGATCAGGTTACTGATCGCCCGCCGCATGGCAACCGGGCGCAGCATTACCTGCCCCTCGCCTTTTGTGCGCCCGAGGCGCACAGGCTGGCCGACCCGCTGCGCGTCTTCCACCAGTGACCGCGCCAACGCGATTGGGTCCACCGCCTCGGGCTGGCCTTCGCCCTCGCCCTTTGCAAAGTCGAGGAACGCGTCGATCATGCCCTGCATGTCATCAACTTCGGGCGTGATCATCTCGCGCGCTTCATCGTCCAGCATCGACAGGCTGAGCCGCATCCGCGTCAGCGGCGTGCGCAGATCATGGCTGACGCCCGACAACATCAGGGTCCGTGTCTCGATCTGTCGCTCGATCCGGGCCCGCATATCCACAAAGGCCGTGCCCGCGGCACGCACCTCGGTGGCGCCGCCGGGGGTGTAGGGCATATGCCGCCCGCGCCCGAATGCCTCGGCAGCCCGGGCAAGGCGTTTGATCGGACGCAACTGATTGCGCATGTAGATAAAGGCGATCAACGTGGTCAAAACAGAGAAAAAGCCAAGGTAGACCAGCATCTGATGCGGATTGCGCGCAGATATCCGGAACCGGTCAAAGGTGATCGAAATCGGACCCGCGCTGCTTTCAAGGACCACACGCACGAGCCTGTTGGCCGAAAGGTCAAAGGACCGGATTTCCGGCACGTTCTCACCCAGCCGGCGGATGATCACGCGCCCCGAAAAGTCGTCCCAACTGCGCAGGTTCGGGGCGTTCAATGCCTCTGGCGATACACCGCGGACCGTCATTTCGAGGGGGGCTGCCAGACGCGCGATTGCATCCTCGACACGCTCGCCGGGTTCGCGCATTTCCAGAGCCGACAGCACCAGCCTGATCTCGCGCGCGACCGTGTCCGACATCTGCACCGTTACGCCTTCGAAATGACGCTGGACAAAGACGATGGCCACAACCAACTGCACCACAACCACCGGCAAAAGCAGAATAAGCGCGGCCCGCGCGTACAGACTGTGCGGCATATAGCGTTTGAGCCAGGCAAAGAACATGCGCTAGACCCTAACGACGCTTGTTCCCGGACGAAAGGCATCGCCGTGACCCCACCTGACGATTTTGATCCCGAGATCGGGGTGGCCGAAACGCTCGAACCAGGACTGCGCCGGATCGTGGCGCCGAATCCCTCGCCCATGACCTACCGCGGAACCAATACCTATCTGGTGGGTCATACGGATCTGGCGGTTGTCGACCCCGGCCCCGACAGTGATGCGCACCTCGCCGCGATTCTTGCCAGCGTTGGCCCGGCACAAGAGATCACACACATCATCGTCACTCACGCCCATCTGGATCACGCACCGCTCTCGCGCCGCCTGTCCCGGCACACTGGCGCCCCGGTTCATGCCTTTGGCGATGCGCGCGCGGGGCGCAGCGCGGCCATGCAGGCGTTGGCCGCACGCGGCTATGATGGCGGCGGCGAAGGCATTGATCACGAATTTGCCCCCGATACGACTGTCGCGGATGGCGATATGATCGCGGGCTCGGACTGGGCGCTCGAGGTGCTGCACACGCCGGGACATCTTGGCAATCACATCTGCCTTGGCTACGGCGATGCCTGCCTGACCGCAGACCATGTGATGGGCTGGGCGTCGTCGCTTGTGTCGCCCCCCGACGGTGACCTGACGGATTTCATGGCGTCTTGCGCACGGCTTGCCGCACGACAGTGGCGGGTCTTCTACCCGGGCCACGGCGCGCCGGTTACGGATCCACACGAGCGCCTTCGGTGGCTGATCGCGCACCGCAACGCACGTGAAGCCGCCATCCTGGCAGAGCTGGCAAAAGGCCCGGCAAGTGCCGCGGCACTTGCGCGCGCAATATACGTCGATACGCCCCCCGCGCTCTGGCCCGCCGCCACCCGCAACGTGCTGGCACATCTGATTGACCTGATGGGCAAATCCCGCGTGGCCCCTGCGGCCGAAGTCAGCGAAGAGACGCCGTTTTCGCTGACTTGAGATGCGCAGAAATTTTTGCACATCGACGCACCAAACCCTCTGGACGCGCGGAATCGCCCTTGCTATACGGCGCGAACCGTTCCGGCGTAGCTCAGCGGTAGAGCAGTTGACT
>CAZRUV010000120.1:0-10055 GCA_964603315.1 uncultured Rhodobacterales bacterium
ACATGGTGATGGCGGTTCCGGAAAAGGTCCGCGAATCGATCATCGCGCAAATCCCTGCGGGACGTCTGGGCGAACCCGAAGAGATCGCGCGTTGTGTGGTGTTTCTGGCGTCGGACGATTCCGGCTTTATCAACGGGTCGACCATCTCGGCCAACGGCGCGCAATTCTTCGTTTGATGTCAAAGCGGTGTACAGGTTGTGTACAGGTTGTGCACGGCCTGTGACAGGCCAAAAAGGCAAAAGGGCCGGAGCATTCGCTCCGGCCCTTCGCGTTATCCCGTAAGATGCAGCGCGCGCATCAGCGGGAAGTCTTTGACCCAAAAAGCCAGCCCCACGCGTCCGCCAGAGCCGCACCACGTTCCACGTGGGCTTTGGCCATTGCGTTGCGGATCGCGGGGTTTGCGGATGTCTCGAACATGGTGTGTCTCCGATAGGATGTTGTTGCGTCTTGGGATGAATATGGCGGGGCTGGCACGCGCCGACAAACGAGACTTTTCAGCGGTTCAGTTAAACTGTATTTAAGTGACCATGCCAGACCGCCTCCCCCCTCTCACCGCTCTGCGCGCCTTTGACGCCGCCGCACGGCACATGTCCTTTGCAAAGGCCGCGGAAGAGTTGCACGTGACACCCGCCGCGTTGAGCTTTCAGATCAAGTCGCTCGAAGAGCATCTGGGCACGCAGGTGTTCCGCCGCCTCAACCGCGCGGTCGAATTGACCGAGGCCGGAACCGCTCTGGCGCCAGGCGTTGCGGATGGGTTTCAAACCCTTGCCGCGGCATGGCGCGCGGCAGAAAGAACACAGGACAATCATACGCTTACGGTTACGGCGGGGCCCGCCTTTACCGCCAAGTGGCTGGCGCCGCGGCTCTACGAATTTGCGCAGGCGCATCCGGATGTCGAGTTGCGCTTTGCGGCAAGCCTCAAGATGATAGACCTCGCCCGGGACGGCATTGATGTGGCCATCCGATTTGGGCGCGGCAGCGAAGACGATCACTATGTCATGCCGCTGGCCGAAGAATGGGTGTGCCCGGTCATGACCCCGGAAATGGCCGAACAGTATCCAACGCCGGAAAGCCTTGTGGACGCGCCGCTGGTGTTTGACGACAGCATCAAATTTCTCACCCCACCGTTCGACTGGACAGCGTGGTTCCGGGTGATGGGCGTGGACTACACGCCCACCCACGGCCCTCGGTTCAGTCAGGCGGATCACGCTGTTGACGCAGCACTTGCCGGGGTCGGTATCGTTCTGGGTCGGCGCGCACTTGTGGTCAAGGATCTGGCCGAGGGCCGGCTTGTGGCCCCCTTCCCGACCGCGCTCAGCACCGGCGCCCGCTTTCGGTTCCTCTGCGCCAAAGGGGCAGAAGCGCGCCCCCACATTGCAGCCTTCCGGGACTGGATCGTTGCCGAGATCGACAAGACGACCCACATCACCGACGCCATGACCCTCGTCAATCTGTCCTCATGACACGTGATCAGGCGACAGGGATCGGCATGGTTGCGATCGTGCTTTGGGGTGTGCTGGCCCTGTTGACTGTGGGTGCGGCCCCGACACCCCCCTTTCTGCTTAACGCAATCAGCTTTGGCATCGGCGGCACATTGGGGCTGATCTGGATGGGCGTCACCGGGGCGCTGCCGTCGCTGCGCCACGTGCCCGCGCATGTCTACGTGATCGGAACGCTTGGCCTGTTCGGCTACCACGCGCTTTATTTCTCCGCTCTGCGGCTGGCACCGGCGGCAGAGGCAAGCCTGATCGCCTATCTGTGGCCTCTGCTGATCGTCGTGTTTTCGGGTTTGCTGCCCGGTGAACGCTTGCGGAGCGGGCACATCGTCGGCGCGCTCGTGGGGTTTGCCGGGGCCGCCCTGATCGTGACCGGCGGCGGTGCCGGATTTCAGGCAGAAGCTCTGCCGGGTTACCTGCTTGCAGGGGCCTGTGCGCTCACCTGGTCGGGATACTCCGTCACCTCGCGGGCCTTTGGCACGGTTCCGACAGCGTCCGTCGCGGTGTTTTGCGTGGCGAGCGCGCTTCTCTCCGTGCCGTTGCATCTGCTCTTGGAAGAGCCGCAATGGCCGCAGTCGACGCTGGCCTGGACAAGCGCCGTTCTGCTCGGCCTCGGCCCGGTCGGAGCCGCGTTTTACGTCTGGGACATCGGTGTAAAGCGTGGAGACATACAGCTGCTCGGGACGGCGTCCTACGCGGCGCCGCTGCTGTCGACGGTTGTTCTGGTCGTGGCTGGCGTGGCGAAACCAACGCTATCTCTTGCCTTGGCTGCCGTGTTGATCACGGCAGGCGCACTGTTGGCCGCGCGGGCCAGCCTAAGGCGTCACGACTAGCCGGACAGGCGCGTGATTTCTTCTTTCAGTTTCAGTTTTTGCTTTTTCATCGCCGCGATCTCGATCTGATCTATCGCGGGGGAACGTTGGGCCATATCGACCTGCTCGCTCAGGGTCTGGTGCTTCTTTTTCAACTCTTCGAGATGGGCGGTGACGCTCATGCGGGTCCTCCTTGCTGATAAAGTGCCCCGTCAGCGAACCACATCTTGTGGCGTGAGTCACGCCGCAGGCGCAGCATGTGGGCAAGTGTTCACATTCAACCTTAACGGGAGGTTAACACTTGAGCGCCGCTCCGTCACGCAAAACCGCTTGTATCTCAGGGGTATAGTCCTCGCCATCGCGTTCGTGGCGCGGGCCGGCGTGCATGACAATCGGCGCATGCAGGCGGAAGGGCGCGCGCCCTTCCTTGCGTGCCCGGAGAATCACCAGCTCTGCCGCCTTTTGAGGCCGCGGGCAGATCGGCCAAAGCTCGATACTGCCCAGACGTGGCTGCGTAAACCGCATCAGGTCCGGCACCTGTTCGACGCGGTGAATCAGATGCAGGTACCCTTTGGGGCGCAACCGACGCGCAGCCACGTCGAGCCATGTGTCCAGCGGCGTGTCGATGCCGAGCGCACCTTCGCGCAGGGCATCCGCCGCCCCCACCCCGGCGTCCCGATCGTAATAGGGTGGATTGGCCAGCACGTGGTCAAAGCTGCGCTGTTTGACCGCGTCGGGCAGGTGCGCCAGATCGGCTTTCACCACCTCAAGACCATTGCGCACGCCCAGTTCAGCATAGGCCGATTGACGCTCAACACCCAGCAGGTCGAGTCCGGGTACCCGCGCGCCCAGACACAAGGCCGCAGCCCCCACACCACAGCCGAGGTCCAGCACGCTCTGGCCCGCCTTTGCGGGCACCATCGCGGCAAGCAGAACCGGATCAACGCCCGCGCGGTAGCCCCGGCGGGGTTGCCACAAATGCAACCGCCCGCCCAGAAACGCGTCGCGGGTCAGGTCATCGCCCAAGATCAATCTCGTTGTCGGTCATCACCTTGAGCGCATCATCGTAATCGTCGGCATGCACCATCAGACGCCTGGGGAAAATTCCGATGCCACCTTCGAGGATGCTCATATTTACGTCCATCTGAAAGCAGGCTATATCCTCGCCCTCGAGAAGGGCCGAGGCGAAGGCGATGATGGTGGGGTCAGTGCTGCGCAAAAGCTCCTTCATATCATGGATGTAGGGGCAAATTGGCCCCCTTGTCGAGTAGGGATCTTGTAAGCCATGGACGCGCGTGCAATCGCAAAACCGCATGACCAGCTTGCGGCCTATCTTGCCAAGGACCTGGAGGCCGTAAACGGCCTGATCCGGACCAAGATGGCGTCAGAGCACGCACCGCGCATTCCCGAGGTGACGCAACATCTGGTCGAGGCGGGCGGCAAACGCCTGCGCCCGATGCTCACGCTCGCGGCGGCGCGGATGTGCGGCTATGACGGTCCGTTCCACGTGCATCTGGCAGCCACGGTCGAGTTCATTCATACCGCGACCTTGCTGCATGACGACGTGGTCGACGAAAGCGCCCAGCGGCGCGGACGGCCCACGGCAAACCTGCTCTGGGACAACAAATCGTCCGTGCTGGTGGGCGACTACCTGTTTTCGCGGTCGTTCCAGTTGATGACCGAAACGGGCAATATGGACGTGCTGCGCATCCTCAGCGATGCCTCCGCCACCATCGCAGAGGGCGAAGTGCTGCAACTGACGGCGTCGCAGGATCTTGCCACAGACGAAGGCGTGTATCTGCAGGTCATTCGCGGCAAAACCGCCGCGCTGTTTTCCGCCGCAACCGAAGTGGGCGGGGTGATCGCAGGGGCCGAAGATACGCTGGTGCGGGCGCTGTTTGACTACGGCGACGCGCTCGGGATTGCGTTCCAGATCGTGGACGACCTGCTGGATTACCAGGGTCAGTCCAGCGCCACGGGCAAGAATGTCGGGGATGATTTCCGCGAGCGAAAGCTGACGCTGCCGGTGATCCGTGCCGTCGCGATGAGCGACAGCGAGGAGCGTGCGTTCTGGTCACGCACGATCGAACGCGGCAAACAGGACGCGGGCGATCTGGATCACGCGCTGTCCCTGCTCGCGAAACACGATGCGCTGACCTACACCAAGGATACGGCCATCGGCTGGGCCAGCAAGGCCAAGGCAGCGCTGGCCCCCTTGCCCGAACATCCGCTCAAGACCATGCTGCTGGAATTGGCCGACTACGTGGTCGAACGGATCAACTGAGCGCGCAGTCGCGCACCCACCAGTCCGGGTGCGCGCGGGTCAAATCCTCTGCAATTGAAGCCGCTTCGTCCCGCGTGGCGCAAAGGGCAAAGCATGTCGCACCCGACCCGGACATGCGCACAAACCCGTCCCGAGCCCGCTCAGACAGGGCATTCAGAGCGTCGCCAATGACGGGCTGCGCCTGAACCGCCGGCTGTTCCAGATCGTTTCGCTGCGCACCCAACCACCGGATCAACTCCATGGCGGACGGCCTGTCCGGCAGGACTGGCATGGGCGCATTGTTCTTGGCCGTCAACGCGCCAAAGACATGCGGCGTGGACACATGAACGCCCGGATTGGCAAGGACCGCGTAAAGCGGCGGCAGACCCGGCAACGTCCGGACCGCATCACCAATCCCCGTCATCCGCGCGGCGCGGGCCAACCGGCATACCGGCACATCTGCGCCGAGAGCGGTTGCGTCGCCATCATAGTCAACGGCCCGCAAAACCGCTGCAGCATCCGCGGACCCTCCACCGATCCCCGCACCATGCGGCAGGTTCTTTTCCAGTTCGATCCAGCCCGTCCACCCGGCCAGTTCCGCCGCCTTCCACACCAGATTGCTCTGATCCGTGGGAACCCCTCGGGCAAAGGGGCCGGACACCTCGATGGACAGCATGGGCCCCGCTGTCATCCGCACCCTGTCCCCGATATCGGCAAAGGCCACCAGACTGTCGAGCAGATGATACCCTTCCGCCCGCTGGCCGGTCACATGCAGTGTCAGATTGATCTTGGCCGGGGCAAAGACCTCAGATCTCTTCATCCGCCACCTGAAGTGGCTCTGCGCCCTCTTCCTCCAGCACCACGTCAAGACCGACGTCCAGCTTGCGCCGGATCCGGTCGGGCTGCGCGTCACCGGGACTTTCCTCGTCTACAAAGGACAGCGCCCGCATCCACTGGAATTCCGCCTCGCGCACGCGGCCCACGGCCCAGTACACATCGCCAAGGTGGTCATTGACCACCGGGTCAATAGGCATCAGTTCGACCGCACGCTCCATGTGCCCGACCGCTTCGTCATAGCGGCCCAACCGGTAAAGAACCCAGCCAAGGCTGTCGACGATATAGCCGCTGTCCGGGCTGGCGGAGACAGCTTGTTCAATCATTTCAAGCGCTTCATCGAGGTTGATCTGCATCTCGACCATCGAATAGCCCAGATAGTTCAGCACTTGCGGCTGGCCCGGGTTCAGGGACAGCGCCTTGCGGAAATCGCGTTCGGCCTGTGGCCAATCCTTGCTGCGCTCGTGACTGATCGCGCGGGCGTAGTACAGAAACCACGTGCCCCGCGCGGCGTCGTCCGCCAGCGATATAGCGCGGTCATAGGCGGAAATCGCCTCGTCGAACCGGTCCTGCTGCCGCATGATATCGCCCAGTGTGGAATGCACGATGCTGAGGTCCGGGTAGCGTTTGGCCAGTTGCTCAAGCACTTCGATGGCCGCATCGGGTTTGCCAGACTGGCGCAGCGCGGATGCCCGCCCCAGTTCGGCCGCATGATAGGCCGGGTGATCGGTCGACATTTCCTTGTAGGCGGCGTTGGCCAGATCGTATTGGCCCAGCGAATCAAGCAATTCCGCATTGAGCAGCAGCGCATCCACATGATCGGGACGCAAATGCCGCGCCACGCGCCCGTAAAGCAGCGTGTAGTCCGCGCCCGCTTCGGCTCGCAATGCACCGGCAACCGAATAAAACACTTCCGCCGCCCCATCGCGGGCGGAGGTGATGTGGGTAAAGGGCACCTTCTCACCCGCTTCCAGCGCCGCGATCAGAATGGCCAGTTCCGGATCCCGCGATGCGCCAAAGGCGCGGTTGATCGCAGCCAGCGCGTCTTCGTTGCGGTCAAGCTGGGACAGGATTTCGGCCCGCGCCATCGCGCCGCGCCGCGTGTCTTGCAGCGGGCCCGCACCGTCACCCGCAAAGACGGCCTCGGCCGCCTCGAAATCACCAACCCCGGCCAGCGCCATCGCCTTGTGATACATGGCAAAGCCCTGCAATCCGCTTTCCTGCGCCAATGCATCAAAGGTGGCCATGGCCGCAGGGCGGTTGCCCGCGCCCACCAGCGCCCAAGCCTCCAGCAGCCCGTCCACAAGCGGGCCGATGCCCTGCGCCTCGACGTCCCGCGCAAGGAACGTGGCGTAATCCTCACGCGCCAGCAGGTCCGCAATCACCACGAGATGCGCGATCTGGCTGCGATGCCCCTGCTCTTCCATCAGCTTGGCAATGGGCAGAGCGCGGTCCACCTGCCCCAGGGCAAGCTGCGCCGCGATGGTGTCACCCATCAGCTCGACATTGCCGCGATCCGCGGCCAGCGCCCGGCTGAGATACCGCGCGGCGGCAGCAAAATCGCTGTCCATCGCCGCCTGTCGCCCGGCAAGGTAATCGCCCGCGTAGGACTGTGCCGTTGCGGGCATACTCAGCGTCAGGACAACGGCAGCGGCGACCGTAGTGGACAAAAAGGTGCGGATCAAAACGCTCGGGCCTCTCTTCGGATGTGGTTCCGAGAAAGCTAGCAGCTTACGCGCGCAGCGCAACGCACGCTCGCGAAAAGGTCATGAAAAAGCACCGCGCCGCCGGGACGCGGTGCCGTAATCACTCACATATTGGGGTAATTCGGCCCATCCCCGCCCTGCGGCGTGGTCCAGGTGATGTTCTGGGCCGGGTCCTTGATGTCGCAGGTCTTGCAATGCACGCAGTTCTGGAAGTTGATGACAAAACGCGTGTCCTTGCCCTCTTCCTCCACGAATTCGTACACACCTGCCGGGCAATAGCGTGCCGAGGGGCCCGCGTATTTCGGCAGGTTCTGCGCCACCGGGATTGCATCATCGGTCAGGCGCAGGTGCGCGGGCTGGCTTTCCTCGTGATTGGTAAAGCTGAACGAAACATTGGTGAGCCTGTCAAAGGACAGCTTGCCATCCGGCTTGGGATAGTCGATCGCCTTGTGCTGTGCCGCCTCTTCGGTCGCCTCGGCATCCGACTTGCCATGCCCCAGCGTGCCCAGAAGCGAAAAGCCCAGCGTGTTGCACCACATATCAAACCCACCAACGGCAAGCGACGCCGTCAGCCCGTATTTCGACCACAGGGGCTTGACGTTGCGCACCTTCTTGAGGTCCGCGCCGATAGCACCATTGCGCACCTCGGTCTCGTAATCCGTCAACTCATCGCCCGAACGCTCGGCCTTGATCGCGGCATGCGCGGCCTCGGCGGCGGCCATGCCCGACAGCATCGCGTTGTGGTTGCCCTTGATGCGCGGCACGTTGACCATGCCCACCGAACAGCCCAGCAGCGCCACACCCGGCGCCACCATCTTGGGCATCGACTGATAACCACCTTCCGAGATCGCGCGCGCGCCATAGGCCACCCGTTTGCCGCCCTCCAGAAGCTCCGCAACCATCGGGTGATGCTTGAAACGCTGGAATTCCATGTACGGGAACAGATGCGGGTTCTTGTAGTTCAGGTGAACGACAAAGCCCACGTAAACCTGATTGTTCTCAATGTGATAGATGAACGACCCACCGCCTGCATTGCCGCCCAGCGGCCAGCCCATCGTGTGCGTGACGGAGCCTTCGCGGTGCTTGGCCGGGTCGATCTCCCAGATCTCCTTCATGCCAAGCCCGTATTTCTGCGGCTCCTTGCCGTCGCTCAGACCGTATTTCGCGATCACCTCTTTGGACAGCGACCCGCGCACGCCTTCGCTCAGGAACACGTATTTGCCATGCAGTTCCATGCCCGGTTCGGTGTTTTCGCCAATCGAGCCATCCGCTTCGAGGCCAAAGACACCCGCAACGACGCCTCTGACTTCGCCAGTGTCACCGTAAACCAGTTCCGAACACGCCATGCCCGGGAAAATCTCGACGCCCAGCTCTTCGGCCTGCTCGGCCATCCAGCGGCACACATTGCCCATCGACACGATGTAGTTGCCGTGGTTGTTCATCAGCGGTGGCATGGGGAAGTTCGGGATCCTCAGCTTGCCCGCTTCGCCCAGCATGTAAAAGTTGTCCTCGACCACCGGCACGTTCAGCGGCGCGCCCTTTTCTTCCCAGTCGGGGATCAGCTTGTTCAGGCCCACCGGGTCCAGCACAGCGCCCGACAGGATATGCGCGCCCACCTCCGAGCCCTTTTCCAGCACAACCACGTTCAGATCGGCGTCCAGTTGCTTGAGCCGGATCGCAGCGCTCAGACCCGCAGGCCCCGCCCCGACGATCACAACGTCATATTCCATCGCTTCGCGTTCAGTCTCGGCCATGGCTGGCTACTCCCTCTTCCCTTGTGCGGCTGGCGTGACAGCCTTGGCTAGCGCACAGATAATGCGTCCGCAACTTCGTGCATCGGTCCCGTGAAAAAATCCAGCAAATATTCACGAAACGACGACACGTTATTTCGTCGCTGGTCGATCTCCGAGCAAATAGCGCGGGCCCGGGCCATTTTCCGCAGCCCTGTCCGCGGGATTGTAGAGCTTGCAGGCCTCAAGGCTCAGGCACCCGCAGCCGATGCACCCGTCCAATGTGTCCCGCAGCTTTTCCAGCCGGGCAATGCGGGCATCCAGTCCGGCGCGAAACTCCGTGCTGATCCGCGCCCAGTCCCGTTTCGTGGGCGCGCGGTGTCGCGGCAACCGGTCGAGTTCCGATTTGATCTGCGCCAGCGAGAACCCGAATTGCTGCGCCACCATGATGAAACTCAGACGCCGGATGTCCGCCCGTTGAAACCGCCGCTGCCCGCCCGCGTTGCGCCACGGCGCGACCAGCCCCTCGTCCTCATAGTACCGGATCGCGGACACGGCGAGGCCCGTCCGGTCCGCCATCTCTCCGATGCTCAACCCTTCGAATGCCATGTCAAAAAAACCTCTTGACCTAAAGTGCACTTGAGGTCCGACGATGCCTGCATGTGATGCAAAAGGAAAGCCAATGAGGAAAGGACGCCCTGATGCCAGCACTGCTCGAACACACCAACCTGACCGTTTCGGACCCCGACGCCACCGCCAAGTGGATGTGCGACCTCTTTGGCTGGCATATCCGGTGGGCCGGAGCCGCGATGGCGGGCGGGCGCACCGTACACGTGGGCACCGACGCGGCCTATCTGGCGCTCTACACGCCCGGCGCGCCAAACCAGCCCACTGACGACAACTACAACACCGTTGGCGGGCTCAACCACCTTGCCGTCGTCACCGATGACCTGAGCGCCATGGAAACGGCCGTCAGCGCACTGGGCTTCACCCCCGGCAACCACGGCGACTACGAACCCGGACGGCGCTTTTACTTCCACGACCACGACAACATCGAATACGAGGTTGTCCAATACGACTGATCACGCCTTCGCTTGGGCAAGTACGCCCAAAGGAGGGGCGCAGCGCGGGCGGCAGCGGCACCATACCCCCTTGCAATCCCCTCTGCCTTTGGGTCAGTTAACAGCCTAGTATCTTGAGGGCGGCTCCGATCC
>CAZRUV010000121.1:0-5261 GCA_964603315.1 uncultured Rhodobacterales bacterium
TGGGCGATGCGCAGGTGAACTCCCGCGCCTACTGTTCGTCCTTCAACTTCAAGGGCGGCGACCAGCAGAAGAAGGTGTCGCTTCTGTCAGGCGGTGAACGCAACCGCGTCCACATGGCGCGTCTGCTGAAAGAGGGCGGCAACGTGCTGCTGCTCGACGAACCGACCAACGACCTCGACGTGGAGACGCTGCGCGCTCTGGAAGACGCGCTGGTCGATTTCGCGGGCTGCGCGGTGGTGATCAGTCACGACCGCTTCTTCCTCGACCGGATCTGCACGCATATTCTGGCGTTCGAAGGCGACGCGCATGTGGAGTGGTTCGAGGGGAATTTCGAGGATTACGAGGAAGACAAGAAGCGTAGGTTGGGGCCGGATGCCCTTGAACCCAAAAGGCTCAAGCATAAGAAGTTCGTACGTTGAGTTTTACAAAGTAAAACTCAACGGGTGCGAGGCAGCGGGCGCGTTCGCACTCAGTTGATAATAGTGTGCATCGGGTGCCCAAGAAATTTCTTGTGCAGGCTTTTGGGTTCAAGGCGTGCGCGAAAGCGTGTTTGCGCAGCAAACGCGCGTAGCGGCGCTCGGTTGCAGTCGATAAAACAATTTGGAACAAATGCAGTACATCTTGTAGAATCGGCGTTGCTCACCTACCTTAGGTCATGGCAGCGGGGGTGCTAACATCACCGCGTGGCTGACGAGTGGATTCCATACCGGAACAACCTCAACGTCGACCCAGATGCTGCAAGCGCTTAGCGGCGCTGTGTCGGACCCTAGCCCGGTTTGGCTAAGGCATTTGGGGGTTAGTTACACAGAGCGCAAGGACCTGCGCACCTTCAAACTGCCGATAGGCAACCCCAAGTGATCATAGGGGCTTGTCGCATACCGCCTCGATAGGGCGGTCTACAAATACTGGGCGTTTGAAACGCTCGAGGCCTCGGGCATCTCAAAGGACTCGTCTGATGAGATTCTTGAAGCAAATGAAAGAGCGAGTGACATATCGCGATGTAATCGCGACTTTGGCACTCTTGCTGATGATACTGGAGTATTTCCAATAGCATTGGGCGGCCTTAGGGCCGCTCTTTCTTCATTGCTAAACCAGCCTCCGACCGCGGGTCGGAGGCCGTCTTGCAATCGCTCCAGTGGAGCGATTGAGGCCGGAGAGGGTCGCAAGACCCCGGGGGTGACGCAGTCGCCCCCGCCCATGGGGGCGGTCGGGGGCGGCCCCGACGCGGGGCGTCTGGGCAGAGAAAATAAACGCGCAGCAACAAAAAAAGCCGCTCAAACAGCGGCTCTTTTGAGCGTATGTCCCTGTGCTCAGAGCAACACAACCCACACCAAGAGCGGCGGCGTTACGCAGGCGAACGTGATCATGAAGAGCTTTGCCGCATGGCTCACCTTCCCGAACACCCCGTCGCCCAGCGACCCCTCACCCCAGTTCATCGCGGCCGACATCACAACGTAGCCCTGACGCTCCTGCTCGCGCTGTTTTTGCTGCATCGACTGCATCGCAGCCTGATACACCGCGTCCTGGCGGGCTTGTTCGTCGAGGTTGGGTTGCAGGTCTTCCATACGGGTCATTCGGCGCGCTCCTGGATTTTCAGACAATGTGGCGCGCGGCACCCGCATTTCCACCCCTGCGACAAAATAAGCCAGCCCGAAGGCTGGCTTGCACTTTTGAGGTCAAAAAGACGCGAAACGGTCAGTTCAGCGCCTTGTCCGTGATCGCGTGGGTCCAGGCCCCTTCGGGCGCCTTGGTGATCACCGGATCAGACCCGCCCGCCAGCAGCGAGGCCACCGTGCGTTCGTAATCCGCAGGCACCAGCGCGCCATTCGACCCGGCTGTCAGTTTGGCAATCTCGCCCATCATGCGGGTCTGATGCTTTTCGGTCTGGGCGCCGGTCTCGTCGTATTCCAGCACGATCAACGCCGCCTCATCCGGGTTCTCCTCGGCGTATTTCCAGCCCTTCATCGAGGCGCGCACAAAGCGTACCATCTTGTCCTCGAATGCCGGGTCGGCGAGGTTCTCTTCGAGCACGTAAAGGCCGTCTTCCAGTGTCGCCACGCCATTGTCCTCGTACTTGAAGACGGTCAAATCGTCGGGGCTGAGGCCCGCATCAATGACCTGCCAGTACTCGTTATACGTCATGGTCGACACGCAAGCCGCCTGACCGTTCAGGATCGGGTCCACGTTGAAGCCCTGCTTCAGCACTTCGACACCGGCATCCGAACCGTCCGTGGGAATGCCCAGCTGGGACATCCAGCTTAGGAACGGGAATTCGTTTCCAAAGAACCAGACGCCCAGCGTCTTGCCCGGGAAGTCCTCGGTGCTTTCCACGCCCGCATCCTTGCGGCAGGTCAGCATCATGCCGGACGATTTGAACGGCTGGGCGATGTTGACCATCGGCAGACCCTTTTCGCGCGCTGCGAGGGCGGCAGGCATCCACTCGACGGTTACATCGGCACCGCCACCGGCCAACACCTGCGTGGGTGCAATGTCCGGGCCGCCGGGCTTGATGGTGACGTTCAGGTCTTCTTCCCCGTAAAAGCCCTTTTCCAGCGCCACATAGTAGCCTGCGAACTGGGCCTGCGTGACCCATTTCAGCTGTAGCGTGACGTCGTCCGCCGCCATGGCACCGGTCGCGGTGAACGCCAGCGCTGCAAATGTTGCTTTGATCTTCATGATACCCTCCAAGTGGTTTTGTTATCCCCGTTGTGACGGGTGCCAGAACGTCACGATGCGCTCGACAAAGGCAACCGTACCGTAAAATGCCGTTCCCGCCAAAGTGGCCACGGCGATCTCAGCCCAGACCAGATCGATGGACAAGCTGCCGACACCTGTTGAGATGCGAAAGCCCATGCCTCGGGTTGGCGAGCCGAAATATTCAGCAACGATGGCCCCGATCAGGGCGAGGGTCGTTGCAATCTTCAATCCATTGAACAGAAACGGCATGGCGGCAGGCAGGCGCAGCCGCAGCAGCGTCTGCCAGTAGCTGGCCGCGTAGGTCCGCATCAGGTCGCGCTGCATGGCGGATGCCTCCTGAAGGCCCTGTACCGTGTTCACCAGCATCGGGAAAAAGACCATGACCACCACGACAGCCGCCTTGGACTGCCAGTCAAACCCGAACCAGCTGACGAGGATCGGGGCAATGCCGACAATGGGCAGCGCCGCGACAAAGTTGCCGATGGGCAGCAGGCCGCGCGTCAGGAATTGCGACCGGTCGATTAGGATGGCCGTGACAATAGCGGCCAAGGTGCCGATTGCGAACCCGCGCAAGGCCCCTTTGACCACGGTCTGCTGAAAGTCGGTCCACAGGATGTCTGTCGACGCGGCAAAGGTCTGCGCCACGACGCTGGGCGGTGGCAGAATGACGGGCGAGATGCCAAATCCGCGCACCAGCGCCTCCCACATGGCCAGCAGGGTCAGGCCAAAGATCACGGGCACCGCAATACGCACCGCGCGCATCTCGCCGCGCCACGACAGCCAGATGTTCAGCGCCCAGCCGCCCGCCCAGATCACCAATGCGCCCAGCACCCAGTTCATGCCAGCCCCATCCGTTTCAACGTGAGGCGCTGCACAAGGTCGAGCAAGGTGACAAGCGCCCCGGCGAGCAAGGCCGCGGCAAAGAGTGCAGACCAGATGGCAAGCGGCGTTCCGAACTGATCCCCGATCAGGATACGCGCGCCAAGTCCACTGATCGCTCCCGTCGGCAGCTCACCCACGATCGTACCGACCAAGGCCGCCGCGATGCCGATCTTCAGCGAGGTAAAGAGATAAGGCAGCGACGCAGGCAATCGCAGGCGCAGGAAACTCTGCAAACCGCTGGCATTATAGGTCCGCAGCAGATCCAGCTGGGCAGGTAAGGGCGCGCGCAACCCTTTGACCATCCCGACAAGCACCGGGAAAAAGCACAGATAGGCCGAGATGATCGCCTTGGGCAGCCCGCGCCCCTCGACACCCACCTGCGAGGACAGAACGATGATCATGGGCGCAAGGGCCACAATGGGAATGGTCTGCGAGATGATCGCCCATGGCATCAGGCTCAACTGAGCCGTGCGCGAATAGACAATCGCCACAGCCCCGACGATGCCCAGAGCGGTTCCCAGCACAAACCCCCACAGCGTCGACTGCAATGTGATCCACCCATGGTAGATGAGCCCGCGCTTGGAAAACGGGCGCCCCTTGGCGATCATCTCGCCGGTGGTTTTCCACATCTCCGCACCAACTTGCCCGGGCGTGGGCAGTCGCGGTCGCTCCAGCGCATAGCCCAGCGACACATGATCCGCATTGTCCAACATCAGCCGCCACACCGACACGTCGCGGCGTGGCACAGATCCTTCCGGTGCAATTGCAGCCCCGCCGCGCTCCGCCTGATCCAGCGCAACCCGCACATTCATCGGGGCCACGGCCAGATACCAAATGCCGACGATCACAGCCAAAACGGTCAGAACAGGCAGAAAGGACCGCATCAGCAGCCCCCCTGCTTCATCTTGCCGGATAAACTCACCCCGAAGGGCCGCTCTGGTCTGGGCCACAGGTCAATCATAGGCGTGCCCCGCCCGCAGCCCCTCACGCACCCGATGCGCGATCTCAAGGAATTCCGGGCTCTCACGGATATCCAGCGGACGCTCCTTGGGCAGCGTGCTCTCGATCACATCCGTGATCCGCCCCGGGCGCGGCGACATCACCACGATCCTGGTGGACAGGTATACCGCCTCGGGGATGGAGTGTGTGACAAAAGCGATGGTCTTTTCCGTCCGCGCCCACAGCTGCAAAAGCTGTTCGTTCAGGTGATCCCGCACAATCTCGTCGAGCGCGCCAAAGGGCTCGTCCATCAGTAGGATGTCGGCGTCAAAGGCCAGAGCCCGCGCAATCGACGCCCGCTGCTGCATGCCCCCCGACAGCTGCCATGGAAACTTCTTTTCGAACCCTGATAGCTCCACCAGTTCCAGCACCCGCGCAACGCGCTCTGCAATATCTGCCTTGGCATATCCCATGATTTCCAACGGCAGCGAGATATTCCGCCCAATCGTGCGCCACGGATAGAGCCCGGCGGCCTGAAACACATAGCCATAGGCTCGCGCCTTCCGCGCCGCCTCGGGTGTCGTCCCATTCACGGTGATGGTGCCACCCGTCGGCTGCTCCAAATCCGCCATGCACCGGAGGAACGTGGTCTTCCCGCAGCCCGAAGGCCCGATGAAAGACACGAAATCTCCCTTCTCGATGTCCAGCGACACGCCCTTGAGAGCGTGGACAGGGCCGTCATT
>CAZRUV010000121.1:5361-9690 GCA_964603315.1 uncultured Rhodobacterales bacterium
GCCACGGAGGCGCTGGCAAACGCAGGGCGCGGGACGAACTTGCCTCGGCCGGGCGACGGTTGCGAGTTCTGGCCCCAGGCCCAGATCACCTCACCCCGGCTCAGGGTGTAGCGCGACTGTGCCTTCACCTCGAACCCTTCGAACACGTTGTAATCCAACACCGAATGGTGGTTGGCGGGCGAGATCGTCTTGGTGATCTTGGGATCCCACACCACGATATCGGCATCAGCCCCTTCCACCAGCGCGCCTTTCTTGGGATAGATGTTCAGGATTTTCGCCACATTGGTCGACGTGCACGCCACAAATTCGTTCGGCGTCAGCCGCCCTGTCTCCACCCCTTCGGTCCAGAGGACGGCCAGCCGCTCTTCCAGTCCGTTCGAGCCGTTGGGGATGATCCGGAAATCGTCCCGTCCGGCGCGCTTCTGATCGGTGTTGAAGGCCGCGTGATCCGTCGCGACGACCTGCAAGGACCCCGCCTGCAACCCGGCCCAGAGCGAGTCCTGATGATCCTTCGACCGGAAGGGCGGCGACATCACCCGACGCGCGGCATGGTCCCAATCGGTGTTGAAATACTCGCTCTCGTCCAGCGTCAGGAACTGGATCAGCGGCTCGCCATAGACCCGCATCCCCTTCTGCCGGGCACGCCGGATCGCCTCATGCGCCTGCTCGCAGGACACGTGCACGATGTAGAGCGGCACGCCAGCAGCATCCGCGATGGTGATCGCACGGTTCGCCGCCTCGCCCTCGAATTCCGGCGGGCGGGAATAGGCGTGGCCCTCGGGCCCCGTGATCCCCTGATCAAAGTATTTCTGCTGCATCTCGGCCACGAGGTCGCCGTTCTCGGCGTGCACCATCGGCAAGGCGCCCAGCTCTGCACAGCGTTTGAAGGACGCGAACATCTCGTCATCCTCGATCATCAGCGCGCCCTTGTAGGCCATGAAGTGCTTGAACGAGTTCACCCCCATGTCCACGGCGTCCTTCATCTCGTTAAAGATGCTCTCGTCCCAGCCGGTGATCGCCATGTGATAGCCCACATCGGAACAGATCTGCGGTGCAGACTTGCGGTGCCACTCGTTGATGGCGTTCTTGATCGAACCGTCCGCCCCCGGCAGACAGAAATCCACGATCATCGTGGTGCCGCCCACAGCCGCCGCCCATGTCCCGCTTTCGAACGTTTCGGCCGCCGTCGTGCCCATGAACGGCATCTCGAGGTGGGTGTGCGGGTCGATGCCGCCGGGGATGACATAGGCGCCTTCGGCATCAATATATTCGTCACCTGTCAGGTCTTCACCGATTTGCTTGATCGTCTCGCCCTCGACCAGCACGTCCGCTTTCCACGTCCGGTCCGCCGTGCAGACCATCCCGCCTTTGATCACCTTGGTCATCTCATCTCTCCTGTCTCAGCCCGTTGCAATGGCCAAAAATCGTCATGGGTCCCGTCGCTGGCCCCGGTCACACAGACGCAAAACACCCCAACGCCGGCCCATGCACGCCAATGTCCAATGGCCCAAAATCGCTCTCTGCGCACAAGGCGAAGTACCCGGCGCGCGGCAGGTAGACCACGCGGTACGCCCCGTCCGTGCGGGTCACTGTCCAGCAGCGCTGCGTCACGCCACCGCTGAAGTTCACCGTTGTCTCAAACGGCTGCACCAGCGCATCGGCAAAGGCGCTGACCGTCGCGCGCTCTGCCTCTGACCCGCGCGGCGCCTCCTCGACCTCGGTTGCAACCAGATCGGCAATCCGGTCCGCCAGCGAGAGATCCGGGTCAATCACCCCACGATCTCCGCCGTCTCAACCACCGCATGCATCAGCACATCCGTTCCGGCGGTCGCCCATTCCTTGGAAATCTCTTCGGCCTCGTTGTGGCTCAGGCCATCGACGCAGGGGCACATGACCATGGCCGTCGGGTAGATGTCGTTGATCCAGCACGCGTCATGTCCCGCGCCCGACACGATGTCCATGTGCGAATAGCCCAGGCGTTCTGCCGCGTCGCGGACCGCTCCGACGCACCCCTCGTCAAAGGCGGGTGGATCGAACTGGCCGACGATCTCGGCTGCAAACGCGACGCCCAAATCAACGCACAGTGCAGGCGCGCGCGACATCAACGCATCGACCATGCCGTTCAGCTTGTCCAGATCGGGCGAGCGGAAGTCGATGGTAAAGACCACCTTGCCCGGAATGATGTTGCGCGAGTTCGGGTAGACGTCGACGTGACCGATGGCCCCAACCGCGTTCGGCTGCGCACCCATGGCAATTTCATGTACCAGTTCGGTGATCTGCGCGAGGCCCCGCCCCGCGTTGCGCCGCATGTGCATGGGCGTCGATCCGGTATGGCTTTCCTTGCCGGTCACCGTGCACTCGATCCAGCGCAGTCCCTGACCGTGGGTCACGACGCCGATGTCCTTGCCCTCGGCCTCCAGGATCGGCCCCTGTTCGATGTGCAGCTCAAAAAAGGCGTGCATCTTGCGATCGCCAACCTTTTCGGGCCCTTTCCAACCGATCCGCTCCAGCTCATCCCCAAAGCGCTTGCCTGCGGCGTCCACGCGATCATTCGCCCAGTCGAGGCTGTGCTTGCCCGCGAACACGCCCGAGGCCAGCATCGCGGGCGCGAACCGTGTGCCCTCCTCATTCGTCCAGTTGGTCACGACGATGGGGTGCCGTGTCTTGATGCCAAGATCGTTCAGGGTCCGTATGATCTCGAGCCCGCCCAGAACACCCAGCACCCCGTCATATTTTCCGCCCGTGGGCTGCGTATCCAGATGCGAGCCCACGTAAACGGGCAAGGCGTCGGGGTCGGTGCCTTCGCGACGGGCGAACATGTTGCCAATCTCGTCGACGCCCATGGTCATTCCGGCGCTTTCGCACCAGCGCTGGAACAGATGCCGCCCCTCGCTGTCCTCGTCTGTCAGGGTCTGACGGTTGTTGCCACCGGCGATGCCGGGGCCGATTTGGGCCATCTCCATCAGGCTGTCCCACAGCCGGTCGCCATTGATCCGCAGGTTTTCGCCCGGTGCTGCCATCATGCCCTCGCCGTCAAACTTTTGACCATTTGGTCAATCTCACGATTGCCAGCGACCGCGTGACTGTCAAGAACTGGTTTGACCCAAGCTGCCACTGGATTATGCATTTGCATAACAGAGCAGCACGTCCCGGAGCCGCGCCCATGCCAGATGACAGCCCTCCAAAGGCGCCCAGCCGCATCCAGCTGCGCAACCGGCGGCGTATTCTGGACGCAGCGCTCGATGTGTTCGCCGAACATGGCTACCGGGGCGCGACGCTGGATCAGATCGCGGAGGCGGCCGGTCTGTCCAAACCCAACATCCTTTACTACTTCGCCGGCAAGGAAGAGATCCATGTGACCCTCTTGAACCAGCTGATGGAAACGTGGCTGGATCCGCTCGTAGAGATGGATGCAAGCGGCGATCCGCTGGAGGAGATCCTCGCCTATGTGCAACGCAAGTTGGATATGGCGCGGGATTTGCCGCGCGAAAGCCGGCTATTTGCCAATGAAATCCTGCAAGGCGCCCCACGGATGCGGCCGCACCTTGAAGGGGACCTCAGGCCGCTGGTAGAGGAAAAATGCGGTGTCATTCAGGACTGGGTGGAGACGGGGAAAATCGCTCCGGTGGACCCGCGCCACCTAATGTTTTCGATCTGGTCCACGACGCAGCACTATGCCGATTTTGACGCCCAGGTGAGGGTTTTGACACCGGGCGATCCGATGGACGGGGCGCGGGTATTTCTGGACACGCTGTATCGGCGGCTGCTGACCCCCTGAGATGCGATTCCTACGCTCGAAGACCGTTTCGCCTAAATTGCGTCAATGGGTTACAGAGGTTTTCTTAGGGTTGAATATGTATTGGTGGATGAGAGTGGGTAGAGAACTTGAGCCTCGATGAAGTAGAATATCACTTTTCATGACTGTCTCTTAGCTGAATTCGGAATCCACTGATTGCCAATTTCGCCACTCAGCCCAAACCAGACATTGATCGGCGGCGTTCGGACGATAGGTCAGCGGGACGAAGTTTGCTTTCGTTGCGACTGCGCCAATGGCCGCATTCGCAATGTCGGGAACGGTCTTGGAAAAGCTCTCTAGAACAACAATGCCGTCACTTAACTATCCGGCGCACTCCGTGGCCCTGCGTTTTGGATTGCGATGCCGACAATTTCGTCCGGGCTTGGAGCACCGGGCAAGTCACTTGTGTAGTGCAGAATGATTTCGCCAATAGCATTCTTGACCAACACGAAGACCTTGTGCATTTGATCATGGGTAATGACGTTGCCCCCTGATCCGGGCCGCTCATGTGTAGAATCCGTTCCTGTTTCTTT
>CAZRUV010000122.1:0-9666 GCA_964603315.1 uncultured Rhodobacterales bacterium
AATTTCACTTCTATTCAGCGGCGCGGGCCGTTTGGGCATAGAACCACTATGACCTGCACGCCCCGAACCCCTGAACTATCGTGAAATTGGCGCTGTCGGCGCAGGATCAATGGGTCCTGACCCCAGGCCCCTTGACTTGGGCACATGATCCGCTCATAAGCCCGCATCTCTGCCAGTGCGGTCGCGCTGGCGGTTTTTGATTCAACACCGCCCCGATCCGGGGGCGCGCTGTTCGAGGCGGCAGATGCCACAACGCCGGGGACCCGGGGCCACAGGACGCGGCAGACAAAGGAACGAGATATGTTCGCGGTTCTCAAAACCGGCGGCAAACAGTACAAGGTTCAATCGGGCGACACGCTCCGCGTTGAAAAACTGGCCGCAAACGCAGGTGACACTGTTCAATTCAACGAAGTGCTGATGATCGGGGGCGACGCGCCTCAGGTTGGCGCGCCGACTGTCGCGGATGCGGGCGTTCAGGCGCAGGTCATCGAACAGATCAAGGGCCCCAAGACGATCAACTTCGTCAAACGTCGCCGCAAGCACAGCTCGAAGCGCACCAAGGGTCACCGTCAGCAGCTTACGCTGGTCCGGATCACCGAGATCCTCGCCAAGGGCGCAGGCAAATCCGGTGTGATGGCGGCTGAAAACGGCGCGGGCTTTGGCATTGCCGCAGCGGCACCCGCCGCGGCCCCGAAGAAATCCAAGAAAGCCGGAGCGCCCAAGGCCGAGAAAGCCGAAGCGCCGAAGGCGGAAGCAAAGAAAGCCGCCCCCAAGAAAGCCGCAAAGGCCGACGCGGGCGCGGATGATCTCAAGCAACTATCGGGCGTTGGTCCCGCGCTTGAGAAAAAACTGCACGAGGCGGGTGTCACCACATTCGCACAAATCGCAGCATGGACCGATGCGGACGTTGCTGCTATGGACGAGAAACTGTCGTTCAAGGGTCGGATCGAACGTGAAGGCTGGATCGCACAGGCCCAGGAACTGGCCAAAGGCTAAGGAGAGAGACGCATGGCACATAAAAAAGCAGGCGGTTCATCCCGGAACGGTCGCGACTCAGCGGGCCGCCGGCTTGGCGTGAAATTGTACGGTGGCCAGGCGGCCATCCCCGGCAACATCATCGTGCGCCAGCGCGGGACCAAGTTCTGGCCCGGCGAAGGCGTTGGCATGGGCAAGGACCACACGATCTTTGCCACCGTCGATGGCGCCGTAACCTTCCACAAGGGCCTCAAGGGTCGCACGTTTATTTCCGTGCTCCCGACAGCGGAGGCTGCAGAATAAGCCGTACCCAGAGGGTTTTGACAAAATCAGGGATCGGCGGAAACGCCGGTCCCTTTTTCGTTTCCGCCCTATCCCGCCAAAAGCGAGGATGGTCCAATGACAGACCAGATGACAACCGAACGCCTGACCCTGCGCCGCCCCCGGATGCAGGATGCAGTGACGATCGCCGCACTGGTCGGTGATCTTGAGGTGTCGCGCTGGCTGACCCGTGTGCCGCACCCCTATGCGCTGGAAGACGCACAAGATTTTGTCGGGCGCGTGGCTACGGGTGGCGGCAACACATTTGTCATATGCAAAAGCGATCAGGTCGTGGGCTGCATCGGCACCGAAATGCAATTGGGCTATTGGCTCGGCCAGAACCACTGGGGCCGCGGATATGCATCCGAAGCGGCGCGGGCCATGGTCGCACGCCATTTCGGTCAGGGGCACACAGAACTGGCCAGCGGCCACTTTGCCGACAACACCGCATCACGCAACGTGCTGGCAAAGCTCGGCTTTGTGAACACGTCGCAAGAGCAGGTACAATGCCCTGCAACCGGTGACAGGCATGTGTTGCAACGCGTGGTGCTGACCCAAAGCGTGTGGGAGGCCCGGGCATGACCGTACTTGCAAAACCTGTGCTGACGGGCCCCCGTATCGTGCTGCGCGACGTGGCAGACGGTGATGTCGAGGCGCGCTTTGCCCTGGGCAACACACCCGCCATCATCCGCATGTTTGGCGGCGATCCGGCACAGGTGCGCGAGATCACCCGTGACGCCGCGCAAGCGTGGGTCGCCGCGCAGCGCGATGAGCCGCATGCCTGGATCATCGAGGATGAGGGCGCGATGCTGGGTGCCATCCGCCTGCACACGCTCAACCCCGCGGACAAGCGGGCCCAGATTGCCATCGGCATTCTGGACCCGGACGCCTTGGGCAAAGGATACGGCACAGAGGCGATGCAGGTGCTCGCCGCTCATGCCTTTGACACGATGGGGCTGCACCGGCTTGGCTGCCGCGTGCTGGATTTCAACGACCGCGCCGTTCGCGCTTACGAAAAAGTCGGCTTCGTGGTCGAGGGGCGCGAACGTGAAGCAGCTCTGATCGGCGACGCGTGGCACGACGACCTGATCATGGGGCTGATCGCCCGCGACCTTGTGCGGCTGTCGTGAGCGTTGCCGTCGCCTCTTTTGCCGTGTTCGCGGCCAGTCAGGTGGGCACGCCCGGCCCCGCCAACATGGCGCTGCTGGCCACGGGCGCGCGTTTCGGCTTTCGAACGGCGCTGCCCTTTGTCGCGGGTGTCGCACTGGGCAAGCAATTCATCATCTGGCCGGTGGGCTTTGGCCTGATGGAGCTTGCCGACCGCGCGCCGTGGGTCTTCGAAACGCTCAAATGGGTGTCGGCCGCCTATATCATCTGGCTGGCCTGGAAAGTCGCGAACCTGCGTCTGAAAACCGGGGGCGACGCACGGGCGCCCGGTTTTGCCGCCGGTCTGATCGTTCACCCGCTCAACCCCAAGGCCTGGGCGATGATTGTCGCCGGTTTTACCGGCTTTGTGGCCCCCGGCACCGATCCCCTATACGCCACGGCAACCATTGCCGGCGTATTGCTCGGCTGTCAGGTGCTGTTGCACCCCATTTGGACACTTGCGGGTGACCGCATCGCGCGCACCCTCGCGGGAACGCGTGCGGAACCCTATCTGATGTATACCCTTGCGGCGCTCACCGTCGCATCGGTCCTGTTTGTTCTGTTCGGAGGAGGGACATAACGATGGAAATGGAAAAGATTGTGACCCAGCCGGTGATCGAAACCGAACGGTTTGACCTGCGGCCGATCCGCAAGTCCGACATGGGCCTGATCGAGATGTGCACAAGCGACTTGCGCGTGGCACGTATGACCACATCCATTCCCCATCCCGTCCCCCCCGGCATGACCGAGGCGTTCGTGACGCGCGCGATGGCGGATGACCGGGACGAGGACATCTGGATCATGGACGGGGTCAAATCCGACCGGGCCGAAGTCATGGGCCTCATCGCCCTGTCGCGCCTTGACCGCAACCAGACCGAAGTGACCTATTGGGTGGCGCCGCATTACTGGAATACCGGTCTGGCCTCTGACGCCGTGCAGGCGCTGGTCGAGGCGAACCCGATGCAAAATGACACGATGTTTGCGGCCGTCTTTCAGGACAATCCCGCGTCCGCACGCGTTCTGACCCATTGCGGCTTTCGCTATCTGGGAGACGCGGAAACCTATTCGGTGGCCCGCGACGCAAACGTGCCCACCTGGACCTATAGCCGTAAACTGTGATTGCGGGGGCGGTGCCCCCGCGCTAGGACGCCGTCCATGAAGTTTCTTGATCTGACCAAAGTCTACATCCGCTCCGGCGCGGGCGGGAACGGGTGCATCTCGTTCCGCCGTGAGAAATATATCGAATACGGTGGCCCGGATGGCGGTGACGGCGGCAAGGGCGGGTCGGTCATTGCCGAGGCGGTCGACGGGCTCAACACCCTGATCGACTTTCGCTATCAGCAGCACTTCTTTGCCAAGAACGGCCAGCCCGGCATGGGGCGGCAGCGCACTGGCAAGGATGGTGACGACATCGTGTTGCGTGTGCCAGCCGGGACCGAAATCCTGGACGAAGATCAGGAGACGGTGATTGCCGATCTGGTGAATGTGGGCGACACGGTCGAATTGGCGCGGGGTGGCAATGGCGGCTGGGGCAACCTGCATTTCAAATCCGCCACCAATCAGGCGCCACGCCGGGCCAATCCGGGCCAGGAGGGCGTCGAGCGGACGCTGTGGCTGCGGCTGAAACTGATTGCGGATGTGGGCCTGCTGGGTCTGCCAAACGCAGGCAAGTCGACCTTTCTCGCCACAACCTCGAACGCACGCCCCAAGATTGCGGATTATCCTTTCACGACGCTACACCCGAATTTGGGTGTCGTGGGCGTGGACAACACCGAATTCGTCGTGGCCGACATCCCCGGTCTGATCGAAGGCGCGTCCGAGGGGCGGGGACTTGGGGACCTGTTTCTTGGCCATGTGGAGCGTTGCGTGGTGCTCTTGCATCTTGTGGACGGCACCTTAGACACCGTGGCCGAGGATTACCACACGATCATCACGGAACTTGAGGCTTATGGCGGCGATCTTGCCGACAAGCCCCGCATCACCGTGCTGAACAAGATCGACGCGCTGGACGACGCAGAACGGGCTACCGCGCGCGCGGAACTGGAAGAGGCCTGCAATGGCCCGGTCATGCTGATGTCGTCGGTTGCGCGTGAGGGGGTGACGGAGGTTCTGCGCAGCTTGCGCGGTCAGATTGATGATGACCGCCTGCGCCATCGCCCCGCGGAGGAGGCCGAGCCGTGGCATCCCTGAGCGACGCCAAACGGCTCGTTGTCAAGATCGGGTCCGCCCTGCTGGTGGACCGGGCCACGGGCGCGCTGCGGCAGGACTGGCTTGCGGGACTGGCCGAAGATGTCGCGTGGTTGACCGCACAGGGTACGCAGGTGGTTCTGGTGTCCTCGGGCTCCATCGCGCTTGGGCGCGGCGTTTTGGGTTTGCCTGCCACGGACCTCGCACTCGAACAGTCGCAAGCGGCAGCGGCGGTGGGGCAGATCAGGCTCGCCCGCGCCTATGAAGAGGCGCTGGCGCCGCACGGCATCACCACCGCGCAGGTTCTCATGACGCTGGAGGACAGCCGGAACCGCCGCCGCTACCTCAACTCCCGCGCCACGCTGGAACAGTTGTTGAGCCTGCGCGCGGTACCGATTGTAAACGAAAACGACACCATCGCCACGGACGAAATCCGGTTTGGCGATAATGACAGGCTGGCGGCGCAAATCGCGGCGACGATTGGCGCGGACCAGCTTGTGCTGCTGTCGGATGTGGACGGGTTCTACAGCGCCAATCCGGCCGAGGATCCCACCGCGCAGCGCTATGACACGATCGACCAGATCACCGCGCAGATCGAGCATCAGGCGGGCGATGCAGGTTCCGGCCTGTCCAAAGGCGGGATGAAGACCAAGCTGATGGCCGCCCGGACCGCCACGGCGGCGGGCTGCGCCATGGCCATCTGCCTTGGGTCCGAGCACCGGCCCTTGCATGCGCTGGCAACGGGTGCCAACGCCACATGGTTCACAGCCACACTCGACCCGGCGTCGGCGCGCAAGCGTTGGATCGCGGCGATGAAGCCGCAGGGTACGTTGGTTTTGGATCAGGGCGCGATCGCTGCTTTGGCACGCGGAAACAGCCTGCTACCCGCCGGTGTTCATGCCGTTTCCGGTTCCTTTGGGCGCGGCGACCCGGTCGCGCTGGCCGACGGTGAGGGACACCAGCTTGGTCTCGGGCTCACCCGCTACACCGCGCAGGAGGCGCAAAAGATCAAGGGGCATCACAGCGCAGAGATCGAAACGCTTCTGGGTTACCCGGGCCGGGCCGCGCTCATTCACCGCGATGATATGGCGCTCTGACGGGCTTCTGGCTAAAGATCGGCACGCAGACCGCAGAACGTGCCTGCAAAGGACATGACCGATGAAAGACTTTGACACCATTCCCGCCCTGATGGCCGACATCGGCGCCCGTGCCCGGGCCGCCGCCGCAACGCTTGCCTTTGCCAGTGCGGAGCGCAAACATGCCGCGCTGATCGGCGCCGCCGAACATGTCTGGTCCGAGCGCGCCGCGATCATCGCCGCCAATGCCAAGGATATGGCGTTTGGTGCGGACAAGGGCCTGTCAGACGCCATGATGGACCGGTTGCGCCTGGACGAAGACCGGGTGCGCAGCATCGTCGACGGATTGCGCGCGGTGGCCGAACAGGCCGACCCCGTGGGTGAGGTGCTGGCCGACTGGGACCAGCCATCGGGGCTGAACATCAAACGCGTGCGCACGCCTTTGGGCGTTGTGGGGGTCATCTATGAAAGCCGCCCGAACGTGACGGCAGATGCTGGAGCGCTGTGCCTCAAGGCGGGCAACGCCGTGATCCTGCGCGGCGGGTCCGAGAGCTTTCATTCGTCGCAGGCCATTCATGCGGCGTTGCAGGCGGGTTTGCGCGACGCGAACCTGCCGGAGGACGCGATACAGCTGGTGCCCACCCGGGACCGTGCCGCCGTCAGTGAGATGCTGACCATGACAGACACCATCGACGTGATTGTACCGCGCGGCGGCAAGGGGCTTGTGGGCCTTGTGCAACGTGAGGCGCGCGTACCGGTCTTTGCCCATCTCGAGGGGATCGTGCACATCTATATCGACAAGGATGCGGACCCCGAAAAGGTGCTCAAGGTTGTGCTGAACGCCAAGACGCGGCGCACAGGCATCTGCGGCGCGGCCGAATGCCTGCTGATCCATCAGGACGTCGTGTCAACCATCGGGCAGGGCGTTGTGCGCGCGTTGATGGATGCCGGGGTGCGTGTGCATGCCGATGTGCCGCTGCAGTCGCTGGACGGCGTGCTGTCGGCCACTGACGCGGATTGGGGGCGCGAGTACCTGGATATGGATATCGCGGCCCGCGTGGTCCCGGATATCGACGCCGCAATTGCGCATATCCGCACCTACGGGTCGAACCACACGGATTGCATCCTGACCGAAAGCGATACGGCAGTGGCGCAGTTTTTCCGGGAACTGGACAGCGCCATTCTGATGCACAACGCCTCCACGCAATTCGCGGATGGGGGCGAGTTCGGCATGGGCGCAGAGATCGGGATTGCCACGGGCAAGATGCACGCGCGCGGGCCTGTGGGCGCTGCACAGCTGACCAGCTTCAAATATCTGGTGCGCGGGGACGGCACCGTCCGGGCCTGACGCGACCGGTCAGAAACTCAGCGTCAGTGGTGCGCCTTCGGCGTGAGAGAACTGCACCGTGCGATTAACGTCCAGCGCGTGGTAGTGCAGCAGGCCAAACTGCACATGCGCGGGCGCGAGCCCCTCGACATCGCCGCTGCGCAGCCTGTCCCAGAGGACACCGTCAACGCTGAACTTGTCGCCGTGCCCCGTGATCGTCCAGGTGCCGTCGGACAGCGATACCTCGATGCGACCGCCATAGGGCATCGCCGCCTCCACGCATTGCAGGCCGAGAAAGACCATGCGCACGGCCCATCGGGGCTGCGCATCAAGCGGCCCGTACGCCATGGTCAGGCGACCGCCGCGCATGCTGTCCTGCAGGATCGACACAATCTCGGCCCGGCTGACCGGTTGTGCGCTCGCTGCACCATAGGCGATGCGGAAAAAGCGAATGCGCGCGCTGGCATTTTCCACGCTTTCCGAGATCAGGTCCATTTCCGGACCCTCGCTGCTGCCCGCCATGTTCAGCAGTTCCAGACCGTTGTTGATCGCGCCAATAGGCGATATCAGGTCGTGGCAGATGCGGCTGCCGATCAGGGCCGCGAGATTTGCGTTATTCTGGCCCATGAGCCACGCCAACGTAAGAAGGACAAATGGAAGATCTCAACGCTATTCTCGCTCCCGGCATGTTGGTCCGCCACCCCGATCACGCGGAATGGGGCATTGGACAGGTCCAGAGCAATATCGCGGCCAAGGTCACTGTGAACTTCCCCGAAGCAGGCAAGGTTGTCATTGATGGCGCGCGCATCGCACTGCTTCCCGTATTCGATGCATAAACATCCTTTCCGATTGGTTAACAAAACGCAACCATGGCGGGAAAGGTGCAATTTTCTTTACCTTTTCGGTGGCCTGACCGATAGAGCACCGCGATGAGCCTGACCCATACGCCCGAATTCCGCGTCGCCATGGCCGAGAGTGATGCGGACCTGCGCGCAGCCTTTTCCCTGCGCTACGACGTGTTCGTGCGCGAACTGGGTGGCAGCGGGGCGTTGGTTGACCACGAAGCAGGTCTGGAACGGGACGCGTTTGACGCGCATTTCGATCACATGCTGCTCTGGGATGATGCGATGGGCACGCTGGTGGGCGTCTACCGGATGCTGCGCGCCGAGCAGGCGGAGGCGGCGGGCCAGTTCTACTCCGAAGATGAATATGACCTGACGCCGCTGCGCAACTCGGGTCGGCGCTTGCTGGAATTGGGCCGGTCCTGCGTTCATGCCGACTATCGCGGCGGGCCTGCCATGTACCACCTCTGGGGCGGTTTGGCAGACTACGTTGCGCGGCACCGGATCGAGATTCTGTTTGGTGTTGCATCGTTCCATGGCACGGACGTGGATGCGCTGGCCGCACCACTGTCCTTGCTGCATCACCGTCACCTCGCGCCGCCAGCGCTGCGTGTGCGCGCCCGTCCGCCACATGCGGCCGCCATGGACATCCTGCCCGAAGACCGGATCGACCGTCGCGCGGCGATGGTGCAGGTTCCGGCCCTGATCAAGGCATATTTGCGTCTGGGGGGCGTCGTGGGGCAGGGGGCCTTTGTCGACCACGGATTCAACACGACGGACGTGTGTCTGGTCATGGACACCGCGGCCATGTCCGCGCGTCAGCGGCGCATCTACGAGGCAGCATCGTGACCGTGACCTGGGACGGCGCACCGCCACCCCCGGACACACCCGTTGGTGTTCTGGGTTGGTTGCGGATCCTGCGGCGTGCTGTGCCCATTGTCGTGACGATCCTCGCGGGCCTGGCGCTGTTGCTGCCATTGCGGCTGATCGAGGCACCGATCTTTGGGTTGCACCGGCCTTGGACACCCTGGATCACGCAAAGCGTTTGCCGCCTCTGCCTGATCTGGATGGGTCTGGGATTTCGGCGCTCGGGCCGGCCGATGCAGGCCCGCGGTGCGATCGTTGCGAACCATTCCAGTTGGCTGGATATCTTTGTGCTCAACGCGTCTGACCGGGTCTATTTCGTGTCGAAGTCCGAAGTGGCGGGCTGGCCGGGGATCGGAACGCTGGCGCGCGCGACAGGCACGTTGTTCATTGCGCGCGATCCACGCCAGGCCAAGGTGCAGGCGCAACTCTTCGAGGAACGGCTGTTGGCGGGCCAGCGCCTGTTGTTCTTTCCGGAAGGCACCAGCACGGACGGTCTGCGGGTGCTGCCCTTCAAGACCACGCTTTTTGCGCCGTTCATGGCAGACGGGCTGCGTGAGGTCCTGCATGTGCAGCCGGTTTCCGTGAACTATCACGCGCCCGAAGGGGCAGACGATCCGCGCACATATGGCTGGTGGGGTGACATGAGTTTCGGCGCGCATCTGCTGAGCACGCTGGCTTTGCCCCGGCAAGGGCATGTGGAGGTGGTCTATCACAAACCGCTGCGGGCGGCAGATTTCGACAGCCGCAAGACCATGGCCGCATCGGCCGAGATCGCAGTGCGTGCAGGCCATGCGTTTGACCAGGCCGCGCCGTGATCCAAAGGCCGCTGCGCGACGACATGTTTCAGGGGGCGCTGCCCCCGTCGCTGGCGCGGCTTCCCCCGGGCAAGTGTGTTGTTCAAGCAGGCTGATATGGCCTGTTTTCC
>CAZRUV010000123.1:0-9628 GCA_964603315.1 uncultured Rhodobacterales bacterium
GATTTAGGTTCTGGCGCCGCAAGGTGTGGGAGTTCGAGTCTCCCCGCCCGCACCAGATTATCAACTCAAACAATGACTTATGTGGGATTGGATGCGTGCGCCTGAGGAATGTCCACCCTTGATGCGCCTCGGGCCGTCAAATCCCAATTGCGTGACGTCGGGATCTGCCGATGCGGTCAAGCGACCCTCCACGCGGCTCTGGACCCCAAAAACGGCTTCCGGCCCGAATGGCGCCGTGTCACTGTTTGACTTCACCGAAGCGGCAGACAAAGCGTTGCACCGATCCAGCCAGGCTTGGCAATCCGCTCAGACCGCTTTGCCGATGCAGACGAGGCCATGTACGTTGTCCATCCCTTCCTGCCGCAGGATCACGTCGTTCGTGGCCAGCATTTCGAAGCCTGCGTCCTCCATCTCGCGCCGGACATAGGCGGCGCTGTGCTGGTAGCGGCCGGATTCCTGCATGCGGTAGTCGAGCGACATGTCCTCGGGCATCTTTTCGACCGTGAAGATCGTGAAGCCGCCCGGATGCAGCGCAGCGTGCGCGGCTTTGCAATAGCCGTCCAGACGTCCGAAATAGCAAAGCGTGTCGGCGCTGATCACGCCGTCATACGAGGCGGGGTGCTGTTCGAGGAATGACACAAGCTCAACTTCGTGCAGTTCATCGTAAATGCCGCGCTGTTCGGCTTTGGCCAGCATGCCCGCTGACAAGTCGATCCCGATCATCGTGGCGGCGTGTTTGCGCAGGCGCACACCGCTCCATCCCGTGCCGCACCCGGCATCGAGCAGGCACAACCGGCCTTCGGGCTGTCCGTCCTGCAACGTGTCCAATTCATCCCCGATCAGATCCGGTGCGCGGTATTCCAGCTTTTGCAGCTTTTCATCAAAGCTCTTGGAGAAGGCATCAAAGGTCATCTTGACGTAATCGTCTGCGGCGCGGTCCGGCATCAGGTCATCGGCAAAGGACCCCAGAAGGTGCCGCGCTTCGGTATTGTCGGGGTCTTTTTCCAGCACCTCTTCGAGGAACGCCTTTGCAGCTTCGGGGCCGTCCCACCGCAGTTTGGCACGCAAAATGACGGGAACGGATTTTTGCGCCTTCGGGTTGTTGTGGAGCGCCTTGTATCCATGGTCCAGGGCTTCTTCGTTGCGGCCCAAGGCGAGCAAAACATTGGCATATTCGATTTGTCCAAGTTCTGAGCCCGGGTTCAACTCGACCGCGTGTTTCAAAAGCGGTTCGGCCTCTTTGTACCGGTCGAAGGCGCACAGCATGCGGCCAAGATGGATCAACGGGTCGGGATGCGTCGGGTCAAGGTGGTGCGCCTCGCGGTAGGTCGCGATGGCTTTGTCCGCCTCGTCGGTTTCAAGGTAGAGCGTGGCGAGGTTCGTCCGGATGCTGGCGTTGTCCGGGGCCAGTTCAGCGGCCTTGTGGGTCAGTTCCAGCGCCTCGGGTATGCGCCGCTGCGCGTAGCGCACACCGGCAAGGTAGTTGACCCCTTCGACAAAGTCCGGTTTGGCCGCGACGATCTGTTCGAGGATTTCACCGGCATCGTTTATCGCGCCGTTCTGCAGGGCCGCGTTGACAAACTCCATCGCGTCGCTGAGCGACATCGTCCTTTGGGTGGGTTCCTGGTCCGACATCAAATGCTCCCGTGTGGTAATCAGTCTTCAAAGAATTTTGCGCGCATGATCTTGACCAGCCTGCCGCATTGCCCGTGTTTTTGGAACCCTTCGCCGTCCGGCTCAAGGGGCTGTCGTCAAATATGCGACTGCGGCGGGGCGATATGGATCGGGTGGTGCGTGGACAGGATCGTTGCGACATGCGCGCCTGCTGGTTCTGATCGCGGCATCCAACAGAAGCGGTGTGTGTCCGACGTCCCAGCCACAGGGTGCCAGACAACGGGTTTGTCGCGTCGAACAGAGCGTTGAATTGATCCGATATGCCGTTTGAACTTTGGCTCTTCGCCCGCACCAGCCAGCCCGTGGGCGACTGCCATGCGCCGTCCCTAGGCTGTGACCTGACTGACCGGCGCAGTCGGTGGTCCGCAATGTGCCACCAGATCCGTCAGTTCGCCCAAATCGACCGGTTTGCGCAGGATCAGTCGCGCGTTGCGGCACATGTCGAACAACTCGCCTTTCGGGAACATGCCGCTCCCGGTGACGTAAATGACGTGGGCATCCGGCACGGCGAAGGCTGCATAATTGGCAACGTCGGTCGAAACGGACTGGCCGATCATCAGATCCAGCAACAACACGTCCGGCACCTGTCGTTTGAGGCACGCGATCGCGGTTTCGGGGTCCGCTGCGGGGAACACCTGATGCCCCGCACCTTCCAAAGCTTCACAAAAGGCAAAACGCAACCCGGGGTCGTCTTCCAGAACCAGAACCAGCGCCATTCTTCACCTCTTGCTACGTGCGGCGATGCTTATTTATGACTCGTTAAATTATGCCTAACGAAAGACACAAACCGACCTGTTTGGTTTGGAATTGTTTACCAAGGTTACGGAAGTTCAAATTTTCAGGGTCGCCGGAAATCGGATGCGGAAGGTTGCGCCGTTCGCGCCATCGGAATGCGCCGAAATATCCCAGCCGTGGCGGCGACATATCTCCGCGCAGGTGGCGAGGCCAAGCCCTGTGCCCTGCACCTCCGTCTTGAGCCGCCGGAACGGTGCAAAGATCGAATTGGCCTGTGCCGACGGAAAGCCGGTGCCGGTATCCGTGATGCTCAGTATCGCACCGGCTTCATGCGCCTGCGTCACCAGATCAACCCGCAAGGGCCGATCCTGCGCTGCGTGTTTGAGCGCGTTGGACACGATATTCCCCAAAAGGATATGCAGCATCGTCAGTTCCGCCATGACGCGGACGGGCGGGCCGCTTTGGGTGATCGCTTCGGCACCTGTCCGCAACGTCGGATCCAGAAGATCAAGGACGGACGCGATGGCCTCGTGCAGATCAACGCGGGTCATCTCCATCGGGGCGGCAGATGACTGCGCGTGCGCGAGCAGCTTGCTGGTCAGCGCCTCCATGCGCGCGACGGCGTCTTCCATATGGTCGAGATAGGGCAGGGCGGTCTCGGGCAGGTCCGCCGCATACCTGGACTTGAAGAGGTCCAGCAAACTGCCCAATACGTTGATCGGCGAGCGCAGGTCATGGCTTGCGGCATTCGCAAAGGTCTCCATCGACAGGACGGAATCCTTGAGCGTGTTGATATGCGCCTCCAGATGCATGCCGCGATGCGTTTCCTGTTCGCGCATCATGTTGGCGGTCTGCAGCGCGGCGACGCTGGCCCCCAGTTGATCCTGCGACAGCATGTGCAACTGCCGGTTTACCCCCTCGATCCGCATCAGCGACAGGTGAAACGTCACATCCTTCGGCACGCCGACGCGGTGCGCGTCGTTCATCGGCAGGGTGATCTGGCCGGACGAGATCGCCGCCCGGAATGCCTTGCGCAACCCGTCATCATCGAGATGCGTCAATTCGGAAAACCGGATACCTTCGAGCCCCGATTGCGGCTGGGTGGCCTTGTGGTGATAGACCCGTCCTGCGCGGCGCGTGTGCAGCACGATACGCCCCGCATCGTCGAGCAGAAAGGCCGCAATCGGCATGGCGACAAACGCCGCACGCGCAATCCGGGCGTCCTTGCCCGTCAGCGCCTCCGCGCTCATGTCAGCGCGTCCGGTTCTGGTTCGATCGGTATCATGCAACGCTGGCTTTGGCACCGCTGAGGACACGCAAGCTGCCGAACACGTGGCTGACCTTACCGCTGCTGCCCTGTCGCGCCTGTCCGCGGCATTCGCACCGGACGGTGCTGCCGTCGCGGCGGGTGATCTCGGTGGTTGTGACGAAGGCCTTGCCTTGTTCAAGCGTGGCCTGGATCAGCGCCTGTATCCGCGGCCGATCCTCGTCCGAGACGCGCCGTAACAGGTGTTCGACCGACGGGGTTGCGGAGTCGGAACTATCACCAAGGATGTCATACATCACCGAATTCCAGGTGGGGTCGTAGTTTTCCACATCAATGGAATAGACGCCGATGCCCATATCTTCCTGCAGCGCCTCGATGCTGCGGCGGTGGTTGTCGTTGCGCAACTGGGACGCCACATCCCACACGACACCGATCATCTGGATCGGTTCATTCAGCGAATCCCGGACCAGCGTGATCATGCCGCGCACCCGCGTGATATGGCCCTCCTTGCCAAACACCCGGACTTCGTAATCCATCGTCCCACCCTCTTCGATCAGCGTCTCGATCTGGTTCAGGTATGACGCACGGTCTTCGGGGTGCAACTGCGCGTGGGATTGTCCCCAGGTCGGGGTAAACTCCGTCGGGCTCAAGCCATAGAGTTCGTACATCCCCGGCGACCAGAAAAGCTCGTTGCTGTCGATGTTGTAGGTCCAGTGCGCGACATGGCTCAGCTCGCTGATCATCGCCACGATGCGGGCCAGCGGCTCGTTGTCATATTGCGTGATGGTGATCGACAGGCCGATCAGCTTCTTGTGCTGGTCGTGCACCGGTGACAGCAACATGGTGTAATGCTTGCCATTGGACAGCACGGGCACGCGCCGCGTCTCCTGCACCCGCAGCACCGTATTCGCGAGCGGCGCCAGCGCCGGGAACCCGGCGGGCAGGCTGCACTGGCTCAGATGCACACCGGTGGGCGGCAGTTCGGCGAGGCCAAAGAAATCAAGCGCCACATGGCTCATGCGCCGCAGCATCAGTGCCTGATCGGCCAGAGCAATGGCATAAGGCGCCGATGCCAGCGTTGCCTCCAGTTCCGAGGCCAGCGCCTGACGCTCTGCCGAACTGATCTGCAACTCTTCGTTGACGGTAAGCAATTCCTCGTTGGTGGACTGCAATTCCTCATTCGAGGTTTCCAGTTCTTCGTTGGTGGCCTGGAACTCTTCGTTGGTGGATTGCAGTTCCTCATTGGCCGATTGCATCTCTTCGTTGGAGGTTTGCAACTCCTCGATGGTCTGCTGCAACGCTTCCTGGGTCGAGCGGATCTCCATCTCCATCCGTTCGATATAGGCGCGCTGGTCCTCGTCCGTGATGTCGCCCAGATTGGTCTCGACCTGTTCCTCGAACTTGGTGTCGATGGACACAAGGCAGTGCATCTCACCGCCCTTGTAGTTGTGGAACGGATAGACATTGAGTTGCGCCCGGTTGCCCGAGGTGGTGGTCACGGTATGCCAGCGTCCCGTGCGGCGTTCCTCGTTGCGCATGGACACGGCGATTAGGCTCGTCACTTCAGACCGCAAGGGCTCGATCAGCATTTTCAGGTTCAGCGAGGTCGACATGCCCGCGCGGATTTCCATGAACGGGCTCAGATCGCCCAGCACCTCGATGATCGTGCCATTGCGCGTGGTGATGAACCCGTTGGGCGCCACAACGCGCGCCAGTGACAGATCGGCCTGCGCATTGGGATCGTTGGCGGATGTGGACTTGCCGCTCGCGCCGGACTTGCGCCGGGTGCGGTGGAACATCCCCGTGCCCGGCTCGATCGACAACTCGCCCGAGATACCGCGCCGCTTGCCGAACACCTTGTCCGCACCCTGACGCGCCTCGAAGAACACCGCCATTTCGCCCACGGTCTCCGACGTGCCCAGAAAGAGCAGACCGGTCGAACTGAGCGCGTAGTGCAGGCGGCTCAGGACGCGTTCCTGCAGGGACAGGTTGAAGTAGATCAGCAGGTTGCGGATGCTCACCAGATCCACGTTGATGAAAGGCGGATCCTGGAACACGTTGTGATGCGAAAAGAGCGTCACAGCCCGCAATTCGGGGCGCACGGTGATGTCGGTTTCGCCCACCACGAAATAGTCGGCCAGCAATTCGGTCGGAATGTCTTGTGCCGCCGTGATCGGATAGACCCCGCGCCGCGCAACCTCGATGGCGTTCTGGTCGATGTCCGTGGCAAAGACCTGCACGTTGCGTTTGGCCAGCGCACTGATCCCGCCGAGGATCTCGGCAATCACGATGGCCATCGAATAGGCCTCTTCACCCGTGGCACAGCCCACGATCCAGATCCGTATCGGGCCGGTCGGGCGGTTTTCGAAGGTTTCCTTCAACTCGGTCGACAGGTGTTCAAACTGGTGCGGATCGCGGAAAAAGCGCGTGACAGAGATCAGAAGGTCCCGGTGCAGCGCGTCAACCTCGTCGGCGTTTGCGCGGCAATAGTCGACATAGGCATCATAGGTGTCGATCCCGAGCGCCGTCATCCGGCGCGCGACGCGCCGGTTCAGCGTGTTTTCCTTGTAGTCCCGGAAATCCACCTGTGTGCGCGCCAAAAGGATGCCGAACAGGTCCCCGAGCGGGCTTGGCGTCTCCATCAACTCGCGCAATCCGTCGAAGTTGCGGGGGCGGGCCAGGATCTTTTCCAGATGCGTGCCGATCTGTTCGGGCGACAGGGTCAGATCGATGCAGCCCGTCTCGATGGCGGAGGTGGGCATGCCGTCATATTTGGCTGTGGCGGGTTCCTGCGCGATGGTGATGCCGCCGGCCTCGCGGATCGACTGCGCGCCATAGCTGCCGTCGGACCCCGTGCCGGACAGGACGATCCCGACGCAGTTCTCGCCGCAGCCTTCCGCAAGGCTCTTGAACAGCCGGTCCGCCGACGGTTTCGGGGTCGCGGGGTGGCCAGACGGATTGCGCAGGCGCAGCTTGCCCAGCTCGAACACCACGTCCGTGTTGGGCGGCGTGACATAGATCGCGTTGGGTTCGGGCGTCGTTTCGCCATTCAACTCGAAGACCGGCAGCTTGGTCTCGCGCGAGATGAGCGTCGACAGAACGCTCTTGTGCGTGGGCGACATATGCAGCGCAATCACATAGATGGCCGAGGCATCTGCCGGCAGGTTCTGCGCCAGCAGCGACACGGCCTCCAGCCCGCCAGCAGACGCGGCTATGCCGACCAAGTAAGGGGGGCGGGGCGTGTCAGACGTTGGGGTCGTCTGGTCTTTTTCTTCACTGATCGGGTTCTCCGATCCGGATTCTTCCGTCATGTTTTGAAATACCTGTCAGGCGGCGCAATATCTGTCAATCAACGACAAGAGCGTTCCCGGAGAAACCGGTTTGCTCGCATACCCATTCATGCCGAGTTCTTCGACACGCGATGCGTTATGATAGGTGATATCCGCAGTCACGGCGATTATGGGAACCCTGCGCGGAGGGGCATCCAAATCCTTGCGAATACGCTTTGTTGCATCAATTCCCGACATTACGGGCATGTGCAGATCCATCAGCACGAGGCCATACGCGTCGGGCTGGTCTTCGAGCAGGCGACATCCTTCGTCACCGTTCGACGCGATCTCGACCTTTGCGCCAAGACCGGAAATGATTTCACGCATCATGAAACGCGTGAATTCATCGTCCTCGATCAGCAAGACTTTGTTGGCATACGTCATATCGCGAGGTCCACCACCGCCACGTTTTTCAATTTTAGCAAGAAAACGGTGCCGAAACCATCCCCCATACGGTCCTCAAGTGTAAGCGAAGCCCCCATCAGACGTGCCAATTCACGGCAGATGGCAAGGCCCAGTCCCGTTCCGCCATGAACGCGCAACATGCTGTTGTCCGCCTGGGTAAATCGCTCGAAAATCTGCGCACGCGCGTCCTCTGGAATGCCGTTTCCGGTGTCGCTGATGGTGATGTCCAAACCAAGGCCACTGTCGCAAGTAGTGCTTTTTACGGAAATATCCACGTGACCGGCGTCCGTGAATTTGATGGCGTTGTCCAGCAGGTTCGACACGATCTGGGTGACATGGCGCGCATCCATGAGCAGCATCGGCGGCAGATACGGGTCAATATCCAGCCTGATGTCCAGATCCTTGCCGCGGGCGTGGCGTATGGCTTCGGCTGTCTGGTGCCAATCCTGCGCCAGGCTGTGGATGTCGGTTTCACTGAGCGTGATCTCGACCGCCTTGGCTTCGATCCGTGACATGTCCAGCGTGTTGTTGATCAGGCTCAGCAATTGATGTGACGCCCTGTTTGCCGTTTCGGCATATATTTTTGGCTTGTCCTCGATCCCCTTGAAATTGGCGATGAGATGCAGAAACCCCATGATGGCGTTCAGCGGCGTGCGAATTTCGTGGCTCATCGTTGCCAGGAAACGGGACCGGATCGACAGCGCGTTCTGCGCATCCGTCTGTGCCTGCTTGCGTTCTGCAATCTCGTTGTTGAGCGATGTCACCTGATCGCGCGTGCGGTTTTCGTAGCGCAAAACCGCGTTCACGATACGGTCGAGATCGTCCGGTTTGGGCGGCTGTGGCCTGTCGAGTTGCAAGCGCCCGTCCGGTGAGCCGCTCGCGGTGTCGACGTGCTCAGCGATACGTTGCAGATGCCGCGAGATCATGCGGTTCACAAGGTACAGCAATGCGGCGGCGGCCAGGTATGCCTTGGCCAGATTGCTCAGCAACGTGATCCAGAACTGCGCCCAGATCCGCTCCCGCACCGAGCTCAGCGACAGTTGCACGTCGAGGGTGCCAATGGAATGCTGGCGCCCGTCCTCAAATCGGTGGATCAGCGTGTATGTGCGTGCCACGTCAGTGGTGGCATCGCCCTCAACAGCCGGACCGCGCGTCCAGGATTGTCCCGTCACGGAGTCCAGTTTCAGAGAGATGATATTCGGGTCTGCGTACAGACCGTCGAGGATGATGTTGACCTGCTCGAAATTGAAGGTCCAGACGGCACGTTCCAGCGACGTGGTAAACGTCGCATCCACCCGGTCCAGAACGTCCGTCGCCTCCGAACTTTGGCGCGTATAGCTCGCCGCGAGTTGCAACCCGGTCGAGAAAACGGACAGCACCGACCCGATGATCAGCGAGGCGATCACCAGCCGCAACCCCAGCTGGTTGCCGAAACCGAAATGGTGCAGGATCCCGTTCATGTCGCGATGCGCGCCGCCCCGTACGTTCGATCCATCAGCAAAGCGGGCAAAAGCGGGGCCATGTTTGGCATATGTGTCATGTCGGTCTCGTTCTGGTGCGGGGAAGCCCCGAGGTGTCCGGCTGTAACTTTGGCTTCAGCAAGATTGATCGGGTCTTAATGCAGAGACATATGTTTGCGCAACTTATGGTTGGTTTCATGAAAATGCGCTGCGTCGCCGGGGCAAATAGTTTTGCCATCGCGGTCAAGCCCCTTGCACCCGGCCCACACCCTGCCTAGAAGGGCGCGATTTCTGACGCGCCCCGCACCATTCGCGGGGCTTTGACGCTATGGGAGCACACATGCAGGTCACCGAGACGCTGAACGAAGGGCTGAAACGCGGCTATGCCATCACCGTGACGGCGGCTGAACTGGAAGCCAAGGTCAACGAAAAGCTGGCCGAAGCCCAGCCCGAGGTTGAGATGAAGGGCTTTCGCAAGGGCAAGGTGCCCATGGCGCTGCTGAAAAAGCAGTTCGGCCAGCGTCTGCTGGGCGAGGCGATGCAGGAAAGCGTCGATGGCGCGATGGCCGAGCATTTCGAAGCCACCGGCGACCGCCCCGCGATGCAGCCCGACGTCAAGATGACGAACGAGGACTGGAAAGAGGGCGACGACGTCAATGTCGAGATGTCCTACGAGGCGCTGCCCGAAATTCCGGAAGTCGACACACAAGAGACAAGCCACGGTGACGGCCTTAATCCTGGTCACGGCCGCGCACCGA
>CAZRUV010000124.1:0-9596 GCA_964603315.1 uncultured Rhodobacterales bacterium
CGCCTTGTCGATGCGCGCGGGCGTGCCGTCGTCCTTGAGGGCCAGATCATCCGGACCGTGGACAAAGCCCAGATGCGGGCCGTCCAGCGGGGTGTCCTTGGTCACCTTGCAGTGCGGTTTGGGGTGCGCGGTCGCGGGTTTGGGATAGGGCGGTTTGAAGCGGAAGCCACCGGGCACTTCGACGGTGCCAAGCAGGATCTGCAGCACGTGCAGCGCGCGGCAGGTCTGGAAACCGTTTGCATGGGCGCTGATGCCGCGCATCGAATGGAACGACACAGGCCGCCCCTTCATGGTCTTGTGCGTTTCGCCCCGGAAATCGGTCCATTCCTGATCCAGGTCAAAGGCCTCGTCAAAGGCGACGCGCGCAATCTCGGCGGCCAGCGCACGGATGCGCTTTGCCGGGATGCCCACACGGTCTTCGACACTTTCGGGCGCGTATTCGTCCTGCAGGTAACGCTCGGCCATGTGGTGCATGACGGTGCGGTGTGTGAAGCCTGCGTGGCGGTGGGTGGCCGACAGGTCCGGTTTGACCCCTTTCTGATCAAACGGTGCAAGTTTGCCGGTGGCGCGGTCCAGCACCAGTTCCTTGCCGTTCTCGTCGCGCAGGAGAAGACCGAACTCGGGTGACTTTTCGTCGGCGTTGACGAAACAGGGCGCATTGGTGAAACGGGCGAGATAGTCGAGGTCGATGCGCCCGGCTTTCATCAGGCAGTGGACGATGGACAGGATCAGCAAGCCGTCCGTGCCGGGTGTGATGCCGAACCAGTCGTCCGCCACGGCATTGTAGCCGGTGCGGATCGGGTTCACGCCGACCACGCGGGCGCCGCGCGCCTTGATCTTGCCAATGCCCATCTTGATTGGGTTGCTGTCGTGATCTTCGGCAACGCCAAACAGCACAAAGAGCTTGGTGTGGTCCCAGTCAGGCTGGCCGAACTCCCAGAACGCTCCGCCCATCGTGTAGATGCCCGCCGCCGCCATGTTGACCGAACAGAAACCGCCATGGGCTGCGTAGTTTGGGGTGCCGAAATTCTGCGCAAAGAAACTGGTGAAGGATTGCGACTGATCGCGGCCCGTGAAGAACGCGAGTTTGGAGGGATCGTCCTTGCGGATCGGGGCGAGCCAGTCCGTTGCGATCCCGAGCGCCTCGTCCCACGTGATTTCCTCGAACTCGCCCGACCCGCGCGGGCCGACGCGTTTCAGCGGCGCGCGCAGACGCGAGGGCGCGTTGACCTGCATGATGCCCGCTGACCCCTTGGCGCACAGCACACCCTGGTTCACCGGATGATCGCGGTTGCCCTCGATATAGGCGACCTTGTTTTTGCCGTTTGGCCCTTTCTTCATGTGCACATTGATCCCGCAGCGGCAGGCGCACATATAGCAGGTGGTCTGACGAACCTCGTCTGATACCTTGGGCGACAGGTTGAGCATCGGTTGGTCCTTGGGCATCAGGTCGATCCTTTCATGCACGCGAGGGCGTCGGTGGCAATCTGGCGTTCTTCGTCGGCTTTGACCACATGCACGGGCACGTCGCCAAAAAGAGACAGGTGTTTCACGATCCGGTCACGTACGGGCGCGGCATTCTCGCCGATCCCGCCGGTAAAGGCTATGGCGTCGAGCCCACCCATGGCAACGATGGCCGATCCGGCGTGGCGCGCCGCCCAGTAACAGAAGTGTTCGATGGCAAGCCGGGCCGCGTCGGTGTCGGCCGCCATCAGCAGACGCATGTCGTTGCTGCCGCCCAGACCCTTGAGCCCGCTTTCCTTGTTGAGGAGGCGGCCGGCTTCTTCGGCGCCGTATATTTCGGCCAGTCGCAGCACGGCCATCCCGTCAATGGCACCGGAACGCGTGCCCATCGTCAGGCCATCAAGGGGCGAGTAACCCATTGATGTCGCGACCGAAGTTCCATTCAGGATTGCGCAGAGCGACGCGCCCGACCCCAGATGCAACGCCAGCAGGCGCGCGGGCAGGGCGTCGCCAAACTGCGTGACGATCCAGGCATAGCTCAGCCCGTGAAAGCCGTAGCGGCGAAGGCCCATGGACCGCGCCTCTTTCGGCAGGGCGTAGGTCGTGGCGACCTCGGGCTGGTGTGCGTGGAAGGCTGTGCCGAAGCTGGCGTATTGCGGCAGGTCCGGCGCAAGCGTCTGCAGCGCGCGGATGCCGGCAAGGTTGTTGGGGTTGTGCAACGGAGCAAGCGGCGTTGCCGCTTCGATGCCGGCGATCACGGCGTCATCGACCGCGCATGGCTCCACCAGTGTCGTCCCTCCGTGCACCACACGATGCGCGGCGGCTGTCAGGTTGTGCGCCGCGATGCCTTGCCGCGCAAGGCTGTCGAGGATCATGACAAGTGCTGCATCATGATCGGGTGCCGAGACATTCTGGTTTTCGGCACCGAGTTTCAAATTGGCAAGTGCGCCGCCAATGCCGCTGACCTGCCCTGCCATCACTTCGGTCAGGTCGGTCGTGAATACGCCAACCTTGATGGAGGAGGAGCCTGCATTGACGACAAGGATCATGTGGCCGCCATGATCGCGCCAAGCGCAATGGATGACAGCCGTGCTGCCGCCGGGTCCGCGCGGGAGGTCAGCAGAATCGGGACCTTGGCCCCCATCACGATCCCGCCGGCGCAACCGCCTGCTAGGTAGACAAAGGATTTGAAGAGCCCGTTGCCGGACACGATGTCCGGCACGATGATCGCATCCGCCTTGCCCGCCACGGGGTCGTCCGTCAGCTTTTTGGCCGCGACGGATTTCGGTGACATGATGAGGTCAAAGGCCAGCGGGCCCGAGAAATCCGCGCCTTCGATATTCGCTTTGGCCCAGACGCAAAGTTCATCCGCCTCGACCGAAGACGGCACGGACGGAATGGCGCTTTCCGTCGCGGACAGGAAGGCCACCTTGGGCCGGACGTTGCCCAGCTTGTGCAGCAGTTTGACCACCTCGCCGGTCGCATCCTTGCGGGTGTCGAGGTTGGGGTCGACGTTCACGGCGGCGTCTGAGATCGTGATGGATCCGGTGCCGTCCGGCGTCGTGATGTGAAAGATATGGACAAAACGGCGACCTGTCCGAAGGCCTGCGTCGCGCGAAACCGCGGCGCGCATGAACGCATCCGTGTGCAACTGTCCCTTCATCAGGACGTCTGCCCGACCCTCTCCGCAAGCGAGGGCTGCAGCCATACCTGACTCGACCTCACCTTCTGCTTCGATGATCTCGAACCCGGAAATGTCCCAACCGAGTTTGGCGGCCTCGTCCTCGATCATTTGGCGTTCACCGGTAAAGACCGGCACCATCATGTTCGCTTCTGTCGCTTCCTTGGCGGCCAGCATCGGCAGCGGTGCGCCTGCGCGGGCAATGGCGACCCTAGGACTGGCCGCCTTCTGCGCCATCTCGATGATGTGCGCGGGCGGCACGGCCACGGCGTCGGACAGAAAGGATTGGGACACGTGCAAAACCGCCTCTGGTCAAAACAACAGATCAGGGGCAAGCCTAGCCTGCCCCTGATCCATGTCTATTGGATTACGCCGCGTCCTGGGGACGCATGTCATCCTTGGAGATGCCGGCAACCTTGACCGGTTTCTTCATCGCGTCGCGGCGGAACGGGTCGCCCAGTTCCTGGTTCAGCATGACCTCGATCAGCGTCGTCTTGCCGTTGTTCATCTGGTCGTCGATGGCCTTGTTCAGTGCCGCGGTCAGTTCGTCCATGGTGCGGACCGCGACGCCTTCGAGGCCACAGGCCTGTGCGATACCGGCGTAGGACACTTCCTCGTCCAGTTCGGTGCCGACAAAGTTGTCGTCGAACCACAGGGTCGAGTTCCGCTTTTCCGCGCCCCACTGGTAGTTGCGGAAAACGATCTGCGTGACCGGCGGCCAGTCACCGCGACCGATGGCGGTCAGTTCGTTGACCGCGATGCCGAACGCGCCGTCACCTGCAAAGCCCACGACGGGGACGTCAGGCTGGCCGATCTTGGCACCGACGATGGCAGGCAGGCCGTACCCACAAGGGCCAAAGAGACCGGGTGCCAGATATTTGCGGCCCGCGTCAAAGTCGGGATAGGCGTTGCCGATGGCGCAGTTGTTGCCAATATCGGACGAGATGATCGCCTCGCGCGGCAGAGCGGCCTGAATGGCGCGCCATGCCATGCGGGGGCTCATCCAGTCGGGCTTGGCGGCACGGGCACGTTCGTTCCAGGTGGTGCCGGGATCGTCGTTCTCGTGATCCATCGAAGCCAGTTGCTGCGCCCATGCGGATTTCGTCTGCGCGATCTTGTTCTTGCGCTCGTCGCGGCCTGCGTCGCCCGCTGTATCGCTCAGATGTGCGAGGATACCGTTTGCCACTTTGGCCGCGTCACCAACAATGCCCACGGAGACCTTTTTGGTCAGGCCGATACGGTTGGGGTTGATGTCGACCTGGATGATCTTGGCGTCTGTCGGCCAGTAGTTGATCCCGTAACCCGGCAGGGTCGAGAACGGGTTGAGGCGCGTGCCGAGGCACAGCACCACGTCGGCGCCGCTGATCAGTTCCATGCCAGCCTTGGAGCCGTTGTACCCCAGCGGGCCTGCAAACATCGGGTGCGAGCCGGGGAACGCGTCATTGTGCTGGTAGCCCACGCAAACCGGCGCTGTCAGACGTTCGGCCAGCGCCATGGAGGCTTCGATGCCGCCTTGCGACAGGACCACGCCGGCGCCGTTCAGAATGACGGGATTCTTGGCCTCGGACAGCAGCTTTGCCGCGTCCAGAACCGAGTTTTCGCCACCCGAAGACGCTTCGAATTCTATCGGGTCGGTGATTTCGACGTCGATCACTTGTGTCCAGAAGTCGCGGGGGATGTTCAGTTGGGCAGGGCCCGACAAACGCTTGGCCTGGCTGATCACGCGGGTCAGAACCTCGACAACGCGCGAGGGGTCGCGCACCTCTTCCTGATAGGCAACCATGTCTTCGAACAGTTTCATCTGTTCGACTTCCTGGAAGCCGCCCTGACCGATGGTCTTGTTGGCGGCCTGCGGAGTAACCAAAAGTAAAGGTGTGTGGTTCCAGTACGCTGTTTTTACCGCGGTCACGAAGTTGGTGATGCCGGGGCCGTTCTGCGCGATCATCATCGAAACCTTGCCCGTGGCGCGGGTGAAACCGTCGGACATGAAGCCCGCGGATCCTTCATGGGCGCAGTCCCAGAACTTGATGCCAGCAGCCGGGAACAGATCAGAGATCGGCATCATGGCCGAGCCGATGATCCCGAACGCATGTTCAATGCCGTGACGCTGGAGGCATTTCACAAAGGCTTCTTCGGTGGTCATTTTCATGTGGAGCACTCCGAGTAAGGGGGGCGATGATTCGCCGGGTGTTGGGATTCGCGACACGGTATATGTCCGGGCGCGCAGACGTTAGGGCCAATTGAAAAGTCGATTTAATACCAGATCACGTATTCAGCACATCCTGCACTATGTCCAGCCCGTTCATGATCCGGCCATGGGGGATCGACGAGTATCCGAGGCGGTAGTAATTGCGTGGGGGCGCGTCTCCGGCAAAGAACGCGTGACCGGGCTCAATGAGCACGCTGCGCGCCTCAAGCGCCTTTGCCCGCTCGGCGATATCCACGCCCTGCGGCGCGCGCATCCAGAAGGACGACCCGCCAAACGCACCCATGCCGGCCACGGTCAGGCCCGCCGCGTCGATGGCCTGCTGCATGGCCTCGCGCCGCACCTGCAGGGCCGCACTCATCTTGCGGATTTGTGCATCATAGTGCCCCATCGACAGGAAATAGGCGGCGGTGCGCTGGACGTGTCCGGGCGGGTGCCGCAGCACGGATGTCCGCAAGGCGCGCGCCTCGCGCACGAAGGGCTCCGACCCCACCAGATAGCCAAGGCGCAGCCCGGGAAAGAGCGACTTGGAGAAGCTGCCCACATAGATCACGCGCCCGTCGCGGTCCATGGACTTGAGCGCGGGCGAAGGCGGCTCGAGAAACGACATTTCGAATTCGTAGTCATCCTCGACGATGAGCGCGTCAAGCTCCTGCGCCTTGTCCAGCAAGGCCTGCCTGCGGGCCATCGGCATGGTCGCGGTTGTCGGGCACTGGTGGCTGGGCGTGCAAAAGATCACGTCCGTTTCAGGCGGCAATCCATCGGGCGGCAGCCCGTCCGCATCGACGCGCACGGGCACCATATGACACCGGGATTGCCGGAGAATATCGCGCAGCGCGGGATAGCACGGGTCCTCGAACGCGGCGGTGCGGCGCTGGGTCAGCAGGACCTGTGCCGCCAGCCAAAGCGCGTTCTGCGCCCCCAGGGTGATCAGGATCTGATCACTGTTGGCCGCGATCCCGCGACGCGGCAATGTGTTGCGCTGAATAAATTCGATCAGCTGCGGGTCGTCCTGGTCAAAATAGTCTGAGGTCAGCGCCGCAAAATCCCGCTGTCCCAGCGCCTGCAGCGCACATTGCCGCCAGTTGGCGTGGTCGAACAATTGCGGATCGGTCTGTCCGTAGATGAACGGGTATTTGTAGCGCGCCCAGTCGCGCGGTTTGTTCAGCGTCACGCCCCCGGCAAAGCGCTGTCCGATGGCCCGGGTCCAGTCCACAGCGTCTTCGGTTTCCGCCTGCGGGCGAAAGACGGGCGGAACGGGCGCGTTATCGGATACGAAGTACCCCGAGCGCCCGTGCGACACGAGGTAATCGGAGGCGACCAGTTCGGTATAGGCCAGCGTGACGGTGATCCGGCTGATGCCGAGATGGGCCGCGAGTTTCCGGGTCGAGGGCAGCTTTTCCCCGACGCCGAAGCGGCCCGACAGAATCCCGTGCGCCACCATTTGCTGCACCTGGTTCTGCAAGGTGCCCTGATGGTGCGGCTGGAGAAAGAATGTCTCGACCGGGAGTGCCATGGCGGGACAGTACACTGGATATAAGCATTGCGCAAACTGGCATTATGCCAATCTCAACCTGACCAATGCGATCTGAACTCTTTTTCATTTAATGAGACAAGGCGTATCAATTTCCGGGAATAACTGCAAGCACAACCCGTACACAGAGTGTGCACAACCTGTACACCGTTCGGTCATACAACCGGGATTTTACCAGATCGAACCAAGCTGCGGGCGATCAATCGAAAGGACCGCCCGATGCCGATCCCGAGCAAGACAGACGCCCGCACGCAGATGATGTACGAACTGGAGGCGCTGCAGACCGACCTCTTTGTCAGCTGGATGGACAAGAGCATGCCGGACAAGTGGCGCGGCATGGACCTCGACGACCCGGTGGAGCCGCACAAGACGCGGGTGACGCTCCGGATCGACAGCGACATGCTGGCCTGGTTTCGCAAACTGGGTCCGGGGTATCAGAAACGGTTGAACCGCGTGCTGCGGGTCTATTGGCTGTCGCTGTTGTGTGGACACATCCACGGCTACCCGTCTGACAAGGTGCTGCCGCGGCTGGCAGTGGAGGCACAGCTGTTGCAGGACGAGATGCGCGCCCGACGGGAGGGAACATGGCGCGATCCGGAGTGACCCTGTTCGGCGCAGGCGCTTGCGTGGGGCGAGGCAGTGAAGAACGGCACGCGGTGATGCGCGTTTGGCAGTCCAGCCCCCGGCGCGCCCGCACCGCTCTGGCAGGACCGCTTTTTGTTTGCGTCGTTTCGGTGCGCTGACGTAAGTTCAGCTTGAGCGCCATGTGGGGTTGGCGTTTTGGGGAACTTTCAATCGGCGACCAAAAGATGGTGCGGCACGTATGGGGCAGCCTGATACGACGGCGTTGGACATCTATCAGCGTCTGCTGGATGAAATCGGGGCAACGATCACAACGCGCGATGTGGCGGCGTATGTGAACCATTTCGGCTATCCTCACCACATGCAAACCTTCGACACCGAATTGGAGATCAAGGACGCCGAAACGATGGGGCGGTTCTTTGACCGGTTGGTGGCCCGGATTGCCGAGGTCGATGGCGGGGTGTTGCACCGTGTGTGCACGGTGGCGGATTACGTCGACGCGCAGACCATTCGGGGCTGCCATGTGTCCCGGTTGATAAACCGCGCGCTGGTTGTGGTGGAGGATTACTATGCCCTGTCCACATTGCGCCTTGTTGGCGGTGTCTGGAAAGTTGTGGCCAGCCAGTATGCCGAAGCCGAGCCCAGCCTGCCGACCCGGATTTCCGCCAAAGAGCAGTGACCGGGGTCTTCAGGCGCGTTTTTGCATCGCGTCGCAGGGGCAGAGCCGCTTGGTCAGTTCAATTTCCCCCGCGATGACGCGCCCGGTGGGGCGGTAGCCAAGCGCACGATAGAGCGTGAGTGCCGCGGTATTGGTCTCGACCGCCGCGACAAAGAGGTGGCGCAGGTGGCGGGCGTTGGCCCAGTCTTCGACGCGGCGCAGGGCCGCGCGGCCATAGCCGTGGCGCTGGTGTTCGCGGTCGATCATGATGCGCCAGATATAGCCGGACATCGGATCATGCCCGTCATCGGCGTAGGGGTAGTTGCGCATGTCGACCAGTGTCGTCAGGCCGACAGGTCGATTGCCCGCCCAGATACCCAGAATGTCGGTATTTGGTTCAAATGCGGCCTGCGCAATTGTCATGGCGTTGTGCACGACAAAATCCTGCTGGTCGTCGGCCACGTTCAGTTGCAAGAGCGGCACAATGTCGTCGCGCGCCGCGCGTCTCAGTTCGATCCCCATCCGCTTACCCCCAAGCTATGATGCGGGTCACGCTAGGGCGAAGAGGTTGTGCAGGTGTTATCGCGCCGGAAAAACTCGCACGCAATTTTAGTCTTCCCGATTCCAGGAAAAAGCATGGTGCGGGATGTGGGGGGCAGGCGGCTCAAAGCCGCGCCGGGCGGCTTTGAGCAACGGCATCAGGTGTGCGTCAGCCGAAGACGCGGCTGAGCGCGCCATCGACGGCGTCGACGATGTGGTTGATGTCGTCCTTGGTCGCGATCAGCGCGGGCGAGAAGCACAGCGTGTTGTTGCGCGTCGGGATCGAGCGGTTGGTGGCGCCGATGATGACCGCCTGGCTCATGCAGTCCTTGACGACCGCCTGCACCATCGCCTCTTGCGCGGGTTCCTTGCTGTCGCGGTCGGCGACAAGCTCTGCGCCGAGGAACAGGCCCTTGCCGCGCACATCGCCGATGACTTCGTGCTTGTCCTGCAGGGCGCGCAATTGGTCGAGCATGTAGTCGCCCATGGCTGTGGTGTTGCCGAGCAGGTCTTCGTCCTCGATGATGCGCATGTTTTCGAGGGCAGCGGCGGGGCCTGCGGTGCAGCCGCCAAAAGTCGAGATGTCGCGGAAGTAGTTGAGGTGGTCCGAGGTGTCGTCCTTGAACATGTCGAACACCTCTTCGGTGGTCGCGAGGCACGAGATGGCCGCGTAGCCGGACGCGACGCCCTTGGCCATGGACACCATGTCGGGCTGGATACCGTAGTGCTGGTAGCCGAACCATGTGCCGGTGCGCCCGATGCCGCAGACGACCTCGTCGATGTGCAGGAGGATGTCGTATTTGCGGCAGATTTCCTGCACGCGCGGCCAGTAGCCGTCGGGCGCCTCGATCACGCCGCCACCTGCGGTGACGGGTTCGAGGCAGAGGGCGCCGACGGTGTCGGGGCCTTCGCGCAAAATGACCTCTTCGAT
>CAZRUV010000125.1:0-9504 GCA_964603315.1 uncultured Rhodobacterales bacterium
GTCCTTGAGGTACACGCATGTGAGGATCGTGAAGACGTAAGCCTGAATGGCCGACACCAGCACTTCGAGACCAAGGATCGCCGCCACGCCGAGAATGGCAATCGGGGCGATCGCCGCGACCTGTGCAAAGCCTGCAAACACTTTGACGACAGCGTGGCCTGCCATCATGTTGCCCGCCAGACGAATGGAGTGACTGACGGGGCGCACGAAATACGAAATGATTTCGATGATGGCGAGCACAGGGCGCAAGGGCAGCGGGGCGCTTGACACCCAGAACAGGCTCAGGAACGAGGCGCCGTTCTTGACAAAGCCCAGCACCGTCACGGCGATGAACACACCAAAGCCAAGCACCGCGGTCACGGCGATGTGCGACGTGGTGGTGAACGACATCGGGATCAGCCCGAGGAAGTTGGCACACAGGATGAAGATGAACAGTGTCATGATGTACGGGAAATACTTGATCCCGTCCTTGCCGGTCACATCCTCGACCATCTTGTAGACAAAGCCATAAAGCAGTTCGGCAATCGATTGTCCGCGCCCGGGAACGACGGCCCGTTTCGACGTCGTCAAAACCATGAGCGCAATGACGGACAGCACGGCCAGCGCCAGCCAGAAGGTCACGTTCGTCAGCGTGAATGTCCCGATCTCACCGCCGAACAGCGATTTGACCTCGAACTGCTCCATCGGCTTGAAGCTCAGACCACCGCCTTCTTTTGCGTCAACTGCCATCCGGCTCTCCATCTCTTGCGGCCTCGGCCGCCTCGCGTTCCGCCTGTACCTCTTTCGCGCTCCGCATCATGGTGAGGATGCCGGCCGCGAGGCCCAGAAAGATAAATATGATCATCAGAAACGGGGAGGTGCCCAAAAGCGCGTCCAGCCCGTACCCGATCCCAAACCCGATCCCCAGACCGGCCACCAGTTCGATCACCATCCGCCAGGCAAGCTGCGCCTGAGAGTGAGCGTCCGGAGTGCGGGGTTTGGGTGCGTGCGCGTCCTTGGCAGCGTCGATGCGGGCCTGCAGGGCCTCCAATCTGTTGCTGTTGTCAGGGTCGGTCACACACCTTTGTCCCGCAATTTGGCTTGGGTGTGGGATATGCGGTGGTCGTGTCCGAGTCAACGCATGACCCCAAGCGAGCGATACGCATGCAATTTGTTGTTTTAATTATATTTTTTGCACCAACGCCAAAGCAGGACAACCCGTCGCACCCAGGCCAGCGGCCCTTCCGGCCGCCATACCGACATTCAACCATTTGGTTGATTTTCCACCAGCCGATGCTGCGCTATCATCAGGGTTCGCATGGCGTCGACGTCAGCCGCAGCCCCCGTCAATGCGCGGCGGCAGCACGCTGCACCGGCAATCGCACGCATTACGTCACCCGTTCCTCTGACCGCCCGCGCCTGCTATGAGCGATCCGATGACAGACCCGCTCGACACCACATTCCAGGCGCTGGCTGACCCGACGCGCCGCGCGATCCTGACCATGCTTCTCGAAGATGACATGGCCGTCACGGATGTGGCTGAACCCTTCGAGATGTCACTGGCCGCCATCTCGAAGCACCTGACCATTCTGACACGGGCAGGTCTGATCCAGCAGGAAAAGCGCGGTCGCGTGAAATGGTGCAAACTGGATCCGGATGCGCTCAAGGCCGCTTCGGTCTGGATGCAGGGTTTTGGTCAGTTCGAACCGGTCAACCTCGACGCGTTCGAACGGTTTCTCGCAAACGAATTGCCGCAAGAGCCCTGAGGCCCGGGGTCGGTGGGCGGGCGCCTTTGCCGCAGGCAAACAGAGCCGCACACCGGCCTCACTCTTCGCGCAACAACAGCCCCAAGGCCAGAACCGTCAAACCGACGCCGATCCAGACCAGTGGCCCCGGCACCCCGTTGCCCAACGCCACTTCCCACAGGATCACCCAACTGGGTGTCAGATAGGTGTAGGCCATGACCTTGGCTGACGGCAGCCGCAGCGTGGCGAATTGCAACAGCACAAATGTCGCGGCAGAGGCAAACACCGCGATATAGATGAGCGTCACCCAGACAATGCCCGGCAACATGTGCCAGGGTGTCGCCACGATATCCTGCGCCCCGACCAGCGTCAGCAAGACCGCACCGGCAAGCAACATGCCCAGCGTGAACACCAACGGGCTCTCGCCGCGATTCAGCTTGCGCACCATCGGCGTGTAGATCGCGTGGCTGAGACAGCCAAAGAAATAGATCACTTCGCCCCGCCCCACCTCAAAGGCCAGAAACGCGGACCAGTCCGCGCGAAAGATCACCCAAAGCGCGCCCGTGGCTCCGATGGACAGTGCCAGCGCCATGCGTGGCGTCGTGACCTGCCGCAACAGCAGCCAGCCGAACAGACCCGCCATCACCGGCGTCAACGTGAACACGGCCGCCGCACTGACCGGAGGCGCCGTTTTCAGGCCCTCGAACATCAGCACGAAATAAATGCCAAAAAGCCCGCCAAGCACGGCATAGCGCCAGGGCGCACGCAACGCGGCACGCGGAACCCCGCCTGTGGCAAACACCGCCGCACCGATGATGCACGCGGCCAGCCAGAACCGCGCAGCGTTCAACGCCGCCGGTGCAATCTCGTTGGCCGCTTGCGCGCCAAGGGAAAACGACCCCGCCACCAGCGCTGAAAACAGCAGCATCGCGGCGTGGCCCCACAGTGCCGGGCTCACAACACCTGCCAGCTCTTCGACCGCTCCTTGAGGAATGTCAGAAAGGCCTGCACCTTGTTGGTCCGGTGCAGGTCCACGTGGGTCACGAGCCAAAGCGGCGAGGACCAGTCTTCCTGCGGTGTCAGGATCTCGACGAGGTTCTCGTTGGCCCGCGCCTCCATCACCGGCAGAAAACCGATCCCGGCGCCCGCAAGCACGGCCTGCTCCAGCGCCCGCACATCCGTCGACCGGAACGTGATCGCGTCTTCGGGCGCATGCGCCCGCAGCCAGCGATTGAACGGCGCGCGATTATCCTCATCGTCATTGCCGATGAAGCGGTGCCCGGCCAGCCCCTTGTGAATGTCGCCGGGATGGCCATGACGCTCGATATAGTCGCGCGTCGCATAAAGCCCCACGGATTGCCGGACAAAGGGTTGCACGACGTTGTCCGGCTGGTCCGGGGCGCTGCCCGCACGGATCGCCACATGCGCCTCACCATATTCCAGGCGGAACAACCGCTCGCCTGTCAGGTACCGCACGATCACATCCGGGTGCGCCTGTTGAAAATCCGTCAGCACCGGCGCCATGCGCGGGGCGAGGTTCACGAGAGATGTCACGACAAGGTCTCCCGACACCTCGTTGCCCCGCCCCTTGATGCGTCCGGCCAACTGACTGAACTGATCATCGGTGGCCTGCGCCACGCGAAACAGGTCATCCCCCGCCTCCGTTGGCGTGTAACCACGTGCATGCCGCTGAAAGAGCTTCACGCCCAACCGCGTCTCCAGCGCATCAATATGACGGATGACCGTCGCGTGGTGCACACCCAGCACATCTGCCGCGCCGCTGACCGTGCCCATGCGTGCCACCTGATAGGCCGTCTTGATCTCGTCCCAGTTGTCCATCTGCACCTCTGTGTGCGCCAGTAAACAGATGCTGTTGGTTTACCGGCGTTGCGTTCGAAAACGCAAGTGTCAAATGTTGGGGCAAGACAGCGAACCTCTTCCAGCAAGGACCAACATCATGACCACACTTCACATCGACAGTTCCGCCCGCATCCAAGGCTCGGTGACCCGCGACCTCACCGCACAGATCGTCGCGAAACTCGGCGGCCCCGTGATCCGGCGCGATCTGAAGGACGCATTGCCGCAGATCACCGAAAGCTGGGTTGGCGCCAACTTCACCCCGGCAGACCAGCGCGACGACATCCAGCGCGACACCCTCGCCCTGTCCGACACGCTGGTCGAAGAGCTCAAGGCCGCAGACACGATTGTTATCGGTGTGCCGCTCTACAATTTCGGGATACCGGCCGCACTCAAGGCGTGGATCGACCTCATCGCGCGCGCCGGCCTGACGTTCAAATACACGGAAACCGGCCCCCAGGGACTTTTGACCGGCAAACGCGCCGTCCTCGCCATTTCGACCGGCGGTGTGCCCGTTGGCAGCGACATGGATTTCGCCACCGCCTACATGCGCCAGGTTCTTGCGTTTGTCGGGATTACGGACGTCGAGGTGATCGCGGCAGAGCGCGTGGTTGCCAACGGTGACGCCGCCATCGCTGCGGCCAAGGCGGATATTGAGAAACTCGCGGCCTGACCCTTTTCCGCACGCCTGAAAACCCCGGCCACACGGTCGGGGTTTTTCATGCGCAAGGCCCCGCGCAACCGGCTGGACGACGCACGATACCTCCCGCTACGCTGCGGGTATGACTGTTGTGCGCAACCTGCCAGGCCAGCTTATCCTGGCCCACGCGCCCTGGCTCATGGGGGCCGGGTTGATTGTCTGTATCGTCGCTTGCGCATCGGCTGGACTGGCGCTTTTGTTTTCGGGTCAGATGGCCGGTCTGCTCACCGTGCTGGTGGGCGCAGCCATCCCGCTTGCCATCTTTGCTCTCGCCATCAAGCGCGATCAGGCGATATTCGACGCAAGCCGCGGCACCGTCACCCTGCAGCGCCGCACGCTCTTTGCCTATCAATGCGTCGAACACGCCTTGCGCAATATCCGGTACGCCGAGATCGAGGAACTGTCGGATGCGTCCCGGCCCACGCTGACCTTTCATGACCGCACACCGCCCTACCCGCTGATCGAGGCCTACAGCACGAGTTCCGCCAACCTGCAGACGACCAGAACCATCAATGACTGGTTGCGCGCTGCGCGCCGGCAAAAGGCCTCGTGACGGTCAAACACCGATCCGCCATGTTGCTGATCCTGATCCTAGTCGCGCAGAACCCGCCAGCCGATTTCGTTCAGCAACTCGTCCACGTCCAGATTGCCGCCCTTTTCGGCCAGTTCGGGGTTCATCGACAGCATGGACAGCCCGTGGACAAAGCTCCACAGCATGAACGAGCGTTGCTTGACCTTGTGCGTCACACCCGGCTCGCCCAGAACTTTCGCCACCTCGTTCTGCACGATGTCGTAGATATCCTGTCCCATATCCTCGACTTCCGGCACGAGTTTGCCGTCGTTCTGACCAAAGCGCAGAAGAAAGATGCCCGGCTCGCGCAGTGCGAATCCGACATAGTTCTCGCCCAGCGCCCGGATGCGATCCAATGACCCCTCCGGATGGGCCTGCATCGACGCCAGCATCTCGGCCTTGTGACGCTCCATGCTTTCCAGCATCACAGCATTGATCATTTCCCCTTTGTTTTTGAAGTGCTTGTAGGGGGCTGCCGTGGACACACCGGCGCGACGACACGCATCCGAAACAGAAAAATGGTCGATGCCCTTTTCCTCGATCAGAAGCCGCGTGGCCTCGACCAGCGCCGCGCGCAGGTCGCCGTGATGGTAGGCCGTTTTCTCTGTCTTAACTGTCTCTGCCATATCTGTGATCAGACCTACCCGAATTTTTTTCCTTGTCAAAGTTAGAAACACTTACATATGTAAGAGACGCTAACTTTGACAGGTGTCATTATGCCCCGCCGTTCCTTTTTCAGACGCGCCATCCGGTTTGTATTCATTTTGACCACCACCGCCGCAGTGATTGCCGGTGCCGGATATGCAGTCCAGACCGGGTCGACCCTGTTGGCAGCGCGCGCGGCAGACGCACCGCCCCCCGATCCCGCCCCGCTGATTGCGGTGCGCGTGCGCGCATTGTCTCAGGACACCGGGTATAGCGTCCCGCGCAGTTTCGTTGGGCAGGTGGAGCCTCGCAAGACTGTGGCCCTGTCCTTTGAACTGGCCGGCCGTCTCGATGCGGTGCTTGTCGACGAGGGTGACATCGTGCGCAAGGGTCAGTTGATCGCGCGCCAGGACATCGACCTGTTGCGCGCCGACCGCGACCGTCAACTGGCATCGCGCAAGGCGGTTGAGGCGCAACTGGCCTTCGCCCTGCAAACGCTGGAACGCAGCGAAGCCTTGCGCGACCGTGGTTTCGCCAGTCAGGAGCGGCTCGACCAGTCCATGGCGAACCGGGACGAACTGAACGCCCGCATCAGCGAGATCGACGCCGCCCTCAGCACCATCGACATCCAGTTGCAAAAGGCGCAGATCTTTGCGCCGTTCGATGGGCGCGTGACCCGTCGCGAACTGGACGGGGGCGAGGCCGTCGGCGCCGGTCAGGTGCTGATAGAAGTTGTCGAAACCGGCGTGCCGCAAATCCGTGTCGGTCTGCCGCTCAGCATTGATGAGGCCACGCTCGACACCGCGCGCATTCGCATTGACGGCAAGACATATGCCGCATCGCTGGCGTCGTTCCGCCCGGACATTGATCCGGTCACGCGCACGCGGACCGCACTCTTTGACATCGACACCGACGAAACGCTGGCCCTTGGCCAGACGGCCCGGCTGGAGTTGCAAACCGAGGTGGCCGAAACCGGCACGTGGGTACCCCTGCGCAGCCTCAAGGAAGGCGACAAGGGTCAGTGGACGCTGCTTGTGGTGGATGCGGACAACGTCGTGCGGCGTGCATCGGTGCTGGTGATCCACGCGACCTCCGATCAGGCCTATGTTCAGGGAAGTTTCCCGACCGGGACCCGCATGATCGAGGAAGGACCGCAGCGCGTGACACTGGGCCAGACCGTCCAGATCGCCGAAACACTCTGAGGTCGCGACCATGGAAACCCTCACCTTCCGCCAGCCCCGTCTCGTCGCCCTGATCCTTCTGGTGCTGATTTCAGCCGGATTGTCGTCTTTCCTGTCGCTGGGACGTCAGGAAGACCCGACAATCACCAACCTCTTTGCCACCGTGACCACACAATTCCCCGGCGCTGACCCCGCCCGGGTCGAGGCGCTGGTCACGGCAGAAATCGAAGAAGAACTGCGCGAGATCGAAGAGGTGTCCGAGGTCACGTCCGTGTCCCGCACCGGCGTTTCGGTTGTGTCGGTCGAATTGCTGGAAACCCTTGACGCCGAAACCATCGAGCAGGTCTGGGCACAGGCGCGGGATGCTGTCGAAGACGCCCGCGCCGATTTTCCGGCAGGCGTTCTCGCCCCCGATTTCAATGCCGAAGGCATTTCGGCCTATTCCGCCGTCATCGCCATTGCCGCGGAACATGATGACGTACCGCTGGCCCTGCTCAACCGCCACGCCGAGGTGCTGTCGGATCGGTTGCGCAATATTCCCGCAACGCGCGCCGTCGAGCGCTTTGGCGTGCCGGAAGAAGAGGTGCTGGTCAGCATCGACCCGACCCGCGCCGCCGCTCTGGGCCTGACGGCCACGGATGTCTCCCGCCTGATCCAGGCGGCGGACGGCAAGGTGCAGTCGGGCCGTCTGCAAGGGGCCGTAGACCTGTCGATCACCATCTCGGGCGAGATCGAGAACCTGTCGCGCCTGCGTGACGTCGTGCTGCGCGAAAACCCCCAAGGCGCCACGGTGACCCTGTCGGACATCGCCACAATCACGCGGGGCGTGCGCACCCCGGCGCAGGAACTTGCCATCGCCGATGGGCGCGCCGCCGTGCTGATCGGCGTTCTGGCGCAAGACGGCGTGCAGATCGACCGCTGGATGGGCTTTGTCAAAGACGAGCTGGCCGCCGGCGCCGACGCCGTGCCGCTTGGCATCTCCGAAGAGCTGCTCTTTGACCAATCGGGCTATACCGTGCAGCGCCTGCAGGATGTCGCCACCAATATGGCGATCGGCGTCGGCCTCGTTGTCGCCGTCCTCCTGATCACGCTCGGCGTGCGCGCCGCGTTGATCGTGGCGCTGGTCCTGCCCGTGGTGTCACTGGCCACGCTCGCCACAATGAATTTCATGGGGCTGCCGCTGCACCAGATGTCCGTGACCGGCCTGATTGTGGCCCTCGGCCTGCTGGTCGATGCGGCCATCGTGATGGTGGACGAGGTGCGCAAACGTCTGGCCACCGGCATGTCGCGCGAAGCAGCCGCCGGAGACGCGGTGCGCAGGCTGGCAGCCCCCCTGCTCGCATCGACCGTGACCACCGCACTGGCCTTCACCCCGATGATCCTGCTGCCCGGCCCGGCGGGAGACTTTGTCGGGTCCATCGCCATCGCCGTTGTGCTGATGCTGTGCTGGTCCTTCGCCGTGGCGCTCACCGTCACGCCCGCCATCGCGGCATGGGTCCTGCCCGCGCGCGACAAACCCGGGAAAACCGGCCTCATGGGGCGTGGCTTTGAGGCCCTGATCTACCTCGCCGTCACCAACCCGGTGAAGGCCATCGCGATCTCGCTCATTCTCCCCGTATTGGGCTTTGCCAGCTTCCCGACACTCACGGCACAGTTCTTTCCGGGCGTGGATCGCGACCAATTCTACCTCGAGGTCGACATGCCCCCCGGCACCGGCATCGAGACAACCCGGGACACCGCGCTCGCCATGGACGCCATTTTGCGCGGCGACGCGGGCGTGAACTCGGTCTACTGGACCATCGGCAAGTCCGGCCCCGCGTTCTATTACAACATCACCGGTGGCCGGTCGCGCGAACCCGCCTTTGCCCAGGCCATGATCACCACCGAGACCGACGCGGACGCGGCCCGGCTCGTCGCCACCTTGCAAGAGGATTTCGGCGCGCGTTTCCCGGAGGCCCAGGTGGTGGTGCGTGGCATCGTGCAGGGCCCACCGGTGGCGGCACCCGTGGAATTGCGCATCGTCGGGCAGGATCTCGATGTGTTGCGCACCCTGGGCGACACGGTGCGGGCCGAGGTGGCCAACCTCGATCTTGTCACCTCCGTCCGGTCAGGCGTGAACGGCGGTGCGCCGCAAATCCGCTACGAGATTGACGAAACCGAAGCTCGGCTTCTGGGCTTGAACGTAACAGACGTCGCCGCGCAGCTTGACGCGGCCCTGACCGGCGTCACGGGCGGTTCACTGGTCGAGGGGACGGAACAGCTGCCGGTGCGCGTGCGCATGGGCGACGGGCTGCGCGCCGACCTCACCGCAATCTCCGACATGCCGATCCTCGTGCCGGGCGCTGCAACCATATCCGCAACGGGCGACTTTCCCGCGGTCCCCCTGTCGGACCTGGCCCGCCCGGTTCTGGAACCCGCAGAAAGCGTCATCACGCGTCGCAACGGACAACGTGAGAATGCAATCCAGGCCTTTCTCGTGCCCAACGTCCTGCCCGAAGAAGCGCTGCAGGACGTCCTGACCGCTCTCGACGAGACCGGGTTCGAGCTGCCACAGGGCTACGAACTCAAGCTGGGCGGCGACAGTGACGCGCGTGCCGACACCGTGGGCAATCTCATGGCCTCGGTCGGCCTGATCGTGACGCTGACCATCGCCAGTATCGCGCTGACCTTCAATTCATTCCGCCTGACGGGGGTGGCGCTGGTGGTCTGCGTGCTGGCGGCTGGCCTTTCGATCCTGTCACTGGCGATCATGCAATACCCTTTCGGGATTGTCGCCATCATCGGGGTCATCGGCTCCATCGGCGTGTCGATCAACGCGGCCATCAT
>CAZRUV010000126.1:0-9271 GCA_964603315.1 uncultured Rhodobacterales bacterium
ATACAGGCAGCCGCATGGACGAGGTGATCTTTGAAGAATTCAAGGGCACTGGTAACTCCGAGATCATCCTCGACCGGAAGATCGCCGACAAACGTGTGTTCCCTGCCATCGACATCCTCAAATCCGGCACGCGGAAAGAGGATTTGCTCATCGACAAGAACGATCTCGCCAAGACCTTCGTCTTGCGGCGCATCCTGAACCCGATGGGCACGACCGACGCGATCGAGTTCCTGATTTCCAAGTTGAAGCAGACCAAGACAAACAGCGAATTCTTCGATTCGATGAATACCTGATACGAGGGCTTTACAGGGCGGGGAGTGCCGCATGGACACAATCTTTGCCCTCGCCACGGCTCAGGGACGCGCAGGCGTTGCGGTTATCCGGATCTCGGGCCGCGCGGCGTTCACGGTCGCCCATGCGCTTGTCGGGGATCTGCCCGAACCACGCGTGGCCGGCTTGCGCAAGGTGTGTGACAGTGACGGGGCTATCATCGACGAGGCGTTGGTGTTGTGCTTTGCCGCGCCGGCCAGCTTCACTGGCGAGGATGTGGTTGAGCTTCACTTGCATGGCAGCCCCGCCATCACGCGCGCGGTTTTGCACGGCCTGAGCGGGCTTGATGCCCGTTTGGCAGAACGCGGGGAATTTACGCGCCGGGCGTTGGAAAACGACAAGATGGATTTGCTACAGGTCGAAGCGCTGGGCGACCTGATTTCCGCCGAGACAGAGGCGCAACGACAACAGGCCATGCGGGGCTATGATGGTGCGTTTTCCGCGCGCATCGACAGGTGGCGGACTGACCTGATCCGGGCGGCCGCGTTGATCGAGGCGACGATTGACTTCGCCGATGAAGATGTGCCCGTTGACGTCTCGCCAGAGGTTTTGCAACTGCTCGAGGGTGTGCAATCCGGCATCGGAGGAGAGCTTGCAGGATTTTCCGCGGCCGAACGTGTTCGCTCCGGGTTCGAGGTGGCGATCGTAGGCCCTCCGAACGCAGGAAAATCTACTCTTCTCAATAGTTTAGCGAAACGTGAGGCGGCTATAACGTCACATCATGCAGGAACCACGCGCGATGTGATCGAGGTGCAGATGGATCTGGGCGGCCTACCGGTCACATTGCTTGATACAGCCGGACTGCGCGAGACAACGGATGAAGTCGAGGCCGAAGGCGTGGCGCGGGCGTTGTCACGGGCAGAGCGGGCAGACATTCGCGTGTTTCTGGCCGACGCGCCCGAGGACCTTCCGCTGTCACCCGAGCCTGAGGATATCGTTCTGGCACCCAAGGGGGATTTGCGCACCGACGATGCGCCATCCGTGTCGGGGGTAACCGGTGCGGGTGTGCAAGCGCTTATTGATCAGTTGGCCTCGATTCTGGAAAATCGTGCATCGACCGCAGGCCTCGCAACGCAAGAGCGTCACCGGGTTGCATTGCAATCTGCCACACATGATCTGACTGCGGCAATGGAGAAGGTGGCAAAAGGTCCGGACCTGTACGATATAGCGGCAGAAGACATTCGCGCGGCGACTCGCGCCTTGGCCATACTGATCGGTCGCGTGGATGTTGAACAATTGCTGGATGAGGTCTTCTCCAGCTTTTGTCTGGGAAAGTGATGGAGTGTTTCACGTGAAACAATTCGATGTGCTTGTGATCGGCGGGGGCCACGCGGGGTGCGAAGCGGCGCATGCTGCGGCACGCATGGGTGCGGAGACAGCCCTGGCCACGATGAAGGCCACAGATCTTGGCGTCATGTCCTGCAACCCGGCCATTGGCGGATTGGGTAAAGGGCATCTGGTGCGCGAGATAGACGCCCTGGATGGCGTCATGGGTCGTGCAGCTGATGCGTCGGGCATCCAGTTCCGTTTGCTCAATCGGCGCAAGGGCCCGGCGGTGCAGGGGCCGCGCGCGCAAATTGATCGGGATGCCTACCAGGTGGCCATGCAGGCCGAAATTGCGCGTCGTGAGAACCTGACCCTGATCACAGGCGAGGTCGTTGATTTCGTGATGGACGGACGGCGCGTTGCTGGAATCGTTCTTGCGGATGGCAGCGAAGTCCGGGCGCGAGCGGTTATCCTGACCACGGGAACCTTTTTGCGAGGGCTGATCCATATTGGCGACCAAAGCTATTCCGGTGGTCGGATGGGTGACGACGCTGCAACCCGTTTGGCGCAGCGTATCGACAGTTTTGACTTGCCGCTGGGGCGTTTGAAAACCGGGACACCGCCGCGTCTGGATAGCCGCACGATCCACTGGGACGGTTTGGATATGCAGGAAGCGGACGAAGATCCCGCGCTGTTCTCCTTCCTGTCGGACGCGGCGCCACTGCGGCAGATCGCCTGCGGTATCACCCATACAAATAGCAAAACGCATGACATCATCCGCGACAACCTCGGCCGTTCAGCCATGTATGGTGGCCATATCGACGGTGTCGGGCCGCGCTATTGCCCCTCTATCGAAGACAAGATTGTGCGGTTTGCGGACAAGGACTCGCATCAGATCTTCCTCGAACCCGAGGGGTTGAACAGCCATACAGTGTATCCAAACGGAATTTCGACATCGCTGCCTGTTGATGTTCAGGACGCCTATGTTCGCTCCATCAAGGGGCTGGAAAACGTTGATATTTTGCAACCGGGTTACGCAATCGAATACGATTATGTCGATCCGCGCGCACTGGATGCCGACCTGAGCGTGCCCCATGTGCCGGGCTTGTATCTCGCAGGGCAGATCAACGGCACAACCGGATATGAGGAAGCCGCGGCGCAAGGACTGGTTGCCGGTTTGAACGCTGCCTTGCATGTCAAAAACGCAGAACCCGCGATTTTTCGGCGTGATCAAAGCTATATCGGCGTCATGATCGATGATCTGACGACGCGCGGCGTTACCGAGCCTTACCGGATGTTCACGTCCCGCGCGGAGTTTCGCCTTTCGCTGCGGGCGGACAACGCGGATCAGCGCCTGACCGGCTTTGGGCAGGAGCTTGGATGCATTGGCGCAAAGCGGTCGGAGGCTTTTGCGGCGAAGATGGACGCCCTGACGTCTGGTCGCGCGCTTCTGGAAGCAGAACAGTTTACGCCAAAGCAGGTGCAGCAGTCCGGAATTCGGGTCAATCAGGACGGGACAAAACGCACGTTGTTCCAGGTCCTGGCGTTTCCCGACGTATCTTTTGACGATCTTGTGCCGCTATCCCCGGAGTTGGCCAACGTGGATACCACCACACGAGCGCAGCTTGAACGCGACGCCCTCTATGCGAATTACGTTGATCGCCAGAAACAGGATGTTGAGCGCCTGCGAAAGGACGAAAAGCATGCGATTCCCGGAGATTTTGATTTTGCTGCGGTGAACGGACTGTCCAACGAGTTGCGGAACAAGTTGCAACAGGTCCGGCCGCGCGACCTCGCACAGGCGGGGCGTATCGACGGGATGACACCTGCGGCTCTTGCACTGATCCTCGGGCGCCTCCGCTATTTGGAAAAGAAACAGGCATGAGCGCGGTCCCAGGGTGGTATGCGCGCAATGTTTCACGTGAAACATCCGACGCGCTGATCGAATATACAGCCTTGATCGAGAAGTGGACGCGCAAGATCAATCTTGTTTCGCCGACCACCATTCCGGACATCGGGCAGCGGCACATCTGGGACAGTGCGCAAATATATGGCGGTCAGCCGGGCATCTGGGCCGATCTGGGAAGTGGCGGCGGGCTGCCGGGGCTGGTCATTGCCATTCTTCGCAAAGGAGAGGGCTTGACGGACGAAACTGTTCTGATTGAGAGCGATCAGAGAAAGGCGACGTTCTTGCGGACCTGCGCGCGGACATTGCAGCTGAATGTGCGTGTTTTGGCCGAGCGGATTGAACAGGCACCGCCGACGGACGCAACTGTGGTTTCGGCGCGTGCCTTGATCAATCTGTCTGATCTTTTACCGCTGGCCCAACGCCACTTGACGGCGGATGGCACGTGCATATTGCTCAAAGGTGCGAAGTGGCGGGAAGAAATCGCTCAGGCAGAGCAGTCTTGGCGGTTCTCATGCGATGCGACACCAAGTAAAACAAACAACGAAGCAGCACTGTTGAAAATAAGGGACATCGAACGTGTCTGACCCAACGCGCCCACCGGGTGCCAAGATCATTTCGGTGACCAACCAAAAGGGCGGCGTCGGTAAAACAACAACAGCGATCAACCTTGCGGCCGCCTTGGTCGAAGCAGGTTGCAGGGTTCTGGTTGTTGATCTTGACCCGCAGGGAAACGCGTCCACCGGCCTCGGGATCGAGATGGAGGATCGCGAGTTCACCACCTACGAACTCCTCCTCGAAGACATCGATCTGGACGATGTGATCCTGAGCACGAGTGTCGAAGGCCTTCACATCGTTCCGGCCACGGTCGATCTGAGTTCTGCGGATATCGAGCTGGTGTCAAATGAAAAACGCAGCTTTCTGCTGCATGACGCACTGCGCCAGACCGCGATGGACCGCTTTGCGTTCGACTACATCCTGATCGATTGCCCGCCGTCGCTGAATCTGCTGACGGTGAACGCCCTGATCGCGTCCCATTCCGTGCTGGTTCCGCTGCAAAGCGAGTTTTTCGCGCTTGAAGGGCTGTCGCAACTGATGTTGACCATTCGCGAGGTGCGTCAGGCCGGGAATGCCGATCTGCGACTCGAAGGGGTTGTGCTGACGATGTTTGACGCACGCAATAACCTGTCACAGTTGGTAGAACAGGATGCGCGCAGCAATCTCGGCGATGTGGTGTTTCAAACGCGCATCCCGCGCAATGTGCGTGTCAGCGAGGCGCCGTCTTTCGCACTGCCGGTTTTGCAATATGATACGAACTCGAAAGGTGCAGCCGCATATCGCGCGCTTGCGCAGGAACTGATGGATAACAACGCGGGGCGCAGGGGGTAGATCATGGCAGCGAAGGACAAGAAACGCGGTCTGGGGCGTGGTTTGTCTGCCCTGATGGCAGACGTCGCCGAACCGGAGGCACCAACAGCGACCGGGCGCACGCCAGATCAGCTTGTTCCGATTGAGCGCATTCAGCCGAACCCGGATCAGCCGCGCAAACAGTTTGACCAGAGCCAGCTCGATGACCTTGTCGCCTCGATCCGCGAAAAGGGTGTGCTGCAGCCTTTGATCGTTCGTCCGTCCGGAGACGCATACGAAATTGTTGCGGGCGAGCGGCGCTGGCGTGCCGCACAGCTGGCGCAGCTGCATGAATTGCCGGTGTTGGTCCGCGACTTCAGTGATGAAGAAGTCCTCGAAGTTGCGATCATCGAGAATATCCAGCGTGCGGACCTGAACGCCATCGAAGAGGCGGCGGGCTATCGACAATTGATGGAGCGGTTTGGCCACACGCAGGAAAAGATGGCCGAAGCGTTGGGCAAGAGCCGCAGCCATATCGCCAATCTGTTGCGTCTGCTGCAATTGCCCGAGGGGGTTCAGGCCTTTGTGATTGATGGCCGCTTGAGTGCGGGACACGCACGGGCGCTGATCACATCTGATGACCCCGAAGGCCTGGCCAAACAGGTGGTGGCCAAGGGCCTGTCCGTGCGCGCAACCGAAGCGCTGGTGAAAAAAAGTGTTGCCGGATCGGACGACAACATCTTCAAGGGGGAACGCACGTCCAAACCGGCGAAAGACGCAGACACCCGCGCGCTTGAGGCCGATCTGTCGGCAGCAACCGGCGTCAAGGTTTCGCTGAACCACAATGCGGATGGTCAAGGCGGGCAATTAGTATTGAATTACAATGACTTAGACCAGTTGGACGAGCTGTGCCGCAAGTTGAGCGCGCCCTAGGTCAAAAGCTGTCTCAGGATCTCATTCAAAACCATAAACCCCTGATCTTGAACAACTAATTGACGGTTCTCAATCGTGACGAACCCGTTATCGGTCAGATCGTCCAGAACGTCCTGGGGCAGGGCGCGTTGCGACAACGCGGCGTAGCGGTCAAGATTGATGCCTTCGGCCAGGCGCAACCCCATCAGCAGGTGTTCCGTCGCGGCATCCGCACGTGTCAGGGCGGAGCGCGTTTCGCGATCGGCATTGTCCAGCCAGGCCTTTGGCATGCGCGTCTGCTCGGTTGACCAACGGGTGCCGTCGCGGGTCAGCCGCCCGTGCGCGCCCGGGCCAATGCCAACATAGTCGCCATATCGCCAGTAAATCAGATTGTGCCGCGATTCCGCGCCGTCGCGCGCGTGATTGGATACTTCGTAGCGGGGCAGACCAGCCGCCGCGCACATGTCCTGCGTCAGTGCATATAGATCCGCCGACAGGTCATCATCCGGCAAGCCGTGCAATTTGCCCGCGTCGTAGCGATCTCCAAAGGCGGTGCCCGGCTCGACGGTGAGTTGGTAGAGCGACAGGTGATCCAGATCGAGGGCGAGCGCCCGCGCCAATTCGACCTCCCATTCGGGCAGCGTCTGGTTCTGGCGCCCGTACATCAGGTCAAAGCTGACCCGGTCAAATGTGTTGCGGGCGATGTCAAACGCGGCGAGCCCTTCGTCCGCGGTATGCAGGCGTCCGAGCGCCAGCAGGTCGGTGTCGTTGAGGGCCTGAATCCCCATCGAAACCCGATTGACGCCCGCATGTCGAAAATCGGCAAAGCGGGCGGCCTCGACAGAGGTCGGATTGGCCTCCAGCGTGATTTCCATGTCGTTGGCAACAGGCCATGTCCGGTGCACCGCGTTCAGGATGGCATCGACGACGCGCGGCTCCATCAGGCTGGGCGTGCCGCCGCCAAAAAAGACGGACCGCAAAACACGGCCGGACGTTTCCACGCCCAACCGCGCGATCTCGGACAGATAGGCGGCGCACCAGGCGTCGTGGTCGATGAACCGCGACACGTGACTGTTGAAGTCGCAGTAGGGGCATTTGGCCGCGCAAAACGGCCAATGGATGTAGAGGCCGAACCCTCCGGCCTCCCAATCCTCAGCCAAAGCAACCTGCAATCAGTTTCTTGAAGCTGTCCGCCCTGTGGGAGATATCGTTTTTCTCCTGATAGGTCATTTCGGCAAAGGTGCGGGTGTGTCCGATGGGCTGAAACATCGGGTCGTAGCCATGGCCGAGCTTGCCGCGCATCGGCCAGACAAGCGTGCCTTCTGCGGTGCCTTCGAAAATCTCTTCGTGCCCGTCGGGCCAGGCGAGAACCAGCGTGGAGCAGAACCGGGCGGTCCAGGGGTGCGGCGCGTTGCGGTCGATCAGTGCGTCACGGGTGCGGGTCATCGCCATGACAAAATCGCGCCCGTCCGGTGTTTCGGCCCAGTCAGCGGTGTAGACACCGGGCGCGCCATCCAGTCCGTCCACCTGAATACCGGAATCGTCGGCAAGTGCGGGCAGCCCGGTGGCTTGCACGGCGGCCACGGCCTTGATCCGGGCGTTGCCGACAAAGGTGTCTTCGGTCTCTTCGGGTTCGGGCAGTTGCATCTCTGCGGCACCCACAACGGTCACGCCGAATGGCGCAAAGAGCTGTTCCATCTCTTCGAGCTTGCCGGCGTTGTGGGTGGCAATCAGGATGCGGTCGCCTTCGAACTTGCGGGTCATGCAGTGGCGGCCCGTTGCGCTGCGACCAACTCGCCCACGCCCTTTTCGGCGAGGTCCATCAGTGCGTTCATCTGATCGCGGGAAAAGGTTGCGCCCTCGGCGCTCATCTGCACCTCGATCAGTTGCTTGTCGCCGGTCATGATGAAGTTTCCGTCAACGCCTGCCTCGCTGTCCTCGGGATAATCGAGGTCGAGCACGGGCTGACCCGCGTAAATCCCGCAGCTGATCGCCGCGACGGGTGAGATCAGCGGATCGGTGATCACGTCGCCCGCCTTCATCAGCTTGTTCACGGCCAGACGCAGCGCGACCCATCCGCCGGTGATCGACGCACAGCGGGTGCCGCCATCGGCCTGCAAGACGTCACAGTCAATGGTGATCTGCCGTTCGCCCAGGGCGACCCGGTCCACACCGGCGCGCAGGGACCGGCCGATGAGCCGCTGGATTTCCACCGTACGCCCGCCTTGCTTGCCCGACGCCGCCTCGCGCCGCATGCGCGTGTTTGTCGCGCGGGGCAGCATCCCGTATTCGGCAGTGACCCAACCCAGGCCAGACCCCTTGATGAATGGCGGCACGCGATCCTCGATCGTGGCGGTGCACAGCACGTGCGTGTCGCCCATCTTGATCAGCGCTGACCCTTCGGCATGTTTGGTAAACCCGGTCTCGATCGACACGGACCGCATTTCGTTCAACTCTCTTCCCGAGGGGCGCATATCATTTTCCTTTTTTCGACGGCTTCGACCTAACGCCCGTGGCCCCATGGGCGCAACCCCGATTGACCTTTGTTTTCGGCGACCTTTAATTGAAAGGTGATGACAGATGCGCGCACATTGCTGGATGAAATGAACGACCGCTCGCGCGAGGTGTTTCGGCGTGTGGTCGAGGGGTATCTGGACAGCGGCGACCCGGTCGGGTCGCGCACCCTGACCCGGGATTTCAGCGAGAAGGTCAGCGCCGCCACGATCCGCAATGTGATGCAGGATCTGGAGTTCATGGGATTGCTCGACAGCCCGCATGTCAGCGCGGGGCGCATCCCGACGCAACTGGGGTTGCGCATGTTTGTGGATGGCCTGCTTGAGGTCGGGGTGCCCGATGATGGTGATCGGGAAAAGATTGACGCCACGCTTGGGTCGAATGAACGGGATGTCGCCGGTTTGCTGGATCGGGTCGGGTCGGCGTTGTCGGGGGTGACGCAGGGCGCGTCGCTGGTCTTGACCCCGAAACAGGAAGCGCCGGTCAAACATCTGGAATTTGTGCCGATCAGCGCAGAACAGGCGCTGGTGGTGCTGGTGTTCGCAGATGGGCACGTGGAAAACCGCCTGTTCCAGCCACCGGCCGGACAGACCCCAAGCTCCATGCGGGAGGCGGCGAACTTCCTGAACGCGATGATCGAAGGGCGTACACTGTCCGAGATCAAGACCACCGTTCAGGCGCAGATCGCCGCGCGACGCCAAGAGCTTGACGCCCTGTCCCAGGCGATGGTGGAAAGCGGCCTTGCGACATGGGAAGGCGACGGCGACACACCCGAACGCCTGATCGTCCGGGGCCGGTCCAATCTGCTAAGCGATTCGACCGAAACCGAAGAGCTGGAGCGTATTCGCAGCCTCTTTGACGACCTCGAACGCAAACGTGACATCGCCGAGTTCCTCGATCTGGCGCAGGACGGCGATGGTGTGCGCATTTTTATCGGCTCAGAGAACAAACTTTTCTCACTTTCGGGTTCCTCTTTGGTGGTTTCCCCATATATGA
>CAZRUV010000127.1:0-9216 GCA_964603315.1 uncultured Rhodobacterales bacterium
GCGATATGGTGTATGACTATGCTGAGATAGAATGTACTCTGGTCTTCTTCTGTTAGCTCATACAAGCAAATTCTTATGGGAAGCTCCTGACTAAGATCATAGATATGATTAGCCTCTTTGTTGATCTCTTGGTCTAGAGAATCTGTATTGCTAATATTAACCCGATTGATACCAAAGATCTTTTCCCCTTTGCGCTGGCCACGTCCGATGCATTGCGGCTGCGGGCCGACGATCTCGAATTGAACATCCACCCCTCGGCGCGGGTGTACCTCTTGCCCTGCATTGCGGGTCATGTGGGCGCGGACGCCGCCGCCGTCGCGCTGAGCGAGGCACCGGACAAGTCCGAAGACCTCGTACTGGTCGTGGATGTCGGCACCAATGCCGAGATTCTGTTGGGCAACCGCGACAAGGTTCTCGCCTGTTCCTCACCGACCGGTCCGGCCTTCGAAGGGGCGCAGATCACCGCCGGGCAGCGCGCGGCCCCCGGCGCGATTGAACGGGTCGAGATTGATCCCGCAACCAAGGAACCGCGCTTTCGCATCATCGGTGTGGACCTGTGGTCGGACGAAGACGGATTTGCGCAGGCCGCAGCGGGCACCGGTATCACCGGCATCTGCGGGTCGGGCATTATCGAGGCGATTGCCGAGATGCGCCTTGCGGGCTTGCTGGACGCGTCGGGTCTGATCGGGTCCGCCGCGCAAACAGGTTCGGCGCGTTGTGTGCCCGACGGGCGCACACAGGCCTACCTGCTGCATGACGGAACGGCCACGGGCGGGCCGCGCATTACCATCACCAACCCCGACATCCGGGCGATCCAGATGGCCAAGGCGGCGCTCTATTCCGGCGCGCGGCTGCTGATGGACAAGTTTGGCGTCGACGCCGTCGACCGCGTGGTTCTGGCCGGAGCCTTTGGCGCGCATATCTCGCCAAAACATGCTATGGTCCTTGGCATGATCCCGGACGCGCCCCTGGACAAAGTCACTTCTGCCGGCAACGCGGCAGGCACCGGCGCGCGCATTGCGCTGCTGAACCGCGAGGCGCGGGCCGAGATCGAAGACACCGTGCGGCGCATCCACAAGGTCGAAACCGCCATCGAGCCCCGCTTTCAGGAGCATTTCGTGAACGCCTCCGCATTGCCGAATTCCGCGGATCCCTTTCCGATCCTGCGCAGCATCGTGGACCTGCCGGAGGTCAGCTTCAACACGGGCGGTGGTGAAGACGGCGGACGCAGGCGGAGACGACGGGCGTGACCAACCTGGATCAAGAGGCGTTCTGGACCACTTCGGCGGGGCCCGCCTGGGTCGCGCTGCAGCAGGAGATGGATGCGCTGCTGGCCCCTGTGCTCGATACACTTGCCGATCTCGCAGACCTCCAGCAAGGCGAACATGTTCTCGATATCGGGTGCGGCACGGGCGAAAGCGTGGCCCGCTTTGCCGAGGCAGTGGGACGACAGGGTCACGTCACCGGGCTCGACATATCCGAGACGATGCTGCACCACGCGCATGACCGGCTCGGGTTTCTGCCGCAGGTACAGCTGACTTTGGCGGATGCACAAACTCACGACTTTACAACATCTTACGACGTGATCCTGTCGCGCTTCGGCGTGATGTTCTTTGATGACACCAGTGCCGCCTTTGCAAACTTGTGGAACGCGCTGCGCCCGGGCGGGCGGTTGGTGATGTCGGCCTGGGCGCCGCCGCCGGACAATCCGTGGTTCACAGGGCCTGCGCTGGCCGCGCGTTCGGTGCTTGGGCCCGTGCCCAAGGTGGACCGGACACTACCGGGACCTTTTGCATTCGAGGATGTGGACCGCGTGACGGGCCTGCTGGCCACTGCCGGTATCACCGACCTCACGGTCGACACGCGCGCGCTGATGCTGACACCAAAGGGCAGTTTGAGTGATGCGGCGGAGCTGTGCTGCCACATCGGCCCTGCAGACAGCGCGTTGCAATATCACGAGGCCGGCCCAGAGGGCAAAGCCGCCGTCAAGGCGGCCATTGCTTCCGAGTTTGCCAAATATGACGGGCCGGATGGCGTGCACATCCCGGCGCTCATCCACTTCTATTCGGCACGCAAACCCACTTGACCCGCGACCGGTGCTTGCCTATCCAGACGCCTCAGCGTGCGGGTATGGTGAAAAGGTATCACGGCAGCTTCCCAAGCTTTAGTTACGGGTTCGATTCCCGTTACCCGCTCCACGACCAGCCGACCTCATCAGGATTTGCCCTGTCACAAGGGACGCAGGCGGTATACGGCTATTCCAGCTTCGACGACAGCTTCTTGGTAAAGATCCCTGCCGCCCGTGCAGCCCAGGCATCGTATACGTCCGGGCCCGGATGAAACCCGTCCGAGGCCATCTGTGTTACATCCATCGGAAAATCGAGCGGCAGGTATGCCGTATCCGCCCGTCCGGCCGCGATCACGCGCAGATGCGTGTCAAAGAGGTGCGCCCGTTCGCCCAGAACACGGCTCAGCGGCGCGGGCAGCACCGGAAATTCCCCCAAGGGCGGCAGGCCAGAGACGCATATGCACCCCGGTCCAAACCTGTCCGCAATCTGGTCCAGCAGTGCCCGGTATCCCCCCGTCCAGCTTTTCAGGCTGACGCCGTTTTTGGTGTCGTTCACGCCCAGTGCGACAATCACGGCATCAAAGGGCTGAGATGGCAATTCGTCGACCAGCCGCATCGTGCTGCGCACGGTGCCGCCGCACCGCGCAACCACCTGCCATTGCACGGAAAACCGCGCGGCCAACCGGGCGGCCAGCCGCCCGCCAAGGGCCTCGGATTGCGTGTCAACGCCGACGCCTGCGGCGGAACTGTCGCCCAGAACCAGAAGGCGCAAGGCCGGACCGTGCCCCGCTTTGCCCATCCGGTCGCCCGACGCTTCGGGCAGGCGCGCGGCACGTGCGGCAACCCACAACCCCTGCGGGGCGATGACAGGCGCGAGGGCCAGCAGTTTCAGAAGTGTCAGCGCCATGTATCCGCACCGCTCAAGCGCTCTGCGCAAGGCTCATTTCGTCGACGCATCGGTCACAAGATGGCAGGCCACGTGATGGCTGCCGTCAATGCCCCGAAACGCCGGTTCGACCGCGTGACAGCGCGCCTCGACCACGGGACAGCGGCTGGCAAAACGGCACCCTTTGGGCAGGTTCACCGGGTCGGGCGGATCGCCGGGGATCAGGATGCGCTGGCGGTCTTCGGCGCGGCGGTCCACGCGCGGCACCGCAGACAAGAGCGCCTTGGTATAGGGGTGCTGCGGTGTGTTGAAGAGATCAAGCCGGTCGGCCTGCTCCACCACCTTGCCCATATACATCACCGCGATGCTGTCACACATGTGCTGCACCACGCCCAGATCATGACTGATGAAGAGGTAGGTCAGCCCGAATTGCTTTTGCAGACGCCGCAGCAGGTTCAGGATTTGCGCCTGCACCGCCACATCAAGCGCTGACACGGCCTCGTCACAGATGATCAGGTCGGGCCGCGTGGCCAGTGCGCGGGCAATACCGATGCGCTGACGTTGCCCGCCTGAGAACTGGTGCGGAAAAAGCCGCTGCTGTTCCGGGCGCAGGCCCACAGCCTCGAACAACTCGTCAACGACAGCCTGTTTCTCGTCCGCTGTCATCTCGGTCAGACTGTCGAGCGGTTCGCGCACGATGTCCGCCACGCGCTTGCGGGGATTGAGGCTGCTATAGGGGTCCTGAAAAATGAACTGCACCTTTTGGCGCATGCGCCGCAAGTCTTCGCCCTGCTTGGTCAGGATGTCCTCACCCCCCAGATCAGCCGTGCCCGTATGGGCGGGCACCAGCCGCGCAACCGCAAGTGCTGCGGTGGTCTTGCCCGATCCGCTTTCGCCCACGATGCAAAGCGTCTGGCCGCGCCGGATTTCAAACGACACGTCATCGACGGCATAGAGGTAGCTCTTCTTGCCCCAGCCGCCGCCGCGCTTCACCTCGAAGCGGACGGTGAGATTACTGACTTTCAGAAGCGCGTCGTCTGCCATTCAAAGCGCCTCCGCGTGCCAGCAATCCGCGATCTGCCCGCCGGGAAAGCTTTGCTCCGGTGGGCGGGCGCTGCGGCATTGTTCAGTCGCGTGCTGGCAGCGCGAGGCAAACAGGCATTGGTCACGTCCAAAATCCCTGAGCGACGGCACGATGCCCGACACTTCAAAGAGCTCGGGCCGGTCCTCGGTCAGCACGTCATGCAGATGCGGCACGCAGGAAATCAAACCTTGGGTATAGGGGTGGCGGGCGTGGTCGATGATCTGCGCGACCGGGCCCATCTCGGCCTTTCGCCCGGCATACATCACGATCATCTTCTCGGCCATTTCCGCAACCGCGCCCATGTCGTGGGTGATGAGGATGATGGACGTGCCTGTCTGCGCGCGCAGGTCTAGCAAGAGGTCGAAAATCTGCGCCTGAACCGTGACATCAAGCGCCGTCGTGGGTTCGTCTGCAATCAGGATCTTGGGCTTGCACGCCAGCGCCATGGCGATCATCGCCCGCTGGCGCTGCCCCCCGGACATCTGGAACGGATAGTCCGCCGCCCTGCCCTTTGGGTTCGGGATGCGCACCGCGTCCAGCAGGGCCACCGCCTCGTCCCATGCTGCCCCACGCGACATCCCCTGATGCGCGCGCAGCACCTCGGCGATCTGCTCGCCGATTGTGAAGACCGGGTTCAGCGAGGTCATCGGTTCCTGAAAGATCATCGAGATGTCATTGCCGCGAATGTCGCGCAGCCGCGCATCCGAGGCTTTGGTCATATCCTCGCCGTCAAAGCGGATCGCGCCTGCGGCCACACGCCCAATGCGGTCCGGCAACAGCCCCATGATGGCCAGCGCCGTCATCGACTTGCCGCACCCGCTTTCGCCGACAAAGCTCAGCGTTTCCCCGGCTTCAAGCGTGAAGGACAGATCGTCAATCACGGGCGCGGTCCCATCGCGCGTGGTCAGCTCAATGCGCAGGTTTTCGACCTCAAGCAGCGCCATCAGCGTTGCCTCAGCTTAGGGTTCAGCGCGTCGTTCAACCCGTCGCCCACCAGTGAAATGGCCAGCACGGTGACAAAGATCGCAAAGCCGGGAATGGTCACGGTATAGCTCGCATCAAGGATATACTGCCGGTTCGATCCGATGATCTGGCCCCAGCTGACCACATTGGGATCGGTAAGGCCGAGAAAAGACAGGCCCGCCTCGAACAGGATCGCGGAGCCCACCATGAGCGCGGATTGTACGATGATCGGCGGCAACGCGTTGGGCAGGATCACGGCGAACATCAGCTTGACGTTGGGTACGCCAGAGGCGCGCGAGGCCATGACATATTCCAGTTCGCGGATGCGCAGAAACTCGGCCCGTGTGATCCGCGCCACGGCTGTCCAGCTCACGACGCCAATGGCAAAGGTGATCATGGGCAGCGATGCGCCGAACAGCGCCACAAGCACCATGGAAAAGAGCAGCGTGGGCAGCACCTGAAAGAACTCGGTGATCCGCATCAGCACCTCTTCGACCCAGCCGCGATAGAACCCCGCAAGCGCCCCGAAACTCACCCCGATCAGGATCGACACGGACGCCGCCGCAAGCCCGATCAGCAGCGAGACGCGGGCGCCATTGATGATCATCGCCAGCAGATCACGACCCAGATAGTCAGTGCCCAGCAGGAACCCCTGCGCGCCCGGCGGCGAAAACGGCGCCCAGACCATGTCGAACGGGTCGGTGGGATAGAGGATCGGCCCGAACACGGCCATGAAGCAGATCAACGCCAGCACCACCAGCGCCGCCACAGCCGCGTGATTGCGCAGGAACATTCCCCACGCCTCGCGCAGAGGGCTTTGCGCCTTGGGGACATCATTGTCGGGTGTCGCGGTCATGAACGGCCTCCGACACGCGGGTCCACAAGGCGTTGTGCCAGATCGGTGAGCAGGTTGCCCACGATCACCACAAGCGCCGAAAAGAACAGGATGCCAAGGATCGTGGGCGTATCGCGTGCGATGATCGACTGGAACGCCAGCGTGCCAAGGCCGGGCCAGCTGAACACCGCCTCGACCAGAACCGCGCCCGAAATGACGGCAGAGAACTGCAAACCGGCCAGGGTGATCACCGGCGACACCGCGTTTTTCAGTGCGTGTTTGTAGACGACTTCGCGGTCCGTCAGCCCCTTGGCCTTGGCCGTGCGCACGTAGTCCGAACCCAGCACCTCCATCATGGACGCCCGCGCCAGCCTCGAATAAAGCGCCAGAAAGACCGAGGCGAGCGTGATCATCGGCAGCACAAGGTGGCGCGCAATATCCGCCGCCTCAACCCAGAAATTGCCCTCAACCGTGACATCGCGCATACCCGCAACCGGAAAGAGCGGGATTTGCAGCGAAAATGCGATGAGTAGGAGGATACCCGTCCAGAAGACCGGTGCGGAATAGCCAAAAAGCGCAATGAACGTGACCACATAGCTGGCAATCCCGTTGGGTTTGCGCGCCGAAATCACGCCCAGCACAACTCCGACCAGCAAGGCCAGAATTTGCGCGCTGAACACCAAAAGCAGCGTGGCCGGCAGCCGTTCGAGGATCAGCTTGGTCACGGGTTCGTTGTAAAAGAACGAAAATCCCAGATCGGCCCGCAAGACGCCGCCCACATAGCGCGCGAGTTGCACGACAAAGGGTTGGTCGAGGCCGTAATCCGCCCGGATCTGGTCCAGAAGTTCCTGATCCGCGCCGCCCATCGACTGGCTGATCGTATCGGCCACGTCGCCCGGTGCCAGATGCATCAGGGAAAAATTCAGAACCAGCACAGCCAGCAGCAGCAAGGCCGCGTAGAACAGGCGGGTCGCAGTGATGCGGAGCACAGTCACGGGGGCCGGGGTATCCTTGAATGAGGGACCCGCAGCAGGTTCCCCCGCTGCGGGTCAAAGATCATCAGATCACTCTTTGAGGTATGTCATGTCGATCGGTGTCGACGTGCCCCAGATGCCCAGAGGCGGATTGCCCACCTTGTCGGAATAGACCGTGTGATAGGGCAATGTGTTGGTGTGATAGACCGGCAGATCTGTCGCGATGATCTGCTGGAACTCGGCATAGAGTTCCTTGCGCTTGGCCGGATCGCGTTCGGTTGCGGCCATCTCCATGATCTCGTCCACACGCGGGTTCGAATACCCTTGGGTGTTGGACCACACGCCCTTGCCGATATTGGTGCTGTCATAGGTCCGGTGTACGCCGATCACCGGGTCGCCCCAGTTGAACACCGTGTCCCAGCTCATGTCGAAATCCATGTCGCCCATGCGCTTGGCCCAAGTGGGGAAGTCGGCGCTCGCGCGCACCTCGACGTCGATACCGACCTTCTTGAGCGACGCCTTGACGTATTCCACCTGCGGCTTCACGCCCGGCCAGCCGAAATCGATGGTCAGCGAGAACCGGCTGTCGCCATCCATCGGATAGCCCGCCTCGTCCAGCAGGGCGTTCGCCTTGTCCAGATCAACGTCATAGGTCGGCACATCCTCATTGTAGAACGGGCTGTCGGGGTGGATGCCGGTGCGGCTGTCGGCTGCGGTGCCCTGCATCAACGCGTTCTGGATAAAGTTCTTGTCGACCGAATAGGCAATCGCCTGACGCACACGCACGTCCGACAAGGGTCCGTCACCGCCGGTGTTCATCGCCAGCCAGTCGAGCGGACCAATGGCGCCATAGCCTTCGGGCGTGACGGTCAGGCCATCCACCCCTTTCAGGCGGTTCACCATCTGCGGCACGGATTCAAACGCGCCCATGTGCAACTCGCCGTTCTCGTAGGCGATGGTGCGCGCCGACACATCGGTGATGATGCGCAACACCACACGGTCGAGATAGGGACGCCCCTCGATAAAGAAGTCGTCGAAGCGTTCGAGGATCACATGCTCGCCGTTCTTGAACTCGACCAGTTTGAACGGCCCCGAGCCCACGACATTCTCGTTGTTGCGCGGGTGCGACTTGACCTCTTCGATGGGCACGTCGCCATAGATGTGCTTGGGCAGGATCGACATCAACTGTCCCGACATGGCCAGCATCAGCGCCGGGTGCGGCTTTGACAGTTTCAGGATGGCGGTGTGCTCATCCGGGGTTTCGACCGTCTCGACCGGCGCAAACATCGTCTTGAACGGGTGGTTTGCCTTGATCACATCAACCGAAAACGCGATGTCTTCGGAGGTGATGGGTTCACCGTCGTGGAACTTGGCGTTCTTGACGAGGTTCAGGGTGACGGTCAGCCCGTCCTCGCTCACTTCCCAGCTTTCGGCGAGATAGGGCTGCGGTGTCCAGTCCTCGTCATAGCGCAGCGGCGAGGCGAAGAGCTGCGCGGCAGGATACCCCGTCACGATCCCCGACTGTACCGCGCCATTCAGCGAGCGGGGGTTCGACCCCATCACCGACACCAGCGTACCACCCCGGACGGGTTCCTCGGCCATGGCCTGACCAACGGCCATCACGCTGACCAGCGCCGCTGACGCGACAAGGCCCTTGAACACATGCTTCATCTCATTTTCTCCCACATCATTATCGTTATTTCGCCAAAGCCTAGCGCAGCATCTGCCCCACTCAAAACGGAAAATGCAGCAGGACGGATCCGCAATTGTCCGACTGCCCAATCCCGAATACGCTTTGCTGCGAAAAGCACCAGCGAGGCCGTTTACATGTCGGACACCACCATCTTTGCGGCACGCAAGATCATCACCATGAACCCTTCGCGGCCCGAGGCATCTCACGTGGCCGTCCGGGACGGCCGCATCCTCGGGGTGGGCACGCTGGACGAGTTGAAGACGTGGGGGGCGCATTCCGTCGATGACCGGTTCGCCGACAAGGTGCTCATGCCCGGCTTTGTCGAAGGCCATGCGCACACGATGGAAGGCTCGCTCTGGGCCAAGGTCTATTGCGGCTGGTTCGACCGCATGGACCCGGACGGCAAGATGTGGGCGGGGCTCAAGAGCATTGACGCCGTGGTGGCGCGGCTGCGCGACGCCTCCGACGCGATGGACGACCCGGACGCGCCGCTGTCCGGCTGGCAGCTTGACCCGATCTACATGAACAACGAACGGGTCACACGGGCGGATCTGGACCGCGTGTCGACCACGCGGCCTATCGGCATTCTGCACGCGTCCGGCCACATCATGAACGTCAACACCCGCGCGCTGGAACTGGCGGACCTGATGCGGACGGGGATCAACAATCCCGGCATACCGCTGGGCGCGGACGGCTATCCCACGGGCGAGCTG
>CAZRUV010000128.1:0-8765 GCA_964603315.1 uncultured Rhodobacterales bacterium
CCCTTAGGAGGGGGCTGCTCTATCCAGTTGAGCCACGGGGCCATCGCAGTCTCACTTACTGACACACAATCAGCTTGTCACCACATAAGCCACCCCTGCGACCCTGCGGGCGCTTGAAGTTGCGGGCGTTTTGGCGGTAACTCGGGCAAACTACGCCAAGGACCGCCCGTGACCGAACGTCCCCGACGCCCCCTCACCCTTCGTGATGTTTCTGCCGCCTCGGGCGTGTCCGAGATGACCGTCAGCCGTGTGCTGCGCAATCGCGGCGATGTGTCTGACGGGACACGGAAAAAAGTGCTCGAAGCGGCCAAGACGCTTGGCTACGTGCCCAACCAGATCGCAGGCTCGCTCGCCTCGCAACATGTGAACCTGGTGGCGGTGATCGTGCCGTCCCTGTCCAACATGGTTTTCCCCGAAGTGCTGACGGGCATCAATCAGGTCCTTGAGGACACGCCGTTGCAACCTGTTTTTGGCGTCACGGACTACATGCGCGACAAGGAAGAGCGCGTGCTTTATGAAATGCTGTCCTGGCGCCCGTCCGGCGTGATCATCGCGGGGCTTGAGCATTCGGATGCGGCCACGGCGATGCTGCAGAATGCCGGTATTCCGGTGGTCGAGATCATGGACACCGATGGCAATCCCGTGGACAGCATGGTGGGGATCTCGCACCGGCAGGCGGGTCTCGACATGGCCAAGGCGATCCTGAAACAGGGCTACAGCCGCATCGGGTTCATGGGCACGTCTATGCCGCGCGATCACCGCGCGCGCAAACGGTTCGAAGGGCTGACCGAGGGCCTCGCCCGGGCGGGGATCGAGATCGAGGCGCGCGACTTTTATTCAGGTGGGTCCGCACTGGCCAAGGGCCGCGAAATGACCGCCGCCATGCTGAACGAAAATCCGGAACTCGATTTTCTGTACTATTCCAATGACATGATTGGTGCAGGCGGGTTGCTGTACCTGCTGGAAAAGGGCGTGGATATTCCCGGTCAGATCGGTCTTGCCGGGTTCAATGGCGTCGAGCTGCTGCAGGGCCTGCCACGTCAACTGGCAACAACGGACGCGTGCCGGCTCGAGATCGGTCGCGCCGCTGCAGAAATCATACGGGATCGTATGCTGCAGGACGCCGATCCGAGCCCGAAGCACATCACACTCGCGCCCAAAATCTCATATGGTGACACGCTGCGCCGCGCCTTGCGGACGTGACCCCGGTTTCCCTGAGCAACCGGCAGGCACGGCGTCTGTTTCTGGACCGTCACGGGCTTATGGAAACACCGCAGGGGCCCGCACATGGCAAGGACCTGCTGGCGTTGATCGAACGGCTGGGCTTTGTCCAGTTGGACAGCATCAACACGGTCGCCCGCGCCCATGATCTGATCCTGTTTTCGCGCAGACCGAGGTATCGGCCTAAATCCTTAAAGCTTCTTTACGAACGCGACCGTGCGTTATTCGAACACTGGACTCATGACGCAGCCGTTATTCCGATGCGGTCCTATCCGTACTGGCACTTGCGCCGCACGCGGGATGCGGCGCTGCTGCGCGACCGGTGGGGGGACGCCCGACGCGCCGGGTTCGAGGCAAAGTTTCAGGACGTGCTCGACATGATCCGCGACCGCGGGCCGGTCTGTTCGGCCGATGTCGGTGCGGGTGAGACGCGCGGGTCGGGCGGCTGGTGGGACTGGCACCCGTCCAAGACGGCGCTGGAATACCTGTGGCGCAGCGGTGCGCTTGCGGTGGTCAAACGGGAAGGGTTCCGCAAGTATTACGATCTGACGGAGCGTGCGCTGGACCCTGTCCAGATTGGCAATGCGCCGGATCTTGAGGAGACGATTGACTGGTGTTGCCGCGAGGCGATGGATCGTCTGGGCTTTGCCACGCCCGGCGAATTGGCCCGGTTCTGGGACCATATCACACCCGCCGAGGCCAAGACCTGGTGTGATCAGGCGCAGCGCGACGGGCGCATCACCGAAGCACGCATCACATGTGTGGATGGAGCGGTGCGTAGCGTTTACACCACGCCCGAGGTTGCCGAAGACCCTGCCCTGAACGCCGAACCCTGTACGCGCTTGCGGGTGCTGAGCCCGTTTGATCCGGCCTTGCGCGACAGGGCGCGGGCCGAACGTCTTTTCGGATTTGCCTACCGGATCGAGATTTTCGTGCCGGAGGCCAAGCGGACCTATGGGTACTACGTGCTCCCGTTGCTCGAAGGCGACCGGTTGGTGGGGCGCATAGACATGAAGGCGTTCCGCGACACCGACACGTTGCGCGTCCGCGCCCTCTGGCCCGAGCGGAAAGTGCGTTGGGGCAAGGGGCGGACACGGGCGCTGGAGGGCGAGCTGGACCGGCTGAAGCGGCTGGCGGGGGTGTCGCGTGTTGTTTTCGACGACGGTTGGTTGCGCGAACCGGTGTAAGCAATTGCACGTCCCCGCAGAGTGGCTAGGCTGCGACGCATGACGGAGTTTCCAAAGATACAGTCGGTCGGCCTTGCGGGCGTTCTGGTGACCTTTGGCGACAAGGCGACGGATGCGGTGAACCGGGCCGCCATCGCCTTTCGCGGGGCCGTCGACGCCCTGGCCTGGCCACAGGTCGAGGAGAGCAGCAGCACTCTGGTATCAGCCTTTTTCCGCGTAGATCTGGCGGCGCACGGGTTCATGCCCTTGCGCGACGCATTGGCCGAGGTTCTGGCGCAGCGCGACTGGTTGGCCGCCCCGCTGCCCGCAGGGCGCACCCTGTGGACGATCCCTGCGGTCTTTGGCGGCCCGCGCGCGCCGCAATTTGACGAGGCGGCAGATGCCGCCGGGCGGACCGCAGCCGAGGCACTGGCGGAATTGACCGGCACCCGGCTGCGCGTGCTCACCATCGGGTTTGCGCCCGGGCAACCTTACCTCGGCACGCTTGACGCGCACTGGGATATCCCGCGGCAGGTCGGTCTGTCGCCCAACGTGCCCCAGGGCGCGCTTGTCGCGGCGGTGCGGCAGATATGCCTCTTTGCGAAAGACACGCCAACGGGGTGGCGGCATGTGGGTCAGTCGGCCTTTCGTTGTTTTCAGCCCAACGCGGCGGAGCCGTTCCTGCTGAGCCCCGGTGACGAGGTGCAATTTGCGGACATAACGCAGGCCGAACTGGAACGGCTTGAAGCATCGGGCCATGACGGGACGGAACGGACGGTGCTGGAATGAGGGCCTTGCACGTGCATCAGGTGGGACCCGGTGTCGCCGTACAGGATCTTGGACGGCCCGGATACCTCGCCCAGGGCTTGACGCGCGGCGGTGCGGCGGACCTGCTGGCCGTCCACGAAGGGGCGGCCCTGCTGAGCCAGTCACCGGACTGCGCGGTCTTCGAAATGGTTGGTACCGGCGGCACGTTCGAGGCGGGCGAAGACATGGTCATCGCACTGACCGGTGCTGATATGACAGCAAGCATCGACGGAAGTGCGGTGGCCTGGAATGCCAGCCACACCCTGACGGCGGGCGCCCAACTGGTGGTCGGACCCACCCGTGAGGGAACTTATGGCTATCTGCATGTGAGCGGCGGCTTTGCGACCGACCCTGTGCTGGGTGCGCGGGCCACGCATCAGTCCACCGGCCTCGGGGCTCTGGTTGCAGCGGGCGACGTGCTGCCCGTTGGCAAGGGGTCCGCGCAAGGCGGTATGACCCTGCCCCGCGACGCCCGGTTTGGCGGTGGCACCGTGCGGATCGTGCCCAGTATGCAAACTGAGGATTTCAGCCCGGATACGCGGCAACGCTTTGAAAACACAGTGTTCAGGCGCGATCCACGGGCCAACCGTCAGGGAGTTCGCATGGACAGCGACGAGGGTTTTTCCAACCCCGATCAGCTGAGCGTGGTGAGCGAGGTGATCGTCCCCGGTGACATTCAGATCGCGGGCGACGGCGCGCCGTTTGTACTGCTGGCCGAGAGCCAGACCACAGGCGGCTACCCCCGGATTGGCACGGTGCTTCCATGCGATCTGCCACGCGTGGTGCAGGCCGCTGCGGGCGCTGAAATCCGGTTCGGTTTTGTCACACTGGACGAGGGCATTGCGGCGCAGGCGCGCGCGGATGCGGCGTGGGCCGCATTGCGCAAGTCCGTGTCGCCGCTGGTCCGCGATCCGGCAGACATGCAGGATCTGCTGAGTTATCAACTGGTGGGCGGGGTCATCTCCGCCCTGGATGAGGGATAGGGACATGCAAGTCGATTTGAACGCTGATATGGGCGAGAGCTTTGGGCCATGGAAGATGGGCGATGACGCCGCATTGCTGGAGACGGTGACATCGGCCAACATCGCCTGTGGCGCGCATGCGGGCGACCCGGATGTCATGGCCACGACGATGGGCATCGCACTGAACAAGCGCGTCGGGATCGGATCGCATCCCGGCTTTCCGGACATTCAGGGCTTTGGCCGGCGGCGGATGCAGATGCCACTGGAATCGCTGAAGAATTCGATCCGATGTCAGGTCGGCGCGACGCTGGGAATGGCGGCAGCTCTGGGCGCGGAGGTGCGGCATATCAAGCTGCACGGTGCCTTGGGGAACATGACCTCCGAGGATGAGGACATGGCGCGCGGGTGTTACGAGGCGGCCTTGTCCGCGCATCCGGGCGCGATCCTTGTGGTGTTGGCGGCAACCGCACAGGAACGAGCTGCAAGGTCACTTGGCGCGCGCTTTGCCTGCGAGATTTTCGCGGACCGGGCCTACAATGATGATGCGACGCTTGTGGACCGCAGGCTGCCGGGCGCTGTGATCCACGATGCCGCCATCGCCGGAAAACGGATGGTCGAGATGGTTAAGGCGCAGGCCATCATCACCGACAGCGGCAAGCGGATCGAGACGCCCATCGACACGATCTGCTGCCATGGCGACACGCCCGAAGCGGTGCAGATCGCAGCCTCGGTCCGGCGGACCCTGGAGGCCGAAGGGATTGCCGTGAAGGCGTTCGAGGGGCGCACGGGGTAGCGTGCGCGCAACACCCACGCCGCCCTGCATCGGAACACCCGGTTAACGCCATAAAAACAAGGCGAATCCACGATGCACAAGGCGTGCACATCCTGTGCACAGCCCGTACACCGATGATGCACCGAAACGGTGGTTAACGGGGCGTACGGTCCGGATCGTTAAGAATGGGTAAACAGTTGAGGGCCGCAGTGAATGCGCACCCCTAGGCTTACACCAGTTCGGCGTCCGTCATGATCTCGACCAGCGCAGGGCCGTCCACGTCGAGCGCCTTTTGCAGAGCCTCTTCGATCTTGTCGGACGACACGACCTTTTCCCCATGCGCGCCGCAGATCTTGGCAAAGGCGGCAAAGGACGGGTTGTGCAGCGATGTCTCCCAGACCGGCCATTCGCCGGATTTCTGTTCCTTGGTGATCTTGCCCAACTCGCCGTTGTGGAGCAGCACGTGGGTGATATCCATCCCGTATTTGACGGCTGTCGTCAGTTCCATCGAGTATTGGCCAAAGCCGCCATCACCCGAGATCGAGATCACCTTGCGTCCCTTGAGCCAGTCAAAGTCCTGCGTGGCCGCCCATGCGCCCATGGCCGCCGGAAAGCCGAAGCCGATGGAGCCAAGGTAGCCCGACATCAACACCCGCTGGCCCTTGGTCTCGAAATAGCGGCCGAAGGAGTAGGTGTTGTTGCCGACGTCCACGGCGATGATCGCATCTGCGGGGGCCACGCGGCTGAGCGCGTCGAAGATGGCAAAGGCGTGAATGCCTTTCGCCGTCTCCTCAGCCATACGGGAGCGTTTTTCGGTGCGCCATATGTCCCAACGTTCGGCCAGTTCGGCGATCTGGTCGGGGACGTCCGCGGGCCGTGCGAGCTTGCCTGCAACCGCGTCGCAGAACGCGCCGATCTCGGACCAGATGGGCAGGTCGACGGGGTGGAACTTGCCCAACTGCATGCGTTCGAAATCGACCTGTATGATCGGCTTGGACGGCTCGATCCCGGTATGGTTCGAGAAAGAAGTGCCCAAGGTCAGGATCAGATCGGCCTCGTTCATGAACCACGACGCGATGGGCGTGCCGGACCGACCCAAGACACCTGCGGCGTTGGGGTGACTGTCCGGCAGGAGGCCCTTGCCCTTGAACGTGGTCAGAACCGGCGCGCCGAGGGTTTCGGCCAGCGCGGTGATGGCGTCCATATGGTCCCATGCGCCATGACCGATCACGAGGATCGGTCGTTTGGCGCCGTTCAGCATCTTCAGGGCGTCGGCCACATCGTCGTCGGAAGGTTTGACCACGGCGCGCCCCATGCGCCCGTCCGGTTTGGAGGCTGGCGCCTCCGACGGGTTCGTCTGCATGTCGTCGGGGAAAATCAGGTGCGCCACGTCGCGTTCAACAAGCGCGTTTTTCATCGCGAGTGACACAAGCTCGCTGTGTTTCGAGGTGCTGAGAACTGTCTGGCTGAACCGGCTGACCGCGTCAAAGGCACTGCTCAGGTCGATATCCTGAAAGGCGCCCGGGCCAAAGACCTGCGTCTGCACCTGACCCGTGAGCGCCAGCACCGGCGCACGGTCCACCTTGGCATCCCACAGCCCCGTCAGCAGGTTTGTCGCGCCCGGCCCCGCGATGGTCAGGCACCCGGCCGGATGACCCGTCAGTTTGCCATAGGCGGATGCGGCAAAGGCCGCGGCGCCCTCGTGCCGGATGCCGACATATTTCATCTCTCCGGCTTCAACACGCATCCGTATGGCGTCAGCCAGTCCGAGGTTGGAATGCCCCACCATGCCGAACACGTGCTTGAGGCCCCAGTTCACCATGCTCTCGGCCATCTGGTCGGACACGGTGCGGGTATGTGGCGGTTCGGGTTCGAGGCCGACGAAAATCTCGTCGCCTTCGATTTTCACGGGGTAGATTTGCTGCCCTGTGTCCTCGTGCCCACCCGGTGGTTTGCCTGTCAGCGGATCAAAATCCCAGCCGTGCCAGGGGCAGCGGATCCAGCATTTTCCACCTTCGCCGCGTTCAATGGAGCCTTCGCCCAAGGGGCCGCGCTGGTGCGGGCAGTGGTTGTTCATGGCGGCCCATTGCCCATCGAAATGCGACAGGCAAATCGAGGTTGTGCGCGCCGTCACGGTCTTGACCCGGCCCTCGGGCAGATCGCCGGTGTGGCCCACGGAAATCCAGTCGAGTTGATCGGTCATGCGACGCCTCCAAACGCGATGCCCGAAATGTCGGACATGTCTTTTTTCCAGGTGGTGAGGTCCGAATGCTGAAATTTGGACAGGTGGTCGTGACCGCAAGCGCGGGCCATGACCTGCATCAGTTCGGTGCTCGCGTCGAAGAAGTTGGCGAGTTGCCGTGCGGATTTTTCAACGACAAGGCGGTTGACCAGATGGGGTTTCTGGCTGGCAATCCCGACCGGGCAGTTGTTGGTGTGACAGGCACGCATGGCGATGCAGCCGATGGCCTGCATGGCCGAGTTGGACAGGGCCACCGCATCCGCGCCAAGCGCAAGCGCCTTGATGAAGTCCGCCGGCTTGCGCAGGCCACCGGTGATGACGAGGCTGATATCGTGCCGCTCCAGCCGGTCCAGATGCGCACGGGCACGGGCCAGCGCCGGGATGGTCGGCACCGAAATGTTGTCACGGAAGATGATCGGCGCAGCACCAGTGCCGCCGCCGCGCCCGTCAAGGATGATGTAGTCGACACCCACGGTGAGTGCGGCGTCGATATCCTTTTCGATATGCTGGGCGCTCAGCTTGTAGCCGATTGGGATCCCGCCCGTGCGGTCGCGCACCTCGTCTGCGAAATCCCTGATCTGCGCGGGGTCCGTCCAGTCCGGGAACCGGGCGGGCGAGATGGCGTCCTGCCCTTCGTCGAGGCCCCGGACCTCGGCGATCTTGCCATGGACCTTGTTGCCGGGCAGGTGCCCGCCGGTGCCGGTCTTGGCGCCCTGCCCGCCCTTGAAGTGGAAGGCCTGGCATTTCCGGACCTTGTCCCAGCTGAACCCGAACCGGGCCGAGGCGAGTTCGTAGAAGTATTTCGAATTGGCCTCCTGTTCCTCGGGCAACATGCCGCCTTCTCCGGAACAGATGCCGGTGCCCGCCAGTTCCGCGCCATGCGCGAGCGCCAGTTTGGCCGGTTCCGACAGGGCGCCGTAGGACATGTCAGAGACAAAGAGCGGGATGTCGAGGCGCAGCGGTTTCTGCGCGTTTGGGCCGATCACGACGTCCGTTCCCACCGGGTCATCGTCCAGCAGGGGTGGTTTGTGCAGTTGCGCCGTCAGGATCTGGATGTCATCCCAGTCGGGCAACTGGTCTCGGGGCACGCCCATCGCATCGACCTTGCCGTGGTGACCCGTCCTGGTCAGGCCGTCGCGCGCATATTGCTGTATCAGGCCGTTATTGGGTTCCTCGGACGTACCGTGAGACGTGTCGGCATAGAGGCCCAGATAGGCGTCGCGGTTGAACGGTTGCGGGTTTGCGTGGCCCCATGCGTTGATTTCGTCCGCGTCGACGCAGATGTCGTCGCCCTCGACCCATGACTTGAACTTCGGCAGGGCCTCGTCATTGGCGTATTCGCTGACGCCGCTGTCGAGGCGATAGTCCCAGTCGTGCACGCCACAGATCAGGTTGTCGCCGCGCACAAACCCGTCCGACATGAGCGCGCCCCGGTGCAAGCACCGACCATAGAACACCGAAATTTCATCATCGAACCTGACGACGACCAGATCGACCTCGCCAACCAGGGCATATGCGGGGCTTCGATCCGGGAGGGTCGAAAGCTGCGCAACCACTTCTTTTTGCATTATTTGTCCCAAGTCCAGTCTACTGAA
>CAZRUV010000129.1:0-8599 GCA_964603315.1 uncultured Rhodobacterales bacterium
GGCCGATCTCGACCCCGAATTTGCCAAGAAGTTCCTGAACTTCATCATCGCGGAGGTCATCCAACACCACCGCAAACACCAAACCTGACAAGGGCAATTGCCCGGATACTGAACTGAAAACAAAGGAAAACCCAAAATGGCTATGAAAATTCGCCTCGCCCGTGGCGGCTCCAAGAAACGCCCCTTCTACCGCGTTGTCGCCGCAGACAGCCGCATGCCCCGTGACGGCCGCTACATCGAAAAACTGGGCACATACAATCCGCTCCTGCCCAAGGACAGCGAAGAGCGCGTCAAAATGAACATGGAGCGTGTTCAGTACTGGCTCGACCAGGGCGCGCAGCCCACTGACCGCATCAGCCGCATGCTCGAAGCCGCCGGCGTTCTGGAGAAGAAAGAGCGCGCGAACCTGAAAAAAGGTGAGCCCGGCCAGAAAGCCAAGGACCGCGCCGAAGAGAAAGCCGCCAAGGCAGCAGAGGCCACCGAAGCCCCCGCCGAAGAGGCCCCGGCCGAAGACGCAGCCGAAGAAGCGGCAGCCGAGTAAACCTCTGCCGGAACACGAAAAAAATGCGCCCGCCCGGGGAACCGGGCGGGCGCATCCTGTTTTGCGGTCGCAGATCAGCCCAGCGTTTTGACAAATGTCACCTTGTCTTCGCCCGGTCCGAAAAAGGCCGGTATCACCGCCGTCTGGGTGTACCCGCGCGCCGCATAGAACCGGCGTGCCCTGTCCTGATCGGGACGTTGCGTGGTGTCGATCACGATCAGACGCGCATCGCTCATCGCAGCCTCCATCGCCAGGAGCAGAGCCGTTCCGGCCCCTGCCCCGTGCAAATCAGGCACCACCGCAATGGCGCGCAGGTTCCACGTTCGGTCCGTCATCGCCTCGGCTTGCGCAAAGGCGAAGCCGACCGGCGTTTCGCCTTGCGTCACCACCCGCCAGATGTCTGCGCCTGACCCATCAAGCGCAGGGGCAATCATGCCCTCCATCATCTCTCCGGGAAACAGGGTTGCGTCAGCGATGGCGGCAAGGGCCGCAATGTCGGTTGCGCGCGGCGCGCGCGTGTCAAAAGGGTCTGGCATGGCCATCCTTTCCAATCGTTTCAATATGTTGAGGAACCCCCGGTGAGGGGCAAACTACGACCGCGCACAGCAAACACGGGCCATCAAACAGCCCCATGAACCCGACGTGATCGCTTGGGCATGGCCCGCGCTTATACCGACATAAATTCTCCATCCCGCGCGATCTGCGCAGGTTACATGCAGCATGCACCCTTGCGGCTCCGCGCACAAGCGCCCACTGGACAACGCCCGTATCCACGGGGCAAAAGACGACATGTTTGGTCTCTTCCGCCTTGCCATCCTGTTGCCGACAGCCTTCGTCCTCGGGCTGTTCTTTGAACGGTCCAACGCGACAACGGCTTGCACGGACGCCGGCGGCACCATGCGCGACGGAGTGTGCTGGAATGAGTGACGATCGGATATGTGTCGGGTCCATCGGCGGGGCCTATGGCGTGCAGGGCGAGGTGCGGATCAAATCGTTTTGCGCCGTGCCCGAAGACATCGAAACCTACGCCCCCCTCACAACAGAAAACGGCAGCCGCAGCTTCACGCTTGCCATCGTACGGCCGATCAAGAACGGTTTTGCCGGGCGCATCGCCGAAGTTGCCACCAAGGAAGAGGCCGACGCGCTCAAGGGCACGCAACTTTTTGCACATCGCGATCAGTTGCCCAACCTGCCGGACGATGAATTCTATTACACCGACCTTGTCGGGCTCGAGGTTTTTGACACGGGCGGCGCGTCTCTGGGTCGGGTGAAATCGGTGCAGAACCACGGTGCAAGCGACCTTCTCGAGGTGCATGCCCCGGGCGCCACGGCCACGGTTTTGCTGCCGTTTACACAGGCCGCGGTGCCCACTGTGGACCTTGCCGCAGGGCGGATAATAGCCGACCCGCCCGAAGGTCTGTTCTGACCCATGCCGCGCCGGTTGATCGTCCACGCGGGCTTTCACAAGACCGGCACAACCTCGATCCAGCGCTTGCTCAAGCGCAACCGCGACGCCCTGCCTGATCTGCAGATTGTCCTGCGCCCGCACATGGTCGGGCTGTGCGAGGCCGCGCGCGCCTATTCGGTCAGTCGCGATGCGGTTGATCTGGGTTTCGTTCAATATGAGGCGGCTTTGCTCGCCGAAACGATGCGCCGTGACACCGTTTTGCTGAGTTCCGAGGATCTGAGCGGCCACATGCCGGGACGGCGCAACCTTGTTGCATATGACGCCGCCCCTGCCCTCGCCGCGGCCATGGTGGATGCGTGGGCCGAGGCACTGCCGGGTGTCGAGGTACGCTTTGCCTATACGGTCCGGGACCGGGACGCCTGGCTGGCCAGTTGCTACGTGCAGCATCTGCGCGCCACGCGCATCACAATCGCTGCGGACCACTATGCGCTTGCCTACGCCGCGTCGGCTGATCTGCCGGGGATCGTCGCACAGGTGCAGGGCGCCGTGCCGGACGTCGAAGTACGCCAATTCGCGCTCGAAGTTATCGGGGGCGCCCGCCTTGGCCCTGCGGATGCGCTGCTTGCCTATGCCGGTGTGACTTCAGAAAAACGGGCGACCCTTACGCCCGTTGCAAAGGCCAACCAGGCAATGTCACGCAGGCGGCGCGACGCCTTTCTCGCACTGAACCAGTCCACTCTGACAGATGCCGAAGTGCGCGACCGAAAGAAACGCATGCCCTAGCGCTGCATCTTCAGCGAGAGGACCCCGGCCAGCATCATCAGGGCTAGCGGCGCCAGAACGGCCACACTCCACCCCGCCATCGAAAACACCTGTCCGATGACAAAGGCTCCGGCGATGCCGCCCAGATAGTAGCTGGCGAGGTAGAGCCCGTTCGCAGCCGCCTGATCATGGGTAGCCGTGCGCCCGACGTAACCTGTTGCCACGGACTGGGCAAAAAACAGTCCCGCCCCGACCAGCGCCAACCCGATGAGGAACGGCGCGAGGCTTTGCGTCAGCAACAAGAGCAACCCGATCAGCGTCGCGATGATCGCGGCGCGAAAGCTGGCCCGCGCGCCGTAGCGCTGCACCGAGGCTGCCGCGAGCGGCGTGGTCAGGATCGCCGGGGCAAATACGAAATAGACCAACCCGATCATCGTTTGCGGCAAGGCAAACGGCGCCTCGCTGAGGATAAAGTTGGCATAGGTGAATGTCGCAACAAACACGAAGAGCAGGATGAACCCGATGCCCACCATCGCGACAAGGCGCGGGTTTGTCAGGTGGTCTTTCCATGCCTCCACGACGGATCCCGCGTCGTCCGGCACATGCCCGTGGCTGTCTCGCGACCCGATATAGAAATACGCGGCCAAGGCGCCGGCGAGGTTGAGCGCGGCAAAGCCGTAGAAGCTCTCAGCCAGTCCCAGATTGCCCGCCAGTTCGGACGCCAGCAACCGGCCAAAGAGGTTCGAGGCGACGTTCCCGGTGATATAGGCGGCCATCGCGCCGCCCACGGCCGTGACGGTGCATTCCTCGCTCAGATAGGTCAGTGTCAGCGTAAAGGCCGCCGACATGCACACCCCCTGCGCCACGCGCAACAGGGTAAAGGTGGTCAGATCATCGGTGTGCGCCAGGAGGATTGTCGGGATGCTCAGGACCGCCAGACAGATCCAGATGCCGCGCTTGCGGTCGATACTGCGGGCAAACAGCGCCACGATCAGGCTGGCAAACGCCATACCGATGGTTGATGCGTTGACGGCAAAACCCATCGCCGCAGGCGTCACACCGTAGGTCTCGACCAGCGTCGGCAACAGGGCTTGCGAGCCAAAGAGATCAATCAGCGTCAGGAATGCAATCAGTGCAATCATCGTCGACCGGCGGATCACCATCCGGCGGTCCTCCGGCGACTTGTCGGCAAGTTCCGTGGCCATCCCGGTCATCTGTGCGGCGGTGGACATGGCGCTAGGCTCCGGCATGTCGGGTCCGGACATCAACCCGCAGAACGGCATCCCGATCCCGGGCAAAGCCTGTCCCGCCGGGCGCCGCGCGTGCGAGCCCGAATGCTTCCGTTCGAATGGTCATAGGATCATCCCTTTCTGGATTTCAACTCCACGACGTTGGCCCCGTGGGGCGCGCCGAAGTCATCAAACATCGCACGCAAATCCAGCGTGCTTTCCCTTTCGATCTTGTCGAAATTCCGGTTCAGCCAGTGGTCTGCATGATTGCGGCCAAGGTCGCGCAGGTGGATCAGAAACGCCCATTCCGAATTCAGCTTGGAGGACGCATCGAGCGCCAGCATGTCATCACAACCGTCGATCATGTGCAGGTTCATGACCCGGTATTCGTTGTCCGAAAGCGCGCCGTCCTCGATCAGCCGGTGGATCAGGTCAATCGTGCGCAGATCGCGCAGGAGCGAGCCGTTGAACGTGATCTCGTTCACCCGGTTCTGAATGTCACGGGCGCGGCGCGGCGTACCGGTGCGCAAGAGCGGGTTGATCTGGACAATGACAATATCCGCGGACGGCGAGTGGTCGATGAACGGGAAGAGAACCGGATTGCCCATGAACCCGCCATCCCAATAGGGTACGCCATCAATCTCGACCGCCTTGAACAACGTGGGCAGGCAGGCGGACGCCATGACCACGTCCAGCGTCACCTCTTCGCGGTGAAAGACACGGGCGCGGCCCGTCTCGACATTGGTGGCCGAAATATAGAGCCCCATGTCGCTGCACCCTGCAACCTTGTCAAAATCGATGAAGTCCCGCACCACGTCGCGCAACGGGTTAAAGCCAAGCGGGTTCAGATCATAGGGCGAGGCCATGCGGCTGAGCAGATCGGACATCAGATAGGCAGGCGACGCATCAAGCGACCAGGACCCGGCCCACATATCGAGCGGCGTGCGTCTGATCGGGCTCGCCTGCCCCGCAACGCTCACCGCACGCCAGAAGTCTTCCAGCGCAAGGCGGGCCCCGGCAGCGCCGCCGTCATACATGCCTTGCGTGGCAACGACCGCGTTCATGGCACCGGCGGACGTGCCGCTGATCGCCTCGATCCACAGCCTGTCTTCTTCGAACATCCGATCCAGCACACCCCAGGTGAAGGCGCCATGCGATCCGCCACCCTGAAGGGCAAGGTTCACCGATTTTTCGTGACGTTTGCCGCGGCCTTCTGCCTTGGACATGGGGTCAACTCCTATTGCGCGGTCCAGCCGCCATCCACAGGCAGGGACGTGCCGGTGATGGAGGCCGCCGCATCGCTGGCCAGAAAGACGCAGAGCGCGCCCAGTTGCTCGGTCGTGACGAATTCCTTGGTCGGTTGCGCCGCCAGCAGGACGTCGCGCTTGACCTCTTCTTCGGTGATGCCGCGCGCCTTGGCCGTGTCGGGGATCTGCCCTTCGACCAGCGGTGTCAGCACATAGCCCGGGCAGACCGCATTTACGGTCACACCATGTTGCGCCGCCTCGAGCGCGATGGTCTTGGTCAATCCGACGATGCCATGTTTGGCCGCGACATAGGCTGACTTGAACGGCGACGCGACCAGCCCATGGGCGGAGGCCACGTTGATGATCCGGCCAAAGCCGCGATCCTTCATGCCTGGCAAGGCGGCGCGGATGGTGTGAAAGGCCGAACTGAGGTTGATGGCAATGATCGCGTCCCATTTCTCGATGGGGAAGTCTTCGACCGGCGAGACAAACTGGATGCCCGCGTTGTTGACCAGAATATCGACCGCGCCCATGTCGGTTTCGGTCTGCGCCACAAGATCGGCGATCTGGTCAGGCTTCGTCATGTCGGCACCATTGTACCTGACGGTGCCATCTGCCTTGGCATCCAGCGCTGCGCGTGTGGCCTCGATCTCGTCCGCGTCGCCGAACCCGTTCAGCATCACGTTGAACCCTTGTGCCGCGTAAGCCTCGGCGATGCCAAGCCCGATGCCGCTGGTGGAGCCTGTGATAATGGCGGTGCGTGTCATGATATGCCCTCGTGTCTTGATCGCGGCATCAATCGCCGCGTGCAAACAGAGGTAGAGGTTGCGTGTAACAGCCACAATGCTGCAACGCCGCAAATCGCCCGCACGTGACGCTGAGAGGCAAATGTTTCAGCAAAAAGGCCCGAAACTGGCGGAATTCCCCCGGTTTTGAGCCGATGACAAAACCAATTGTTTCAGCATCAATCCGGGTTGCGGTCGACCTGATCGAAGGTTGCGACGGCTTTGGCCGTCACCATTTCGACCACCGCTGCGTCGAATGCCTTGAAATGCGGTGCCTGCAAATGGGCGTCAAAAGCTGCACGGTCGGTGTAAATTTCGTAGAGGAACACATGGCCACCTTGCCCCTGGCAGACGTCAAATTGCAGGCAGCCCGGCTCATCCCGCACCGACGCCGCAGCATTTTCGCGCATCAGCGGCATGAAGGCGTCCATCCGATCTGCCGCGATCTCGAAGGTTACCGTCACCACATATGCCATCCCGCCGCCCCTGCTTTTGCGCTTTGCCATATCCCACCGTATAGGAGACGGACAGCACCGCAATCCACGAATTGGATCACGCCATGACCACCCGCGTTGCCTGCATCGGCGCAGGCTATTTCAGTCAGTTTCACTTCGGCAGCTGGGCGAGGATGCAGGACGTTGAGGTGGTCGGTGCCTGTGACCGCGATGTCGCGCGCGCGGCGGCCACAGGCGCGCCGGCATTTGCCGATCTGCAGGTCATGCTCGACACCGCAAGGCCCGACCTGCTCGACATCATATTGCCGCCACCCGCCCATGCGGACAGCGTGCGCGCCGCGCTGGCGGCGGGCATCAAGTGGATCATCTGCCAAAAGCCGTTTTGCACCAGCATCGAAGAGGCGCGCGTGATCACCGCCGAAGCCGAAGCAGCGGGGGCGACCCTCGTCATCCACGAGAATTTCCGGTTTCAGCCATGGTATCGCGCGATCAAGGCCGAGATTGATGCGGGCACCATCGGCGCCGTGCTCAATGCCACATTCCGCCTGCGACCCGGCGACGGGCAAGGCCCGCGTGCCTATCTCGACCGGCAACCCTATTTCCAGCAGATGGAGCGCTTTCTGATCCATGAAACAGCCGTGCACTGGATTGACACGTTCCAGTATCTCTTTGGTCAGACAGATAGCGTCTATGCGGATCTGCGCCGGATCAATCCGGTGATCGCGGGCGAGGACGCGGGCTTTGTCATCTTTGACCACGGCTCGGGCGTTCGCGCCCTGTTTGATGGCAACCGTTTGCTGGATCATGCCGCCGACAACACACGACGCACCATGGGCGAGGCGCTGATCGAAGGGACCGCAGGCACACTCGCCCTGACGGGCGACGGGCGCGTGACGCGCCGTGACTTCGGCAAGTCCGACACCGTAGACGTTTTGGCCGCTGACACCTGGGACGGGTTCGGCGGGGATTGCGTGCACGCGCTGAACACACACGTGATCGATGCGATGCGCGGGAACGGGGCGGTTGAGAACGCCGCGCGAGACTATCTGTCGGTGATCGCCGTCAAGGACGCGATCTATGCCTCGGCCAAAGCGGGACAGCGGGTGACACTGGCCACGTGATCAGCCGCTGCGCCACATCGGTGTCGGTTCGTGCAAGGTCTGAAGCGTGTCCATCGGCGCACCGGCGACACGGGCAATCAGGAGCCGGGCCAGTTCGCGCCCCGTCGCCACGAGATCCTCGCTCAACGTGTCGATCTGTGGGTAGAGAAGCGGCAGGATCTGCGTTGTCTGGCGACAGACAAGTTCGTAATCCCGGCCGAAATTCAGACCCTTGTCGGCCATCCCGCCCATCAGCGCCAGTGTGGCCAACTCGTTGTTGCTGATGATCGCGTCATAGGGCTGGGACCGTGCCGCGAGGCTTTGTCCAAAGACGCGCGCCGTGTCTGGCGACACCAGAATGCCGGTGTCCGTTGCCACTTCACCCGCGCTGCCGCACTGCGACAGCGCGCGATGAAACCCGCCCGAAATCTTGGCAAAGTTGGTTGTACCGTCATCTTCCGCCACCAGCAGAAAGCGTCGTCGCCCCTTGGCGTGTAGCCGCTTGACGGCGAGTTCGACAAATCGTTCCACGTGGAAATCGTGAAACGCGTGCGGCGTGTAAAATTCGGTGCGACCATGACAGACAAAGGGAAAACCGGCATCTGTCAGCAATTGCACACGCGGGTCGCGCGCCGTGGTGTGGGTCAGGATAAGCCCGTCCGCCGTGCGGTTCTGCAGGACATATCGCACGGATGCGGTCGGATCGTCAGGGTCAAGTTCCGGAATGACGTTCAAGTGGAACCGCGTGTCGGTCAGATGCGCGCCGATCCCTTCGATCAATTGGCGTGTATAGTCGATCGTGTTCTTGGCAGGAGACTGGATCAGGGTCAGCACATTGGTTTGACCGGTGCGCAATCTCACGCCCGCCCGGTTCGGTACGTATCCCACCTCGGCTGCGGCAGCTGCAATCTTGTCGCGTGTTTCCTTCTTGAGGCGACTGCCGTCACGCAGCGACAAAGAAACTGTGGACAGGCTCAGCCCTGTCAGTTCGGCAATTGTCTTGAGCGTTGGCGGTTTGCGGCCTTGATCAGCCATGGCGTCGGATCCTGTGAACGGGTGTTTCAAATCGTAC
>CAZRUV010000130.1:0-8500 GCA_964603315.1 uncultured Rhodobacterales bacterium
TGCGCGACATGGTGCAGAACCACCTGATGCAGCTTTTGTGCCTGATTGCGATGGAGCCGCCCTCCAAATTCGATCCGAACGCGGTGCGGGACGAAAAGCTCAAGGTGATCCGCGCGCTGGACGAGGTCGAGACCCATCATATCGTGCGCGGCCAATACGAGGCGACCGAGAGCGAGCCGAGCTATCGCGAGGCGGTGGGCGATCCGCGGTCGCGCACGGAAAGCTATATCGCCATGAAGGTCGGCATTTCGAACTGGCGTTGGGCGGGCACGCCGTTCTACCTGCGCACCGGCAAGAGCCTGGGCGCGCGATCCTCGGAAATCGTGGTGGTGTTCAAGGAGCTGAACCACTCGATTTTTGGCGAGACCAGCGACCACCGCAACGAGTTGGTCATTCGCCTGCAACCGAACGAAGGCATCGTGCTCGGCGTGACGATCAAGGAGCCGGGGCCGGGTGGCATGCGCCTGATCAATGTGCCGCTCGACATGACCTTTGCCGACGCTCTGGGTGAGGATGGCGACAGCACCGACGCCTATGAACGGCTGATCATGGACGTGATCCGGGGCAACCAGACCCTGTTCATGCGCGGTGACGAGGTAGAGGCGGCCTGGGCCTGGACCGATCCGATCATCAACGGCTGGGACAAGCGGGGCGATGTGCCGAAGCCTTATGACGCGGGCAGCGATGGACCGCCCGAAGCGGTACAATTGCTTGCGCGCGACCGGCGTGTCTGGCGTAAGGTGGCGCCATGAACCTGCAAACCTACGCCGACCGCGAGATGCTCGTGATGGGGCTGGCGGATGTGCTGGCCGGCGAGTTGAAGAACTGCCTGCTTGTCCACCCTTGGGCGTCTTTTGTGGTGCCGGGCGGCACAACGCCCGGCCCGATCTTTGACACGCTCTGCGCCGTGGACCTGGAGTGGGACCGGGTGCACGTGATGCTCAGCGATGAACGCTGGGTGCCCGAAGACCACGCACGGTCAAATGGCAAGCTGATCAAGGAGCGGTTGATGGTCGAACGCGCCGCAACGGCGCGCTTCGTGCCGTTCTACCGGGCAGGCATGACACCGGAAGAGGCAGCACCGGTCCTGTCTGGCGAACTGGCCGAAGAAATGCCGATTTCGCTTTTGCTGTTGGGGATGGGCGCGGACATGCACACCGCGTCGCTCTTTCCCGGTGCGGACGGGCTGGCGGCGATGCTGGCACCGGATGCGCCACTGGTCGTGCCGGTCAGCGTAGCGGGGCAGGAGCCGCGCATTTCGTTTTCGGGCCCGGCACTTGCGGGCGCCATGGCCAAGCATCTGGTGATCTTTGGTGCGGACAAGCGCGCCGCGCTGGAACAGGCGATGAAGCTGGACCCCGAGCAGGCGCCGGTGCGGGCGGTGCTGGACGAGATGACGGTGCATTGGGCGGAGTGACGAGATGTGGGACGACCTGAACGCACGCGCAGAGGCCGTACGCGACCGGCGCATTCTGGACCTTTTCGATCAGGACCGCGCGCGCGGCTTTTCGGTCGAAACGGGCACGATGCTGTTTGACTATTCCAAGACCAATCTCGATGCGGAGACCCGCGACGCTCTGCTGGCGCTGGCGGACGAGGCGGATGTGGCCGCGCGTCGCGATGCGATGTTTTCCGGCGCCCCGATCAACGAGACCGAGGGGCGCGCGGTGCTGCACACGGCGCTGAGAAATCTCGACGGCGAGACGGTCGAGGTCGACGGGCAGGACGTGATGCCCGGTGTTCTGGAAACGCTCGCGCGGATGGAGGGCTATGCCCGCGAGATACGCGAGAGCGCGATCACGGACGTGGTCAATATCGGCATTGGCGGGTCGGACCTTGGTCCTGCCATGGCCGTTCAGGCCCTCAGCCCCTATCACAGCGGGCCGCGCGTGCACTTCGTCTCGAACGTGGATGGCGCGCATATCGCGGATGTGCTGCGTGGGCTTGACGCCAAGACGACGCTGGTGATCGTCGCCTCCAAAACCTTTACCACCATCGAGACCATGACCAACGCGCGCACCGCGCGCGCGTGGATGACGGACCATGGCGGTGACGCGTCGGCCCAGTTTGCCGCGCTTTCCACGAACCTCGAAAAGACCTCCGATTTCGGCATTCCGGCAGAGCGCGTGTTCGGGTTCGAGGATTGGGTGGGCGGGCGCTACTCCATGTGGGGGCCCATTGGCCTGTCCTTGATGATCGCCATCGGACCGGACGGGTTCCGCGCCTTTCTGCGCGGCGGGCAGGAGATGGACCGCCACTTCCGCGCGGCCGAAGGGCTGGAAAACATGCCGCTGATGCTCGCGCTGGTGGGGATCTGGCACCGGCAGGCCTGCGGGTATGCGAGCCGCGCGGTGCTGCCCTATGACCAGCGGCTCGGGCAGTTGCCAGCCTACCTGCAACAGCTGGAAATGGAATCGAACGGCAAATCCGTCGCCATGGACGGCACCCGCGTACCCGTGGACACCGGCCCCATCGTCTGGGGCGCGCCCGGCACCAACGGGCAGCACGCGTTCTATCAGTTGATCCATCAGGGCACATCCGTGATCCCGTGCGAATTCATGGTGGCCGCGCGCGGGCACGAGCCGGACTTGCAGCACCACCACGCGCTCTTGATGGCCAATTGTCTCGCGCAATCCGAGGCGCTGATGCGGGGCCGCACGCTGGATGAGGCGCGGGCCAAGATCGCAGGCAAGTTCGACGGGGATGAGCTGGAGCGGCAAGCCGCCCATCGCGTCTTTGACGGCAATCGCCCCTCGACCACGCTGGTATACGAAACGCTGGACCCGTTCACGCTGGGCCAGATCATCGCGCTGTATGAGCATCGGGTGTTTGTCGAAGGCGTCATCCTCGGCATCAACTCCTACGATCAGTGGGGCGTTGAACTGGGCAAGGAACTGGCCACCGCCCTGCAGCCCATCATCGAGGGCGAAGCGCCCAGCGACGGCAAGGACGGCTCCACGAGCGCGCTGGTGGCGTGGCTGCGGGCGCGCGGCTGAACACTTTCTGGGCTTGCATGCGCGGCCTCTGCTTTGGCAGGGTCACACAAAACGCATCATGACGCAGGGAGGTGCGCATGCACGGCCAGATGATGGACTATCCGCTGACAATTCAGTCGCTTGTGGATCACGCGGCGCGGTATCACGGGGCCACGCAGATCTGGTCGGTGGAGACGGCCGGGGGCGTGACCGAGACCAACTGGGGCGAGGTCGCCGCAAATGCGCGCCGTCTGGCGGATGCGCTGGCGCAGCTGGGTCTGGGACCGCAGGCCCGCTGCGGCACGATTGCGTGGAACAACCGGCGCCATCTTGAGATCTATTTTGGCGTCTCGGGGGGCGGTTTCGTCTGTCACACCATCAACCCGCGCCTGTTCCCCGAACAGCTGATCTACATCATTCACCATGCCGAAGACCGCGTGCTGTTCATCGACCGCACCTTTGTGCCGCTGGTCAAGGCGATCCGCCCGCAGATACCGGACGTCGAACACATCGTTCTGATGGAAGGCCGCGATGACGCGCTTGCGGACGAAATCGAAGGGCTGCTGTTTTATGACGAATTGATTGCCAAGGGCTCTCCTGAGTTTGCTTGGCCGGACTTTGACGAACGCACCGCCTCGTCGCTGTGCTACACGTCAGGGACCACCGGGCACCCCAAGGGCGTGCTTTATTCTCACCGATCGACCGTGCTGCACGCCCTCGCATCGAACACACGGGATTGCATCGGCTTTTCGGCCAGTGACGTGGTGTTGCCTGTGGTGCCCATGTTCCATGTGAACGCGTGGGGGTCGCCTTACGCCTGCGCACAGGCTGGGGCGCGGCTGGTGCTGCCGGGGCCGGGGCTCGACGGGCCGTCCCTGACCGGTCTGATCGACACCTACAAGGCGACCATTGCGCTTGGTGTGCCGACAATCTGGCAGGGCCTGTTGGGCGCGGCAGAGGCGGCAGGATCCGAACTGACCAGCCTTGCCCGCACGGTGGTCGGTGGGTCGGCCTGTCCGCCCAGCATGATCGCCACGTTCCGCGACCGCTACGGCGTCGAACTGATTCACGCCTGGGGCATGACCGAGATGTCGCCCTTGGGCACGACGAACCAGCCGCTGGCCAAGCATGCCGATCTGCCTCTGGCGGAGCAGCAGGCCCTGCGCGAAAACCAGGGTCGCCCGCCATGGGGTGTCGAGATGAAAATCGTGGATGATCAGGGCCATGCATTGCCCGAAGACGGCGAGGCGCAGGGCGATCTGCATGTGCGCGGCCACTGGATCCTCAGCAACTACTACCGCAAGAGCATCGAAAGCACGCTGGAAAATGGCTGGTTCCCTACGGGGGATGTGGCGACGCTGGACCCGGATGGGTATCTGTCGATCAAGGATCGGTCCAAGGATATCATCAAATCGGGCGGTGAGTGGATCAGCTCGGTTGATCTGGAAAACATCGCCCTGGGGCATGAGCAACTGGCCGATGCGGCTGTCATCGGCGCGCGCCACGAGAAATGGGATGAACGGCCTGTGCTGATCGTCGTGCCCGCCGAAGGGCAGAGCCCGGATGCGGCGGACATCCTGTCGATCTTTGAAGGCCAGATTGCCAAATGGCAGGTGCCGGACAAGGTGATTTTCGTCGACGCCTTGCCCCGCAACGCAACCGGCAAGGTGCTCAAGCGGGAATTGCGCGAGGCACATGGGGACGTGCTGATGGGCGGCTAGTCGACTGCGCGCGGCAGGATCAGGCAGACGGTCGTGCCTTTGCCCACCGCCGTCCGGATCGCCACGTCTCCACCCGATTGCAGGGCAAAACCGCAGACCATCGGCAGGCCAAGCCCGCTGCCCGCGCCGGTGGGCTTGGTGGAAAAGAACGGATCGCGCACCTTTTCAAGCACGTCCGGGGGAATGCCGGTGCCTGTATCCGTGACCTCGAACGCGATGTAGCCGGCGCTTGAGACCGGTGTCAGGTTTTCCGGCGGCACTGCCGGGTCAACGATATCGATGGTCAGAACGCCGCCGTCCGGCATCGCGTCGCGGGCGTTGATCACGAGGTTGAGCAGGGCCGAGTGCAGCATCGTTTCGTCGATCAGGATTTCGCTGGGCGATTTGCTGCGCCGCAGGACCAGCGTGATGTTGGCAGGCAGCACGCGGCCTGCGATCCCTTCGATCCCGTCAAGCGCCTCTGACGGGACCATGCGTTTGGGCCACAGTTCCGCCTTGCGGCCATAGCTGGTCAATTGCCGTGTCAGTTGCGCCCCCCGGCGCGACGCCTCGAGTGCTGCTTCGAGGAATTCGGATGTGTCGGGGGCGTCGGGATAGGCCTGCATCAGTTCAAGATTGCCTTGTACCACGCTGAGAAGGTTGTTGAAATCATGCGCCACGCCGCTGGTCAGGGTGCCAAGCGCTTCGACCTTCTGGGCCTGTAGAAACTGCTCGCGGGTCTTTTTCAACTCTCTGTTGGCGCGGTCCGCCTCCCACAGGCAAACCCCGAAATAGATGGCAAGGCAGGTGCACAACACCATCATCGACCAGAAATAGGGACCGCCCCAGGGGCTTTCGTAAAAGGATGCGGCAATGATGAATGTCGCCGCCGACATCGGGATCAGGTAAGCCAGCCCCAACAGCCAGTTGCGCGCGCGCAGCAAGAAAATGTTCAGCGCGGCTCCGGTGAACAGCACGCCGGTGGCGAATTTCCACACTGCATGGTCCATGAACCACACATAGACGGGCAGGACGGCGTAGACGGACGACAGCAGGAAGCTGACCAGCCAAAGGCGGAGAAACGCGCGCTTTGGGTTCTGTCCAATGGGCAGGGAGACCACATGCCGCTCAAGCAGCACGCAGCCATAGTAGCTGAGCACCCATGCCGGCAGGATATCCAGATCAAGCAGCAACCAGCCAAAGGTGCAGGCAACCAGCACCAGTGTCAGGCGGATGATGAATTCGAGGCTCAGAATGCGCTCGGTGGATCGAACGTCGTCGAAAATGGCAGTTACGCGTGCGACATCAGTCATTGGAAATACGTGCCGGGACTATGCTGGGGGGAAACGGCGCCACTCGTGCTCGTCACGCGTTCACGTGACACGGTTTCACTCTAACCGGGAATATCGCGGAAACCAGCGCTTTGCGCTTTCCACGTGTTTTTTCAACTCTTTGTAGAAAATAGCAGCGCGACTCAAGCGATGTCAGTACGCCTGCGGTCGCGGATGGCCATCACCGAAGAGTATGTGGATACGCCGTAAGGCACCAGATAGGTGAGCAGGCATTTGATCCAGCTTGCGGCATCCATCCGGCCCATCAGGATCTTGTCGCCGTGATTGATCAGCGCGATGAGCGTCCCCACGATGAGGGAAATGCGCGCGGCGCGCCGCATCACGTCGCGCTGTGTGGCGAGTGTCCAGAACGAGGGCTGGGGGTCATGGGTCGGGTTGATGCGCAGCCACTGGCGCAATCTGCCTTGTATCGCAAGAGGCAGACCGGGTTTGACACGGCGTTGTGACGCATGATGAGCAGAGGTCAGCCGTGGGTCAGCTGTCGCAGCCGGTCTGTGTCGAGGCGACCCGCCAAGCCGATGCAGACAAGGCCGGGTGCAGCAGGTTCGTCGGGAAAGGTGACCTCGGCCCGGGGTCCAACGATCTGGATCAGCGCGCGGCGGCCGGACATGTCATCGACAAACCCCTTTGCGCGCAGGACGCCCGTCTCGGAGGTCGCCAGCGTCTGTGCGAGGGTCTGCGCATCCACCGCCGCGTCGCAGTCCAGAAAAACGCTGGCATAGGCTGCGTCGTGATGCCCGCCGGTCGCGGTCGCGGAGGTGTTGGAAAACTGGCCCAGCAAAATTGCGTTGGGCACCTTGCCGTGACGCGACAAGACCTGCCTTGGTGCGGGCCAATGCTCTGTCAGCCAGGTCCGGAACGCGTCGAGGGCGTCGGTCCCGACCAGATCGGCTTTGGTCAGCAACAGCAGGTTTGCGTCCGCAAACTGCCGGGTGATCGTGTCGCCGACATACTCATCCTGCGACAGCGCCCGTGCGTGGGCGCAGTCGGCGAGGACACAGATGCCATCCACAGAAAACCGTGGCAGGAGCGCGATGCTGCCCGCAATCGCGCCGGGCAGGGCGACACCGGAGGTTTCGATGATGATATGATCCGGTGCCGGGTCGCGCGTGGCCAGATCCTGCATCGCTGCCGTCAGGTCCGATCCGAAAGAGCAGCAAATACACCCGCCCGCAATCGAGATCAGAGTGTCATCCTGCGCGATGATCAGATCTTCGTCGATGGGCAGGGCGCCGAATTCATTGACCAGCACCGCCAGACGCGCGCCATCTGCCTGTCGCAGCATCTGGTTGACCAGCGTGGTTTTGCCCGCACCCAGATAGCCCCCGATGATCGTGACCGGGATGCGTGCCGTCATAGCGCGGATGCGGCGAAAACGCGCCCGCCTTGCACCGTACCCCACACGGGAATGTCCTTGAGCGCCATGGGGTCGCATGTGGTCGGATCATCTTCGAGTACGGCAAAATCGGCCTTTTTACCGGTCTCGATCGAGCCGACCTCGCCGTCCATGTGCAATGTATAGGCCGCGCCCATCGTAATGGCCCAGAGCGCTTGCGGAACCGAAATGCACTCTTCCTGACCCTGCACACGGCCCGAGGCGGTCAGCCGCGTGACAGCCGCCCATGCGGTGAAGAGCGGGCCAAGCGGTGTCACCGGCGCGTCGGAGTGAATGGCCACAGGCATGCCCGTCGCCAGCGCGGTGCGGCAGGCATTCATGCGCAACGCGCGTTCGGGGCCGACCGTGAGATTGTAGTGCTCATCGCCCCAGTAGTAGTGGTGATTGGCAAAGAGGTTCACGCACATGCCCAGCTTGGCCGCCTGCCGGAACTGTGCGGCGTCGGCCAGTTGGCAGTGTTGCAGGGTAAAGCGGTGATCGGGATGCGGATGGGCCTGCAGGGCAGGGGCCAGCGTGTCGAGCACAAGCTGTGTCGCCTGATCGCCGTTCGTGTGGGTGTGCACCTGAACGCCGGCTTCCAATGCGCGGTGGAAGATCTGCGAAAGCTGTTCGGGCGCGATATACCACAGGCCGTTCGGGGCACCGTTGTGGTAGCCGGGCCAGCGCAGGCGCGCGGAAAACCCCTGAATTGACCCATCGGCCACGATCTTGATGCGACCGAGCCGAAGCCGATCCGTGGATAGATCGCGCAGCCGCAAGACTTCGGCGACAAGGTCCTCGGGCGACAGACCCAGGAAAAAGCGCAGGGGCACGATCCGCGCCGGGTAGTCGTCCTGCGACGTGACCCGCAGCATCATCTCGACCGTGTCGGGGTCCAGTCGGGAGGCGAGATCGGTGATCGTCGTGGTCCCGGTGCGCACGCAGAGTTTTGCAAAGTTCAGGAGCCCCGCCTCGTCGGCATCGAGCAGATTGCGCTCAAAGCCGACATGCACGCCCACGGGCGTCATCACTTCGGGGCCCTTCAGCTCGCCCGTGGGATAGCCGTCCGCGCCCAGCGGTATGCCGGGATTGTTGATC
>CAZRUV010000131.1:0-8375 GCA_964603315.1 uncultured Rhodobacterales bacterium
CCTTGGCCGCCCCTTCCTCGGCAAACTGCATGAGCGCCTTTTCCAGATGCTTGGATTTCAGCGGGTCGCCGGCGTGCACGCCCTGCAACAGTTCGGGCGCAAAGGACGGGATACCAGTAACACGCAAAGGTTCACCTTCGGTTAACGTGTCGCCAATCCGCAATTGCCCGTGGTTCGGGATGCCCATGATGTCGCCCGCCCAGGCCTCTTCGGCCAGTTCGCGGTCGGAGGCGAGGAACATCACCGGGTTCGAGATGGCCATGGGTTTCCTGGACCGTACATGGGTCAGCTTCATGCCGCGTTTGAAGTGCCCTGACGCCATGCGGACAAAGGCGACACGGTCGCGGTGTTTCGGATCCATGTTGGCCTGTACCTTGAAGACAAAGCCTGCGACCTTCGATTCTTCTGGTGCAATCTGCCGAGGTTCCGCGCTTTGCACTTGTGGCTTCGGGCCATAGCTCGCGATGCCGTCCATCAACTCCTTGACGCCGAACGAATTGATGGCAGACCCGAACCAGATCGGCGTCAATGTGCCTTGCAGCATCGCCTCAGGATCCAGCGGTGGCAGCAATTCGCGCGCCATTTCAAGCTCTTCACGCAATTGGTTCAACTGATCTTCCGGCACGTGCTCGACAAGTTTCGGGTCGTCCAGACCGTTGATTTCAATGCTCTCCGCGACCTTGTTCCGGTCGGCGCGGTCCATCAATTCCAAGCGGTCGCGCAGGATGTCATAGCAACCGATGAAGTCGCGCCCGACACCGATGGGCCAACTGGCCGGGGTGACGTCGATGGCGAGGTTTTCCTGGATTTCGTCGATGATCTCGAACGTATCGCGGCTTTCGCGGTCCATCTTGTTGCAGAAGGTCAGGATCGGCAGATCGCGCAGGCGGCACACCTCGAACAGTTTCTGTGTCTGGCTCTCCACGCCTTTCGCGCCGTCGATGACCATGATCGCCGCGTCCACCGCCGTGAGCGTGCGGTAGGTGTCTTCGGAAAAGTCGGAGTGACCCGGCGTGTCGACAAGGTTGAACCGGAACTCCTTGAAATCAAACGACATGGCCGAGGCCGAAACGGAGATCCCGCGATCCTTTTCCATCGCCATGAAATCCGAGCGGGTGCGCCGGGCCTCGCCTTTTGCCCGCACTTGCCCAGCCATCTGAATAGCGCCGCCAAAAAGCAGGAACTTTTCGGTCAGGGTCGTCTTGCCGGCGTCCGGGTGCGAGATGATCGCAAAGGTCCGGCGACGGGCGATTTCGGGCGGCAATTCGGGGCGGTTGTCCAACATGAGCGCCATATATCGGGGCAGACGCAGGGGGACAAGCGGCGCACAGGCTGCGTGCGCGCGTCCAACGCCGTTGTGCATGCATGCCATGGGCGCGAAGGCTACTGCCAAAAACTGACAGGGCGGAGGCGTAGGTCTGCCGCATCAACTTTTTGGAGGAAAGCGCCATGACCCTGAACGAGATTGCAAACGCCTTGGTGGAAGGTTGCCGGACCGGCAAGGAGACAGAAAACCTCGCCACGCTCTACGCGGCAGACGCCGTATCGGTCGAAGCCGTGGATTACGGCCAGGGCCGGGAGGCGCAGGGCATGGACGCGCTGAAGGGCAAACATGCCTGGTGGGACAGTGCCTTTGAAGTGCTGGAGGCCGATATCTCGGACCCGATGCCCCACGGTGACGACCGCTTTGCCGTCATTTTCCAGATCAAGACCAAGAGCAAGGAAAACGGCGAGGTGTCGGACATGAAGGAGGTCGGCGTGTATCATGTCGCCGATGGCAAGATCGTACGGGAAGAGTTTTTCTACGGCGCCTAAGGCGCGTTTTCCGATGCGGAAAACGGCCGGAAACCGGTAGTCGGTTTCCGGTCTGGCCGCGGATGCCTGATCAGCGAGTTGAGGCGCGACGCAGGATTTCAGCGGCGTCGGGGCGGTCCAGCAGGCTCTCGGTCACGTCGAGGCCCGCTATTCTGGCCTGGTTGTGCGGGGCGATGGCGGCCCGCACTTCGTCCGGCACGACAGGTTTCGTGCGGGTGTCGATCAACATTGATTCTGCGGCGATCCCTTCGGCGTAGATGATCTGATGTGTGTCAAAGAGCAGTTCGAAATAGTCGACAAACCCGCCATCCTGTACCACCACGGTGTCGCCATTCACGAGATGACGCGCCTTGACCAGCAGTTCCGACCGACCCGCGCCCAACTGGTCACTGCGCTGGTAGATGAACAACCGGTGATCGGGAGAGACGACCAGATCATGCGCGTTGTTGAGCGTGCCTGCCTTGATCCGGATCGGGGCAAAATCACCCACTGCGCGGACGGTGGATTGTCCGATCCAGCGCACCTCTTGCACACCGTCATTGCGGGTCAGGACGCGGCTGCCCGGGGTCAGGTCCTCGATCGGGGTTTGCGCGCCCGACGCCATCGTGATGTGCGTGCCGCGCGTGAAACGGGCACAGGCCAGATGGGCAAACTTGGCCCGCGCGCCCGCATGGTCGATGCCCACCAGCGCGTATGGTGTCTTGGGCAGGAGCGCGGCCAGAGGCAGCAGGTAGACCGCGTCGATATGACCTTTGCCATCCACTTCGACAAGTACGATGGCATCGGTCACGACACCGTCCGGCGGCATCAGAGTGATGGCGCAATCGAGATGGATGGCGGCTCCGGGCGTTCCGAGCGGACTGCCTTCGGCGACCGTCAGATGGGCCGCGTCCGTCGCGTGCAAGGCGAGGCGTTCGGTCCCGGCATCCGGCAAGAGCGTATACACATCGTCGTGCATGAGGTCTTCGCCGCAGCCCAGAATGTCGCCCAGATTTGCGCCGTCGGTCACTTGCAGCGCGCGGGCGCGGTACACAGGCAGGCTTTGGGCGGGCGAAGACGGTGTCATGTTCTGTGCTCGGGTTTTTGCGAAGGCATAGCGTAGGATTATGGCGCGGTTCGGTCAACGGTTCGGCCTTTTACTGGCGCATTGGTGAGCGGCGCGTTACCTCTGGGCCAAATCACAGCATTATTCGGGAGTGACAGGATGGATCTGGGAATTGCGGGCAAACGGGCGGTTGTGTGCGCCTCGTCCAAGGGATTGGGTCTGGGGTGTGCCGAGGCATTGGCGGCGGCCGGTGTCCATCTGGTGATGAACGCGCGTGGCGCGGACGCGTTGGAGGCATCGGCGCAGGCCATTCGCTCGGCTCATGGCGTCGATGTGGCGACGGTGGCCGCGGATGTGACCACGGCAGAGGGGCAGGCCACGTTGCTGGAGGTGGCCGGAGACGCGGACATTCTGGTGAACAACGCAGGCGGCCCGCCGCCGGGCATGTGGACAGACTGGGACCGCGAGGATTTCATCAAGGCACTGGATGCCAACATGCTGGCGCCCATCGCCCTGATCAAGGCACTGGTACCGGGCATGATGGACCGCGGTTGGGGTCGGGTGGTCAACATCACGTCGCAATCGGTCAAGGCGCCGATTGCGGTGCTGGGGCTGTCAAATTCGGCGCGTACAGGCCTGACCGGCTATGTGGCGGGCACCTCGCGGCAGGTGGCCGGGTCGGGTGTGACCATCAACAATCTGTTGCCGGGCATTCACGCGACGGACCGCGCTGACGCGCTCGACGGCGGCGTGGTCGCTGCGCAGGGGATCACTCTGGACGAGGCGCGGGCACAACGCGCGGCCACGATCCCCGCCGGGCGCTACGGGACGCGGGAGGAATTTGGCGCAGCCTGCGCCTTCCTCTGTTCCCGGCACGCGGGTTTCATCGTTGGGCAGAACCTGCTTCTGGACGGTGGCGCGACGCTGGCCACGATCTAATGGCCAAGGCCGCCCCGACCTTTTCGCTGAAAGACCAGCTGATCAATGCGGACAGCCTCGGCGATCTGGCGGATGAATTTGCCGCAGGCGTGCCGGGGTTTGATCGCAGCGCATTCCACCGCGCCGCCCTGTCGGGGATAGCGGAGCGGTCGCTGGTGGCCTGCATCGACTGGTTTGCAGACTGCCTGGAACCGTATCTGGCGCGGGATTTCCCGACCATGGCCGATCAGCTTGAGGCGGCCATGCCACCGGCGCTGGACCCCGGCTTGCGCGACGATGACTTTGGCCGGTTCATCCATGCGGTGCCGGGTGTGCTGGCCGTGCGGCACGGGCTGGAGGCCCATCGCGACCGGGCGCTGGACCTGCTGCATGCGGCCACGCAACGGTTTTCGATGGAGTTCTACATCCGCCCGTTTCTGAACCGCTGGCCGGAAGAGACGCTGGCGCGGTTGCGGTTGTGGTCGGAGGACGAAAACTACCACGTGCGGCGGTTGGTGAGCGAGGGCACGCGGCCCAAGCTGCCTTGGGCGCGCAAGGTGGACCTGACGCTGGATCAGACCCTGCCGCTGCTGGACCGCTTGCAGGCGGATCCGACGCGCTTTGTCACGCGGTCCGTGGCCAACCACCTGAATGACATCGCCAAGACAAGGCCGGAGGCTGTTCTGGACCGCTTGGCGGCGTGGGAGGGGGATGCCCGACAGCACGCGAAAGAGCGCGACTGGATGCGGCGCCACGCGCTGCGCACGCTGGTCAAGGACGGGCATCCGGGCGCGATGGAGATGCTGGGATTTGCGGCTGATTTGCCAGTGGACGTGGATTTGGAGATTGGCACCCCGAAGGTGCGACGCGGAGAGGCGCTTGCCTTTGACGTGACACTGACAAGTGCGACCGGCGGACCGACGATTGTGGATTATCGCATCCGGTTTGCGCGGCCCGGCGGGCGCCATGGCGAAAAGGTGTTCAAGCTCAAGGTGACGGATGTGAAGGCTGGCACCCCGTTGGTCCTGAGCAAGGTCCACAAGCTGAAGGCGAATGCGACCACGTTTGAACTGCATCCCGGTGCGCATGGTTTGACCATTCAGGTCAATGGCGTCGATCGCGCGTCGGGGACGTTCGAGATTGTCTGAGGTCGGCGGTGGCACTCTTTGCTGCGCAAATTCGCCCACCCGCCGACCCCGGTGATCACGCAGCGCTTGCGATGGCTCACATCCGCGTCACCTCCCGTGGCGCGGGGTGAATGCGCTTGTTAGGACACCGTGCAGACGTCGCACGGGAAAATCCTCATGACACCAGCGCTTTTGATCGCCATGTTCGTCATTCTCATTGCGGCGAGCGTCGTGGCGGCACCCCGGCGCGCAACGGTCGAGGGGTTTTTCACGGGCCGGACCGATGGGGTGGCGCCCGGTCTATGGGTGCTTGTGCTGAGCCAGGTGACCACATGGATATTTGCGCGCAGCCTGATGAATGCGGCGATCCTCGGGTATTTCTACGGGATCGCAGGCACCCTGGCTTACGCGGCCTATTATGGCAGTTTCCTCACCGGCGGCTTCGTCGTGGCGCGCCTGCGGCGCGGTGGCGCGGGATCGGTGCAGGACTGGCTGGGCGGGCATTTTGGCGCAAAGGGCACAACGACATACAACGTCGTGATCGCGCTGCGGCTGTTGTCAGAGGTGTTTGCCAACCTGCTGGTTGTCGGTCTGATCGCCGGGGCCATCATCGAAGGTGGCAGCGTGATGGCGGTGCTGATTGTGGCCGGTGTCGGTCTTGCCTATTCCGCGTGGGGCGGGTTGTCAGCGGCCCTGCGAACGGATGTGACGCAGATGGTCGTGTTCCTTGCCGTCTTTGCGGTGGCGTTTCTCTACCTTCTCCTCAGCCCCGGTTTCTCTCTCGCGGCGGTGCTGACTGCGCCGGGTACGGCCGGTGCCTATAATGGCTGGGTGTTGCTCGCGGTGGCCGCGCTGCAAGTGTTTTCCTATCCCATCCATGATCCCGTGATGATGGATCGCGGCTTTCTCGCCGATGAGGGCACGACACGGCGGTCCTTTCTGCATGCGTTTTGGTTGTCGACCCTGCTAATCGTGGGGTTTGGGTTTTTTGGCATCCAGGCCAGCCTGACCGGGACCGCCTATGAAACCGAGTTGATCGGGACATGGGGCCAGATGTTTCCGCCTTGGGTCTTTGCCGCACTCGTCCTGTCATTGCTCGTCTCCGCCCTCTCTACGCTTGATTCCGCGCTGGCCTCGGCCGCGCGTCTGGTGGTGGACGAGTTGCACTGGGCGCCCCGGTCCTTGCGGGGCGGGCGTTGGGTCATGGTGGTGTTCATGGGCGCAGGAACGCTCCTGACGCTCTGGGGCAATGCAACGCTGTTTGATGCGGTGGCGGTGAGCGGGACGGCCTCAATGTTTCTCACACCGGTGCTGGTGGTCGGGCTGATCCTCGGCTGGAAGGTGCCCGCATGGTCGTACCTTGTGGCCTTCGGGGCAGCTGTCATTGGAGCCGTCGCCTATTTCGGGCGGAGCTGGTCTGTCTTTGCCGCCATTTTGCCCGAGGGGCACAAATACGAGCAATTGCTGGCCATTTGCGTGGTTGTGCTGCTGGTGGGCTTTGCAGCGGTGCTTGCGGGAGCGCGGCGGGCCTGATACGTCACCGACTGTTTTGATCGGGAATGTGTCACGGTGACCCCACCCAGGCTGGAAATTCGCAACCTTGTGCGCACATTCGGCGACCGGAGGGTCGTGGACGGGGTGTCTTTGCGCATCGAGGCGGGGCGAGTGACCTGCCTGCTGGGGCCTTCAGGCTGCGGCAAATCCACGACGCTGCGGATGATCGCGGGTGTCGAGATGCAGGACAGCGGCGAGATACATGTGGACGGGTCATTGATCTGTGACACGGTGTTTCGGGTGCCCCCCGAACGACGTCAGATCGGCCTAATGTTCCAGGATTTCGCCCTGTTTCCGCATCTGTCGGTGGCGGACAACGTCGCATACGGGTTGAACGGACCGCGCAGCCAAAAGCGCACGCGGGTCGAAGAGATGCTGGAACGGGTGCATATGGGCCGGTTCATCGACGCCTTTCCCCACCAACTGTCCGGCGGTGAGCAGCAGCGCGTCGCGCTGGCGCGCGCACTGGCACCGCGCCCCCGCATCATGCTGATGGACGAGCCGTTTTCGGGGTTGGACAACCGGCTGCGGGACGGCATCCGGGACGAAACGCTTGCCATCCTCAAGGAAGAGGACACGGCCGTCTTGCTGGTGACACACGAGCCGGATGAGGCGATGCGCATGGCCGATGAGATTGCGCTCATGCGCGACGGGCGGATCGTGCAGCGTGGGGCACCCTACAATGTCTATACGCGCCCCGCAGACCAGAAATCGGTCGCTTTTTTCAGTGATGCCAACCGGTTGCGGGCCACGGTTCGAGGCGCGCTGGCGATGACGGTGTTCGGTCGGTTCCTCGCGCCGGGGGTTCCGGACGGCACGCAGGTCGACATCGTGTTTCGCCCGCAACATGTGAAGATCGACTTTGACCGGGCCGGGGTCGGCCCCGCTCCCACGCCCGCCGAGGGGACAGCGGCGCGCGCGCAGGTGGTGCGGGCGCGGTTCATGGGGCATGAGAGCCTTGTGGAGTTCCGGCTGGATGAAGATGGCACGCTCATGCGGGCGACGGTGCCCGGCGTGTTCCTGCCGCAGCCAGAGACGGTGATGTGGCTGCGCATCAGGCGCGACAAGTGTTTCGTATTTCCGGTGGATGAGGAGGACGCCTGATGGGGCCCATGATCGTGGAATTTGGCCTGGGCACGTCGTTGCGCCGGGGCAGCTATACCGAGGCCGCCGCCCGCGCGGTCCGGGCGGCCTTGTGGCGCAACTCGATCAACCTGGCGGAGTATATGGGCGTGTCCAAGGAAGACATGCGGATCGAGGTGCATATCGGCTGCGCGCGCCCGGACCTTGTCGATGTGTCCGTCCTGGCAGAGGTCTTCCCTTATGGCGAGACATCCTTTGACGTGCGCGCAGGTGGACTGGACGTGGCGCGGCCCGAAGGGACAGGTGCGCCAACCGTGATGGCACAGGCGGCGCTTGTGGTTTCGGTGGAGACGGCGGATGGCTGAGCAGCGTTTGATCATCGAAATGGCGCAAGGCGTGGACCTGCACGGGCGTGACGACACCAAGGCCGCGCGCCGTGCGGTGGAGCAGGCTTTGCAGGGCGCGTCGCTGCCAATCTTTGGCACGTTGGGGCTCGAGCGGGACAGTATGCGCGTGGTTGTTCACGTGGCCGTTCCACGCCCCGATGCGGTGGATGTCGATGAGATCGCGGGGCTAATGCCCTACGGCACCGTTGAGGTCGTGGTGGAGCTTGGCGGATTGGATGTCGCGGTTCAGGACGACGTACACGTCATGGCCGTTGCCGCGATCGAAGTGTTTTTGCCGAAACGCTAGGGGGATTTCAGAAAGTCGAGCAACATACGAACGGTTTTTTCTGCATTGCGGAAAAAGTGAGTTTTCGCCGTAGCTTCGCGAATGTCTGTGACCTGCCCCCCGAAACCTCCCGCACTTTAATGTAGAGTTTGCTCAACCTT